>CAJTYN010000016.1 GCA_910584115.1 uncultured Lachnospiraceae bacterium
CCATCATGGATATCTGGGTAAAACCGTACCCCGTCCGGGAACATTAAATTATTATATAATTCATCAACCGCACCAGCCCCAGCTATATATTTCCCCAGAGGGTTAGTCGTAGCCTCAATCTCCTCGACCGTTTTTAAAACTTTCTTTTGCATAAATAAAACATGATATCTGTCAATCGCATCTGCGATCATACTAGCTAACGTTGCCATTCTTGTGCCCTCCTATTTGTCTAAAATTCCGTTGAGCGTTGTATCTGTTACTGCACTATTTAAAAATGCATACAGGGACGTTCCATCTGGAAGCCACACTACCCTTGCATCTGTATGCCAGTATATGATATTACCCTCATTATCCTGGAACTCGGCCATGATATATCTTTCATTTTCACCCACTGGTACATCCTCCTATCTTGTCGTTTTGGGGACTGCGTAGATCATCCCTTTCTTGCGCCCTGTTTCTTGTCCTTTTATATAAACTACATTACTAAAGATCGCCCTATATGGGGCAGTATCATATTCTGCCGCAGTCCTCTCTGTAACTTCCACACCATAGAGTGTCCCTTCTCTGGCCGGATTCTCTGTACCAGTTATATACCGGTCAAAAAACAGGATGATCAATCCCCTCTTTGTCGTGATTAATCCATAGATGCATCCTGGTGTTCGCTTTGCCGGCGGCTTATAGGTCAGTTCCGTCATGAGTGTGAGTGGATCATCCGCCTCGGAAAAACAGTTTACTTTCATATCATAAAAAAATCTCTGTATCTTCCCAAACAGAACAGAAAGCGTTTCCTCCGTCTTCAGGTTCTCCCGCTCCTTCGCCATCTGGAAAACCGCTGCAAGGTCATAGGCTTCTTCCCGATCATCATGATCCCGCTCCCGGATCCGCGTAACCTTGTTTGTTCCTTTCAGCGTTTCAAACAGGATCGTGTCTTTCCGGTCAAGCAGCTTCTCCGGTCCGACGCGCACTCGCGGAAGCGCCTTGAACCTATTGTCAACCTCGGACTTATACTCTTCAAACTCTGCGCAGTGCTCATAAAAATATTTCTTCCGCAGAAAATCATTAACGGAAAAGTCAAACGTGACCTCTGCTGCATTGCTGATCCGCATAGCTATGCTGTACTGATACTCGACCTCTTTCTCGGATAAGACCGGGATCCGGTCGCCATACTGGTCCTGCCCGATGATAATTAACTTTTCTTCCCCTTCTTCATCTGCCGCATAGATCCCTAACTGCCGCAGCACATACTCCCTGCCAAGTTCCAGGTTTGTGAGCACGCACTCAATAAAGGTATATTCCCCCTCCGCGTGGACAGCATCAAGCTGGATCTGCTGCTGTTCATCCACAACGTTTGTCAGGATCTCCAAATAAGAGGAATTGCCGCTTCCTGTCACTGCGCGGGTCAAATGCATCTTAGCCTCCCCTGCGTTGACCTTTGCCATATATTGTTTTCCCGCATTTGTAAGACAAAATATCATTTTCTCACTCCTCCACCATCCCTCTGACGATCCCAATGTAGCCGCCTGCAATCCCATAGTATACCCGTGACGTTGCCTTCCTGATCAGGCGGTTTACAAACTTATATGATAAGTGTGCCGGCCTGGCCAGCCGCACCGCCTCGTCTGCGATCGCAAAAGTCTCTACCAGATAGTCTGTATTTACATAGACCGTAAAGCTGTACTCCGCCGGATGCTCCACGATCGTCACCGCATTCGCGGTCATGACCTGCATGACAAGGTTTTCTAACATCCTGACCGTTGCCGGCGGGTTGCTGTTTAGTTTCGCCAGCACCCGCGCCCTACGCTGCATTAACGTCAGCTCCGTGTTCCGTTCCAGGCCAAACTCATCCTCCCACCTGTCCAGGGAGTAGGTTGCTGTCTTGATATAAAACTGCCGCAGCAGCTCTGACAGGTCAGCCTCCATCTTATCAAGCTCCGGCTGCTCTGCGGTAAAGAGCTGCGCCATCTCCATCATCTGTGCCACAAATGGCGGCACGCTCTTTTTAAGCATCCTCACCGCCTCCTGTCCCGCTTCCCGTTATCCATCCACCTGCAGACGCATCACCTTCCACAGTGGCCGTGATCGCCGGGACCTGTGCTACCGGAAACTGTCTCTCCGCAAGATGCAGGCTTTTGGACGTTCCGTTGATCGTAAAGCTTATCACATCCACCACGCCTGGGCAGTCAAACAGCACATTGACCATCCCCAGATAAGAGAGGATCTGCGACTGAAAAGCCACCGTCTCACAGTGCTGTGCTAGTCGCGGATAGAAGCTTGCCTGGATGCCCTCCGCCGTATAGCCTGCCTTAACGATCACATCCACTGTGACATGGATGTCCACCGCTTCGCCGCTTGCCACCAGTACGTCTGCACCGATGGGCCGCACTGCCTCGATGTGATCTTCTACCGCTTCGATCAGTTTTTGTGGCGCTGCCTCATTGCCGTCCGCAATGAGCACCACATCCACCGTGCCAGGTCCACGGGCAAGGTCATAGATCCTCACCTTTGACACGCCTGCGACTTCCTTCGCCCACTGCCTATAGTGTGCGATATTCCCGCTGTTTGCAGGCGTCCGGATATGCTCCAGTGTCCGTTCCCGCAAGGCATCGTCTGATTCTGTGTCAAAACCGCCCTCTGCCGCTGTAGGGTTCCTAACTTTTAGGATCCGCCTGTCGGAGGCTTTATCGATGCTCCCGGCTGCCACGTTGCCGATGTCGCCGGCCTGGTCACAGACTGCCCGGACCGATACCGTGCCGCCTCCCGCCTCACCGTCGCCTCGCGGGATCGTAAAAGGCTCCTGTACAGTAAAAGTAATATCTCCGGCGGAAATCTGCAGCCAGGCATAGGTCCCAGGCTCCCCCTTAAGCTGCACCACGGCCTCCGCCTGTGTCGCTGCCCGGCGCAGGATGCCATAGTCGCTACAGCAGCTGTCCAGATTCTTGCCCTGTGCCGTCATGACAAAAGCCTGCGGCAGGATCGTGTCAATATCCTCCGCATAGATCCGCGCCAGCTCATTTGCCACGGCCTGCAGGTTGTCCGCTGTCCAGGTACCTTCCCGCTTGTCCGCCTCTGTCTCGATCCTGGCTTTCATACGGTCGAGGATCTCTGTAAAACTCCTACTCATTGTAAACCTCGCTCTCATGGGTAAACCGCCCGTAAATGCTTGTCACAACAAACTCTGCCGTGACAATGTCGCGCTCATGGGCAAACGTAAAATCTGACAGCTCCTGCAGGTAAGGGTTTACCATCAGCGTCTCCGTGATGTAGCGCTTGATCTCGCTGTCTATGATATCTTTGTCATTACTAAGCCCAACCACGTTCTCAATTTCACTTCCATAGGTATGCGTATAGGCTGGCCAGACGAATCGTTTTGTTTTAAGGGCCTTATAGATCCAGACTTGCAGCGCCTCATCTTTTTCTACCAGGTAGGGCCTGCCGCCCCTGCGCAGCAGGCAGTTTTTTTCGTAGTCATATGCCAGTTCCCGGAAGATGGGAAGTTCCTCTTCCCGGTCCTCCAGCTCCGGCACATCAACCGTAAAAGGGAATACACTCATTGTCCTGCCACCTTCCCGCAGATGTAATAACTGTTCTTCACCCGCTGTACTAACACCTGGTCATCTTTCTGCACCCTTAATTCCTTGTAAAGATCCTTTAAAAACTGTTTTAACTCTTTTGAGAGATACTCCTCTTTTGCCAGGATCGCTTCCAGTTCTGCATCCTTATCTGACGTGATCAGGCCGTTACAGACCAGATTTCTCTCGATCAGGTTCCCTTTATCGATGATCTTCAGCGGTGCCACGCTTACGATCTTTGCAACGCTCATGTCATAACCGTTCAGGTTCGCGCCCTGACGTTCCATCATCTTGACCATGCGTGCGAATGGATCCCCGTTTGCCATCTGTATCTCCCCTTTCTGCTGTCACTGCACGACACTGTCAAACCGCAGCCCCAGCGTCGTTATATAGGACGCGTCCCGGATCTCGTGGGAATCCGAGATGATCACAAACCTGCCCCGGATCTTTGAGTTGACCTTCTCGACGATGACCGCTTTCCCCGTCACAAATTTCGGGTTGCCACGCACCACGACCTTGCCAGATTCCTCTATCCCTTTTAGCAGTTTCTCTGCTTCTTTATTTGCATCTAACTCATCACCGGAAATCTTATAAGCCTCACTGATCGTTCCGTATTCGGAAAAACCATTCGTCACTTCTCCCACTGGCTGCTCCTCTTTGTTTAGTAATACGACCCTGTTGACAAGGTTTTCCGCGCTGCTTGTGTAACTTGCGTCAGTCACGCCGTCATCCCCGGTCACGGTCCCGGCCAGCTCTGTGCCGTATTTTTCTGTACACAGGGCAGTGCCCTGCATATAGACATGTACATCCTGTCCCTCGTAAGCATCCTTAATGACCTGGCTGATACTCTTTTCCCCGGCAGTAATGACCTCCACCTCCCCGCCCGGATCATACAAGGGTCCGTAGGGAATGCCGTTCTCGCTGCATACCTGCGAAACCACCGCCGCAGGGGATCCCTTATAAACGCCAAAGGCCTTGCTGCGCAGATACCAGGCATAATCATATGCCGTGTTAGACAGCACGATCGAGTTTTCCGACCGTTCTTCATTTAATATAATTCCTTGAAACAAACCGCCGTTTAAAGTGATCCGATTGCCTTTTACCGCCGCCCTGGTGTACGCGGGCTTGCTCCGCGGGGCATACAGATATGTGATCTTTAACTTCCTCGCCAGCTGGTTTTCGTCCCCGCTCCAACTGATTGACTCTATTTCTTTTGAAAAGTCTGCGCCATTTACAGATACCTTCATATCCATATCAATCTATCATTCTCCTGCTAAAGTAAATGTTACAGCGGCAAGATAAGCCGCATCCCCGTTATCAGGGCATCCTCATACATGCCATTCGCCATAGCGATCTCTTTCCAGCGGCTGCCGTCATCATAATACCGCCTTGCTAAGTTCCAGAGAGTGTCGCCGCTCTGGACAAGAATTACTTTCGGCACGCTGCGCGACGTCCTGCGGGTGCACAGCCCGGTATCCGTATACCTGCGCACGAAGCTGGCCACCTGCCCGGTGTTTAAATCCCGCAGCTCTATAAAGGACCATGAGATATAGATATCGCCCTGGCCTTCCTTATAGATTTCATTCATGGAGGAGACATTAAACTGCGTATTGACATCGCTCCCGCTGATAATGATGCGGACCGCCTTCTGCCCGTTTTTTGCTTTTTTTACTGCCTGCACGATCTGCTCCGGTGCGGTGCCCGTAAAAAACGGGCTGTTAGAGTCCGGTAAAAAAGTAGCCAGGGACACTTTAATAAGGCCCCGCATCCCCGGCACGTTGACTTCCCCCACATTTAAGAGATCGATCGTCTTATCCTTATTCTCCTGTGTCACGGAGATCTCCGGAGGATTGACGGACAGTTCATACTGCCCGTCGTCCGTGACTAATAAAACCGTCCTTGTCTTCCTCATCACTGATTCTCCTCCGCTTCCTCCAGTCTCTTTGCAAGCTCTTCCGCTACCATCTGGATGTCGGCGTCGCTGCGTACTTCCATATGCTCTACGTGGATGGAGATCTTCCTGTCTCCCCGCCTCGTACTCTTACTCTCCTGATTGGAAAGGATCCTTGTGCCAGCAGGCAGGCGCATCAGTTCCGGCCCATGTTCCCCAACCGTCGTCCATCCGCCAGAAAAATAAGGCGTCCCGGTCGCATTGGCCGCAACACTCCCGCCTCCACCGCCGCCGGATCCACCACCACCGTCATCCACGCCACGGATCCTCTTAATCGCAGACGCAACAACGCCGATGCCCTCACCAATCTTGCTAAATACCGGGCCGATCACGTTCCATACGCTCTCAACGATACTTTGTATATATGGAAATGCTGCCGCAAAGGCATCTGCCAGTAACCCGACGCCCTGGATCGCAAGATCCAGTAATGGGCTGGCTACGGACCACGCCGTCGATAGTACAGACGAGATCGCCGGTCCCGCTGTCTCAAACAGCTGCTGCAGTACGCCTGTCTCACTGCCCATTGACGAGAACACGCTGGACACTTTTGCACCCACATCCGAGATGATCTGGGAAACCACCGGCATCACTTCCGCCACGACAGAATATACGCCTGCAAAGATCTCCGCAAGCGGCGGTATGGCAGAAGAAACCACGCTGGCCAGCGCCAGGATCACCGGCTCGGCTGTCGTGTGGATCGACACAAAACTATTCTTTAGGGATGCGATTGCCGGCAGCGCCTTCTCAAAGGCGCTCCCAAACATAGTGCCGGCCTGCATCATTACGGGCTTTGCTTCCGCTAAAAATCCAGTCACACTGCCCGCCAGCTTTTCAAATACCGGCCCTGCCTTATCGATAAGGGCGCCGGCTGCCTCGGTAACCTCCGGCATCTTTTCGATGACGCCCTCTAACGCGCTCTGGATGTAGGGCAGCGCCTTCTCGCCCATGCTGGTGAGCATCACGCTGCCGGCGTTCTTAATCTTAGCGGCCATCTCCTTGACGGAAGCTGTCTGTGTCTTAAAAGCCGCATCCGCTGCACCGGATGCCTCGAACATTGCGGCAGTTTTCTCTGCAAAGTTCTCTGCCTGGTTCCCGGTCAGCGCCAGGACAGCATTTTTTGCCTCCACGCTGGAAAACAGGTTTGCAAAAGCGACCTCGTCCCCTTTGACCTGTCCTTTCAGCTTTTCCAGAATGCCGCCCAGGCCTTCGCTCTCCAGCGCCGCCGCTCCGGATGCATAGCCCATCTTTTTGAGCGTCTTCGACATCTCCGTTGACGGCGACAGGAAAGACTGCATTGTCGCCTTTAACTGCGTTGTGACTTCGCTGGTGGATCCTGTCACGCCGGTCAGCGTTGACATCGCGCCGAACAATTCCTCTTGGCTGACCTTTAACGTAGAAGCAAGCGGTACCACCTGCCCCATGCTGGCCGCCAGTTCCGGGAAACTTGTCTGCCCTAACTTCACGGTCAGGAAGGATAGGTCGGATGCCTTCTGCATGGCTGCGGCGGAAGTATCACCATAGCCTTTTGTCACCGCTGACAGCAGGTTGATAGAATCCACCGTGGTGGCGTTCCCGGCCTTGGCTGCTTTGGCCGCGATCTCCATCTGCTTTACGTTATCTGCAGATTCGCCGAACGCCGATACTACCTGGTACAGCCCTTCCGTCAGATCCGATGTGCACACGCCGGTATCTAACGATACCTGTTTGAGCTGCTTCGACATCCCCTGCAGCTTGCCCTGCACATCGCCGTCTAACAGGGTGCCGACGTTCTGCATCTGCGCCTGGTAGTCCATTGCGGAGCTGACCGCCATGGTACCGGCTGCTGCGACCGTAGTAAAAGCTGCCGCAGTGCCGACCAGGGCTGCCTTGCCTAATGCCTTGACTGCTTTGCCGGTGCCCTCCACCGCCACACGCACGACCTTGGATGTCTTAACTTTATCCAGCACGAATCCGAACTTCTTGACTTTCTCCATGGCCCGTTCCGTCTTCGCTTTGATCTCCACCGTCTTCTTTGTGAGCGGCTCCAGCTTCTTTTTGACGCCCTCGATGGCCTTGTAAGCGGAAGTGTTCTTGATTCGCAGCTCTTTTGCGGCCACTTTCTGCTTATGTAATTTCTCTAAGTCTTTTTTTGCTTTTTCTACTTCCCCACGGAAGCCTGTGACTGATCCCTTTGATTGTTTCATGACAGCTGATACGTTGTCTTTGATTGAAAGGACCGCCCCGAAGACTTCCGACATCAGCTGTCACCTCCTCACGCTTCCTGGAGTGCCTGCAGGATATCCGAAACCGCTTCTTCCACGGCATCCCGGATCTCTTCTTTACGCTGCTGCCTGTTTAATTCTGCTACCGCCTGCCATACAGTCCGCTCCTGCGGCGACAAGGCAAGGATCTCCTCCGGCTTGAACCCGCCGTGTTCCATCCAGTACCCGGTCAGCCACATAAGACGGGACTGTTTTAAGAGTTTTTTACCTCTTCTGTCTCCTTGATCCTGATATCTGCCTCGCCGCCTACGCCGGAAAGTTCCAGGATGCGTTTTGCAATGAAATTACGCTCTGCCGCGCTGAACATCTCCGTGATCCTGTATTCCTTCCCGGCCTGCAGGCTCCCTTCCGCCGCCATGACCTTCGCTGCCTCCTGCAGCGTGCTGCTGGCGTAAAAGATGAGATACCTGTCAACCTCAACCGGATCCTCGGAAAATTCATAGACTTCATTCAGTTCCGTATCAGATACGCCCCTGATCTCCATGCTCATGCCGCCCAGGCTGCCGATCTCCAGCTCTTCCCTGCGCTGCTTTTTCCGCTCCTCTATGCGTTTTTTTGCCCTCTGTGCAAACTGTTCAAAAATAATTGTTTTATTCTCTTCCATGGTTCCCTGATACCTCCTGTGTGTATGTTTCTATTGTATTTTAATAACCTGCCTGTACCTATACCTCCTGCACCGCGTCAAGGTTGATCATGTCCGTCGGCGTAAATGAAAACGGCACTTCCTGCTTTACAACAGCGCCTTTTTCATATTCAAAGCCAAACTCCGACAGTGCAATGTTCCCGATCTGGTAGCGCTCTGTCTGGGCGCCCGTGGCATCAGGATCCTTTAGTTTTGTGATGATTGTCCCCCGTGGGTCACGGCCCCTCGCGATCTCCTGCCGTACATCCTCAAAGCGCGTGAACGCCTTGATCAAGGCCATCGTGCCCTCGCCTTTTATGCCTGTCATCTTCGTATCTACATCAATCCCTACCTGCACATCTTCCCGGTTAACTGTCACTTTAATGTTGATCTTATTGACCTCTAATAATTTAATGCCGTTGTACCAGACCTCCGCCCAGGTGCCGGACAGTACCCGGTTTCCCCTGATCTTATCCATTTTCCCGTACCTCCTGTGTCACATGCTCATGTTAAGATGCAGATCTTCCGCCGCATCCAAGAACTTGCATTTCCCTTCTAAGAACATGTAAGATCCCGTGTCTGCCTCCCGCAGTTCCTGTTCCGTCATGTCCTCCGTATTGATCCCGTGTGCTTCTAAGTATTCCCTGTTGCCCTCGGCGCTGACCTGTACGGCATTTTCAGCCTCCGCATTGAGGATGGCATTCTGCATCGCCCGGAGATAATCGTTTACCGCACCCACAAACAGCTGCTTACTATCATAACTGTTTACTACTTTGCCTACGTAACTGCCCTCGAAGGTCGAAAAGATGTCATGCCGGATGACGTCCATCCCCTCCACGATCTTGATCTTCTTGAAAGCTTCCGGATTCTCTGGCGTCACCGTCTGCAGGCTTGTCACGCCCCGTCCGATCTTATACTTCTCGCCGTCAAAGACGATGACAAGCTTCCCGGCGTCGATCGCCGCATCCGGCTCCGCAGGGATGTCAGTATCCACGATCTCGTCCAGGACGTAAAAAGTGCAGCTTTGCGTCAAAGGCAGCCCGGCAAGGATCCCGGCTATACGGGAGCAATATTCCGCCCCTGTATAGGTAACAGCCTCTTCCTCGTCGATCCACTTCGCCGTCACATAGCCTTGTACAAAGTTGATGATATGCATGTCATCCGCTGCAGCACCGGGCAGCACTGCCTTAACCTTCTTGCCTTTTTCATGCGACTCCTTGATAAATTCCCGTAAGGTTGTCAAATCCTTTGCCTGATATCCCGGATAGCACAGGTAATCAATGTTGATGTGCATGATCTCGTCAAGTGTCCCTTTCAGGTCAAGGCTGCCCTCCGTCCTTAATACGCGCACGATCAGTACCTGCCTTGGGCCGCCTTTAAAGATAAGTTTAAGCACTTTTAAACTCTCTTTTGTCCATTCTGTGTCTTTGACATTTTTCCACCGCGTACACGGTGTCAAAAACTGTTCCGCCGTATCGTCCTGCAGCAGCACGGCCGCCATGCCGCGCTGGCTCCTTGCGATCGCCGCGGATGCCTTTTCCTTAAAGGTGATTACGATCTCCGGTAATCCCATCTATATCTCCTCCTCGTTCTTTCTGTCTTCAGCGGAACCTGACAGCCAGGTGCTCCATGAACGGCCCCTCTTCCCGTTCCACTGTGTCTAAAAATTCCAGGGTCATCTTGTAATGCCCTATGTCGTCTGTGATATCCATCTGGGCAGGCGGAGCAAAAGCCCGTCCTTTAATCTTAAAATACGGCTTAAAAGCCGCATCCAGCTGGTCCAGCACGGCGTAGATCCGCGCATTGGAAGTATGCAGCTTTTCCATGTAGGCGATATCCACAAAGACCTGCCTGTCGATAAAATGCCCTGCCGCCGCCGTAGCTGACTTTAACGGGATCAGCTGGATATGCAGAAACTCCTGCCCGTCCGTGCTGCTCATGTCTTCCTGCGTGATATACTCGATCTCCAGCTTTTCCCGTAATATCTTGATGATCCCTGTCGAGATCTCCTGCAGTGTGATCATGTTAATCCTCATTCCGGAGCATTTATGCGACGGGGCGGCGCAAATTTCAGATTTGCGTCTGCCATCTAACAAATTTGTGACGCTCCTGCACAAATTTGCGGTTGAAAAATCAGCACATCAGTGTGATTTTTCAACCTATCCCCTCATCTTCTTTCCAAGGTCGTCCACCATGCCCTGCAGGTCATCTTTCAGATAGACATTCTGATACGTTGCGATCCCGGTCTCCAGCATGTGCCGGCCTTCGGCGTAGCCTACGGTCCTGCCGCCGCGCACGACCCTGTGGCCGTTGTTGACCGGCTCTGCATACTCTGCGTCATTCTCGACAATGATGTCAGCGCCGTCACTGCGTCCTTCCACCCGTGAGTCCCAGCGCCGCCGCAGGTTGCCGCTCACGACCTTTGTCTCCCGCTTCACTTCCCGGACAATCTTTTTACCCATCTTTTCCGCATGGGCTGCAACGATCCCCGACTCCCACGCATTTAAGCCTCTGTCGAACGCCCGCTCCAGATCCTCCAGGCTCTTCATGCTTATGTCATCTCCTTCGCCGTAAAGGCCGTCTCCCCGTGGCTGATATAGCCAAAGGTCCTGCCTGTAGTCCCGGTAAAGCGCTGGCCGGCCTCCGTCACGACGACCGCACGGTCTTTATCAAGCAGCTCTATGCCCGGCGGCGTGAAGATCCTGTGCGTCTGCTTTTTTTCCGAGTGAAACTCCTGCCGCTGCGGCGTATCGTTTGCCTTCTGGCTGAACCCGCAAGGGATCTCCTCATAAACAGTAACCTCTTTTTCAACCGTTCCTTCCGTCTCCGGATCCCTGACCCGTCTTGTCCGGTACACGCTCAGCTTGTCCCGGAACGTCCCTGCCAGCACGTCTGCTTCCCTGTTTCTTATCATTCTGTTTCCCTGCCCCTTTCGGCTTTTTATAGCTTAAATCCTGAAAGCTCATGGATCCTCCTTTATCCTGTACGCAGCCGCCTGTACTTGCAGCACAGATCCTTGTGCTCCTGCGTCATGTCATCTTTGCTGATCGTCTCGTTATAGGTGATCTGGGTGTCCCCGCGCTTGATGGAAGCCACGTTGTCGCCGTTTTCCTTGTAAAAAGCGTTGACGACGATCTGGCGGGCCACATACTCAAGCTGCATCGGAAAGACGTCCCGGTTGCAGAAGATCTTGATCATAACGACCGCATCCTCTAACATCAGGCGGAGCACCTCATCGTGCTCCGTCATCTCCGGGCGGATCCCCAGCCTTACTTTGACCTTTGCTAACATCCCTTCTGTGTCGATCATGTCCCGTTACCGCCTCCGTCCGGCACAGCCTGCGCCGGATCCGCTGTGGGCTGCTCCGTTCTTTCCGCTGGCTGCTCCGCGCTGCCGGCTTCCTGATCCGGTGCCGCTGCAGGCTGCTCATTCTTTTTATTCTTTGTGCCGGAAGCGGCTTTCGGCGGTAACGCCTTCTTATTTTTCCCGCCGGATGACACATCCGGCTGTCCGGTCTTTTTCTTCTCCCTGACAGCGGCTGTGTCCGGCAGTTCTGCTTTCTCATCCTTCTGCTTCGGGGTTGAGTCCGGTGGATCTGCCGCAGCCGTTCCCACCGGCACATAACCCTGCGCAGCCAGCCGCTTCACTTCCTCCTCCGAGGATGCATACTTCGCGCGGTTGAGTTTCCTCATTTCCTGCTTCATCCCTCGCCCTCCTGTACCGTCGTCTCTTTCTCCGCATTGACCCAGCATTTCTTGTACCGGTTCTCCGGCAACCACAGCTCATGATACCTGCGGTAGCCGATAAACCATGCGTCGCCTTTCTGGAAAATTTCCGGGTTAATGACCTTCATCTTGTCCTGTTTCGTGACTGCGATCGGCGCTGTCTGCACGGTGATGATCCAATTGATCTGCTTTGCACTGTCTGTAGGGGCAAAACCTCCTTCCTTTTCCCCTTCCGTCTTACCGTCTTTAAAGACGTAAGCCGTTTTCATCCGGGAAGAGGGCACCGGCTTGAGGAAACAGTTATTGATCTGTTTCAGTTGTGTGCTGATCTCACCAGATTTAAAATCTGCCACGTTCAGCAGCTTGGCAAACTTATCATTCAGTTCCAGCTTCGTTTTAACAGGCTGTGCAATGGAAACAACAAGCGGTACATCCTCACCTACTTCATCCCTGACTTTTGCGACATCCGACAGCAACGCATCCATGACCGTTTTTTCTTCCGGCGTATAGCCTGTAGCCCTGCCAGCTGCCTTTAACAATGCATACAGCTTGCTGTAGCGGTAGGAATCGATCTCCGGAATCACATGCTCGTTTTGAAATTCACCCGTAACAGATGTTGCATTGACAATAAAATTTGTCTCATTCACATCCATGCTGTCTAACTGGAAAGATGCGCCCCTATCCATCGTCATCTCATACTCTTTGTAAGCAAGCGTCACACCTCCTGACGGATACCCTTCGTCCCTGTCATAATCCTTAAGCCCGGTCGTGGAGATCTCAGGCATCCTGATCCTGTTACCCCCGTTATATTCCACCTGTCCCGCGTTGGCATCCATCCAGCCGGATGTCAGCGTCTTTGTTGCCGCAGCATCCAGCTTTTTCTGCAGGACGCTGCCATATACTAATGTGTTTATAGCCATCTCTTTCTCCTCCTCTTACAGATATTTGTCGATCTCTGCCGCCATAGCCTCTTCTTCGCTCATGGCGCTGGTCCCGCTGCCGCCTTTCGGTGTCGTCCCGGCCAGGCGTTTCTCCACCTGGGCCTGCACGGCAGCGTCAAACTTTCCCTTAAACGCCGCCACATTCGCCTTTGTCTTCTCCGTTGTATCACCAACAAGAATATCAACAAACTCGGACGGGACGTCGTTCTTCGCAAGGATGTCCAGCGCATCCGCTTTCCGTTCCCTGGCTGCGATCTTCGCCTCCCGGTCAGCCAGTTCCTTTGCCGCCTTCTCCTGCTCATAGGTCGCTTTGCTGTCCTCATCCATCTTTGCGACTTTCAACGCCTCGGCCACCGCCGCATCCGTGGCAGCCTTCTGGTCCGCCAGCAGCTGGTCGATGTAGGCCTGGTCATAGGTCTTTGCTGCAGGCTCCTGTTTCGCTGTACCCTGCGGAGGCGTCCCGCCCGCTGCTGCAGTTTCCCCGCCACCGGAAGCCGCAGCGCCCTTTACGTCTGTCTCTGCCGCCGTATTTTTTTCTGTTTCCATCTTTGTACCTCCTGTTTTTATGCAATCAAAAAGAGACCACCCGTGTGGTCCCTTAAGTTACCTTAAACTGTTTTTAACTATCTTTTAAAACTCTTTAAACCTTGTTTTTCCTGCCTTTAAAAAGGCTTTTCCGCTTATCGCGACGCTCCTGCTTCTTTTCCTCCTCCAAAATCCGTTCCTCTTCCTCCCAATCAATATATGTCTCGAAAAGTTCCGGATTCTCTTCCTTTGTAAACGGATCTGTCAAGATAAGCGGCTCTTTACTCATTCCACACTCTCCTTTACAAGCTGGTACATCTCCGGATACCGTCTCTTCATAACATCCGGGTGATCACAATAATACTGGAATGCCACCGAAATAAACTCGTGCATCTTATCGATATCAATATTTCCCTCTTCATCCAAGCATTCCTGCTTACTATCAGCATATATCCTTCCCTGATATCTGTCAATTAGATTAGGGTTGGTAACGATGAACATTCTTTCACTTATTGTTCCCGATGTCCCCTTCACGATCTTTATATCATCAATGGTCATTCCCTTTACGATCCGCTGTTTCAGTGCCCTGACTTTTTCCGCATCAAAAAGCTTCTGTTCTATTGCGTGCCCAACTTCGTGCTCTATCTCATCTGCTGGGGCATCACCTTTCAGATAGATCATATTTCTTCCAGTATGAAACCCATTCCCTTTATAGTCATCCCTCTTTATCCGGACATCTTTGAGCGCCTTCCGGACTTTCCTGCTCATCGGTTTGATGGCTTTTGCAACCTTCGTCGCATGTTTCGCAGAATCTACCGGATCCCCATTGCCGATATAGCGGTACTCCAGAAGATCGTTCCCTTCCCTCCATTGCCTGTAAGTCATATCTGCAGGCACTTCGTAGGCTCTCCCGTCCTCATCCTTCGCGACTCTGGTCGTCTTTCCCTTCTTATTTTCCTCTTCCGGGAAGTCGCAGACCGTCGTGCTGCGGCAGTTCGGGTGCATCGGCGGGTAGTTTTTGCCCGGCACTGCATCTTTTACTTTAAAGCTCTGCCCATCCAGCTCCTGGCAGATCACGCTGGTCTTAAAATCCAGCGTGGCCAGAAATGCATACCATTCGATTCCGCAGGCGCTGTAGCCCTCCATCGTTGCAGTCTCATAGATGTACGCCGTCTCTGTCCTCACCAGTGTCTTTGCCGCACTGTAGGCGACGCCCATACGCTTATGGATCCGGCGTGCCATCTTGTCAAGGTTCTCGCCGGTAATCAGGCCGGTGACCAGATTGCTTTTCAGGTCAGTTGAGAAATTTGTACAGTGTGCGTACAGGCTTTTGGAAAAATTCCGCTTATCATACCGGTTCAGGATCGCCCTGTTGACCGCTTCTTCATTCGGCCTTGTAAAGTCATAACCAAAACCGATCCGCTGCTGGGTATTAAAAATACTGTGATAATAACCGTCATCAAACTCGTTTGTCAGATGGTCATAGATATTTTCCTGCTGTTTATCATAAAGGTTGACCATGATCTTATCGATCTCAAGGGACCGCAGTTCCAGGTATGAGATCCGGCCACGCTTCGCGTAAGCTTTTATCTCCAGGTCCAGTTCCCTGTGCTGTTTCTCGATCTGCTCCCTGACCTCTTCGGGCAGGTCCGTCTCCTTCAGCCGCTCCCGCAGTTCTTTCTCCTGCTGCAGCATCCCCTCCCAGTCGATCTTCCGAAAATCTGCGTCTTTAATCTTCTGTTTTGCTTCCGCCAGGCTGATCTTCTCGCTGTCCGCGAACTTCTGGTACAGCTTCCCAACTTCCGCCTGGATCTCCTGCTCCGCCTGGCTGTACAGCTTTTTCTGCTGCTTAGCCAGGTAATCCTCTGTCCAGTTGACAGAGGCTGCCTTATCCTTTAAATAGCGTCTCTCCCAATAGTCTTTTGCCATACCGTTACCTACATGCCAATGCTGCTAAGGTCAACCTTCGGCAGTCGTTCCGCATCCCTAGTTTCCTGTTTCTGGCGTTCCAGCTCTGCCGTTGTGTCCGGCACGATGCTGTAAGGCAGCATGTCCATCTGCGTTTCCCTGGCAACGACCCCTTCCAGGTTCTTTACGTCTGTGATGACGTCGGAGATGTTCTCAACAAAGTTACGGTCATACTTCTGTTCTACCGTGTCCGCATCCCAGGCTTTGTTCATTTTCGTGTTTAAAAAATCCGTGATAATCCGCAGCATCTTCTTCTGTGCCGACCGCATCCGGTTCTCCTTCATGATCGCCAGTTCTTCCAGGCCGGTCATCTTATATTTGATTGCGATGCCGGACAGGTTGCCGGAAAAACTCTCATCCGTAAGCGCAGGCACCTGCGACAGGAAAAAAATATCTTTATATAAGCGGTCCTTGTAATTCTCGTTCGCGGCGTCATTGACGTTCTTCGTCAGCCACTGCGCCTGGCCATGTTCATCCAAAAACAGCAGCCGGTTCTTACGCAGGTTTACCGCCGCCCGCCTGCCCGAATCATCCCCGTCGTCGTCCTCATCACCGGTAAGGGCATCCTCCACCATGCTGCTGGCCCCTGTGATGCACAGATAGGCGTCTGTAAAGTAGTCCATGTCGTTGGCCGTATCTGACTGTGCATTGTCGTAGGCATCGTTTAAGGTGATGACCGGTTCATAATCCCCCAGCTGTTCTTCATTGTTCCAGACGATGATCACGGGAATATCTCCCAGGTAGTGCGGCTCTGGTACCCGGTATTCTTCATAATTAAAATCACCCTCCCCACGCTTAAAATGATGTATGTAAGTATCATCATAGACGTCAGCATACTCCATCAGCAGCTTGTCGTCGATATCATGCTCTGACCAGATCCGCACCGCCGCCTCTAAAAATTCATCCAGTGATGGCGAATAAACCGGGATCAGCGTCTCCGCGTCCAGCTTTTTAAGCCGGAGGTCGGAAAACTCGTTGGAAAAGATCAAGTAGAAGCCGATCCCTTTCTTGCTGGCTTCCTTCGATACTTCAAAGTTGAGGGAATCAATGTAATTGTCCTGAAAGACATCCAGCACGGCGTCTTTATATTCTGCCGCCGTAAGATCGCCGCTCTCATCATCGGTAAAGAGATAGCGGATCGGCTTGCCTGCAAAATAGCTGGTAGCCATGTTTGTGATATACCGGCAGAACCCATGGGCCAACTTGTTGTTTGGCTTGCCGTCCGTCATCGTGCGGCGCATGACCTGCGTCTGCACCCTGTAATATTCCTCGCATTTCTGAAAACGCGGCACCTGCTCGCTCTGGAATCGCCTGATCAGTTTTGTCAGAAAGGCAGGATCCAGCACCTGTTCTTTACTAAATTTATACATAGCTTCTCACCCCTACAGTCCCAGCCTGCTCTTCTTGCCGGTCCTGGCTTTCTTCTTGCCTTTCACATCCCCGTTGACAAACTCGACGATCCCCGTCAAGGTATCCTCGATATCATCATGATCATTCTTACCTTTCCTTTGGTACTTGCGGATATGCTCCGCCGCCTCCGGGAAACGTGTCTCCCAATCTGACGGCATGATCACCTGCTCCATGACGTTTGAGGCGTTTGTAATGATACGTGTCCTTTTATTTTTACTCTGGTGGAACCATGTGACCGTACACTTAAAACATTTCAGTGCCCGAAGGTGTCGGATCACGTTCCTGGCAAAGCCCCGTCCGCCGTTATTGCTTTCGATCAGGCACTCCCGTACACCTGCAAGCTGTAGGCGTCTGGCCAGTTCCGGCTCGGTCTTTTCCATAGCATCCTGCGTATAATAGATATCCGTTACATACAGATACCTGCCGATCGTGCCGCCGCTGATACTGCCCAGGTAGTCGTCCCCTTCGTCTGCCGTATCTGTATAATTGAGCACCCGTTCGAACTTATCCGGATCCACCGCATCATAAGTCTCAAACTTCCCATACAGGCCGCCTTCCAGATCCACAGGCCTTTGCATGTAGTTGGCTCCCCAGATGTGGGAGTCCAGCGTCTGCCGCTTGTCCTGCAGGTCTTCTGTGGGAAACAGGTCCTCGCAGGTGCTGACCCCTTCCGGCCCGTCCACGTCAAGCGCCGTGATCTCCAGCACATGGCACTTGTCCGGATAGGCCGCAAGCAGCTTCCCGGCCAGGTCGTCCGTCGCCCACCTGGTCAGCACAATCACCCATAATGCTCCGGGCAGTGCACGGGAAGACAGTGTATTCTTTAAATAATTCCAGTGTCCTTCCTTTACAGCCTCATTGACTGCTTCCTTATCGTTTTTGATCGGGTCGTCTATAATAATGATGTTGCCGCGCATGCCGGTGACGGTACCGTCAAAGGATGTGGCCAGGTAGCTTGCATAACTGCCTTCCAGGCTCCACTTCATGACGGAAGAATCCCCGTATTTTAACTGCACATGCGGGAAAAAATCCCGTGTGGTGTAGGAGTCCTCGTTCTCCTGGTCAGGCTCTTCCGCCACCATGTCCCGCGTCGTCCGCGCGAACTCCGGGGCAATAGTGCCGTTGTAAGAAACAGTGATAATCTTATTCTTGATATTTTTCCCGTAGGCCCAGTTGGCAAAATTGGCAAGGGTGTAGCTCTTGCCATAGCCCGGCGGCAGGTTAATGATCAGGTACTTGATCGGCTTGCCCGTCCTCTCGTTGAGGAGGCGTTTCTCGTATGCCGCCTGCAGCGTGTTGCAAAGGATGTCTTGATACTCCCTCTCCGGCTTGTAAAAATCCGGCTTGCGTAAGTTACAAAACATCCGAAGGTTCTCCCTACCCAGCCGCAGGTTCCTGTCGCGCTGCGTTTCTGCCTTATTCATTTGTGCGGCAAACTGCTGCGCGAAGGTCTGCATCAATAAGCCCCCTTTTAACCATTTTTAAAGATATTTTAAAGCACGAAAAAAAGGGCTTTAAAACCCTTCCTGTCAGTGGTACCGTTCTCTGGATAATTCCAGCACGGCAAGCTCATGTTCCCGCTTTAAGGTTTCACCGGTGATGGCCATAGGAATGCCTTGCTGCCGCTGCCGGTACTGCCTCTGCTTTTTTGTCTTATAGTCCCGGCGCTTTTCTGCAGATGCCCTCTTCCGTGCTGCCCGGATCTGGTCATACTCCGGCAGACTTTTTATATAAGAAGAAATGCTCTTCCGGGATACCTCTAACAACGCCTCTATGTCCGTAAAAGATAAGCCGTCCCGGTAATACTCTGCGGCCTTCCTTTTCCAGTCCTCCATGCTTCCCATTTTTGTCCACATCCTCCCAGGCATACTAAAGGTACTGCACCCTAGTTTAAAACCCCTTTAAACGGCTTAAACTGCCCTGTAAAATCTTTTCCACGCAGTATGTTCCACAAAGGTAAGAAAACGCCTGTATGCGTCTTCCTGCTAATATCCTTGTCACTGCATCCTGGCAAGTTCCTTTTCCGTGTCCTGCGCCAGCTCCAAAAGCGTGGCCGCGATCTCCGGATGCTTCTCCCCGATCTCGGAAAAGACCTTCTCCTTTAGCAGCTCCATCGCAACATGCACCGCGCCCTGTTCCTTCCTGGCTTCCAGCTTTAACTTCTCGTTCCGCACCTGCGCCCCCTGTAGGGAGGCGATGCTCTTTGCTACCTTTGCCCGGTCTGCCGCGTCCATCTCGTCATCGATCAGCGCCTCCATGATCAGCTGCGACGCTAACAGGTTATTTGCCTCATGCAGCTCGGTGGCGGGGCGGTCCACGTTGTCCTCCGCCAGCAGCTTCGCGAACTCCTTTGCCACCCTGACGGATTCAAAACGGTTCAGGAACTTCTTGCCGTACCTGCCAACGCTTGACACATGGACCTCTTCCCCCTGTTCTTTCAGATAATCTGACACCTGTTCGTAAGTGCTGCCAGCTAACAGCCGGTCCTCCACTTCCCTGCGCAGAGCAGGCGGAAGCTGGTCGATCTTGCCGTGGCTCCTGTTCTTTTCCATATCAGCCCACCCCTGCGATATCCGGGCCATTGCCCTCTAGGTAATCTGTCCCGGCAGGCGTTAACCGCACGATCAAGCGCTGAATGTCAAGCCGCCTGTTCTGCACTTCCTGCGTCTCCACCAGCCCTTTGCCCTTCAGATATTCGACCTGTGTGAGCAGATCCCGCTCCTGTAGGTCATAGCCGCTCTTCTTTAGCGCCGCCCGAAGGACATTTGGATTCGTGCCGTAAGGCTGGGCCTCCCTGCACAATTCCAGGATCTCTGTCCGTACTGCTTCATGTTCCGCTGTATCTATTACTCTACTCATCGATCTCTACCCCCACATCCTCGATATCCCCCTCTGCCAGGTTGACGCCTGCAGGTTTCAGCCAGATCGTGCTGTCCAGCCAGTTATCCTCATTCACATTTACATGGATATACCGCTTGCCTTCGCCGCCCAGGTAGAAGATTGCCTTCTTTAATTCCTCTTCTGTCACCAGGCCGCCTACCCGCAGCAGGTTCTTGAGCGTTGCGATCCGGATATCTTCCCCGTAGTTCGCATATAACTTTTCTACCACATTTCCCCGCAGGACCTTCCTGTCCGCAATCTCAAGCCTGTTCATCTGCCGTGCCCACTCTTTCTTCTATCTTCTCTAACCTCCGGTCAATACCGGAGAAACTGTCCTTGATCTCATTCATTGCCTTTGTAATATCTTTTAAGTTCGCCGTGATCCGCTCCATGTTCAGCATCAGGATGCTTTCACGTTTCCCGGATTCCTGCCGGATCAGTTCCTCGCGCTTGCGTGACTCCTCCCGGAGGATCTCCTCGCGTTCCATGCTGCTGGCAAGCAGGATATCCTCCCGCTCCCTGATCGCCTGGTTCGCTTCCTCGATCTTTTTCTGCGCGTCATCATACACCGCTTTTGTCGTGTCGATCGCTGCCTGCTGCGCCTCGTTCACACGCTTGTCGTCTGTTTTTGCTTTCTGCAGTATATAGCTCAAAAGCAGTGCCAGCACGACCAGCGCCACGCTGTTATTCTCAATAAACCCCATGATCTCTGCCAATGCCGTCATATCCCCATACCTCTACCATTTTTCTTCCCATTCGTCAAAATGGTTGATCCCATAAAGGATCACCGCCGTCCCTACAAAAGCAGCCAGGAGGACTGCCAAGGCAGCGGCGATCCCGACCACACATATGATCTTTTCAAATATGCTGCCTGCTGCCATGACGATTCTCCGTTTCCGTGGGAAAGTAAAAGACTACATAAGGTTTCCCTTATGTAGCCATATCGTAACATCTTATGTGTCTATTGTCTTTTCTACGATAGAAAAGATCATAGAAAGTAATTATCACAGCAGATCCATAAGTGATATCTGCCCCGGAAGGTTATCCTTCTCCTGCTTTCTCTTTTTTACCAGCTCTTCCCGTTGCTCTTTCACAATCTTATAGACTGTTGCCCTTGACACGCCATATCTCTGTGTCAGCTCCGTCACGTTGCCGCCGTCAAACTCCTGTAAGATCCGGCGGTAGACCATTTCCTTTTCCAGTTCCTTTCGCTGATTGATATAGAGCGAGTTCCCAGCAAAATTATCTGACAGTTTCAATAGATTGTCAATCCCTATCACTTCCGCGATCTCCCGCTGGCTGTCCGGAAGGTCATCCAGTGTCAGTTCTTCTATGATCTCCTTTTCCATCCGGATGTCCTCCTTTCCTGCATCATACCTTGTCCAGCCTGTTTCTTTCCTGCACTGGCCTTACAGCCATCTTTTTAAAAGCCTGTATCACCATGTTGGCTGTCTTCCTGTCGAGAAAATGGTAGCTGTCTACCCCATGCTGCTCTCTTACGAATCCTTCCAGCCTCCTGATATCCGGATCCCCGTTATCATCTGTCCAGCTCATCTTCTTCATGAGGAAAAAAATATAACTCTTCTGCCGGTCGGTCATGTGGTTGCCAGAAGCATACTCCCGCTTCCCGGCCAGCCCGTCTATCACCCTGACCGCTTCTGTGACCGTAAGGCTGCTGATATGTTCCTTTTTTGTGACCATCCCCACAAACTCATGCAGCAGATCGTCATCCATGCCAAGCTGTGACGCAAGCATGTGTATTTTTCTGTTCTGTGCCGCTGTAATCTTCCTCATAGGCCCCTCCTATGCCGGGTCGGCGATCTTCTCCTGCTTTGTCTCATACCAAAAAGTGTCTTCCTTTTTCAGGCTTGCTCCAACGGATAAGATCGTATTCTCGTCGTAAGTCTTTAAGATCTCCTTATTGACGGATTCTTTTAATACGACGCAGTCGGCCATACCACATTTTTTGAGGTTTGTGATGACCGTCTCTACTGCCTTTGGGAGTACCAGCTTCGTGCTCAGCCGGAACCCGACCCGCCCGAAGGGCATCTCCCTTGTCTTGCCCTTTAGGTCCGCCTTGTTAAGTACCGTGAACTCCTTTAACTGCAGCTCCATCTTTTTGATCCGGTCTTTGTACGGCTGTGCATCCGTTTCCGCCCGCTCCCGGATATCGATCATGCACCGCTCTGCATCCGCGGAGATCTTACTCAGCTCGATCTCCGCCTCCCGGATCTGTTTCAACGTGCTGTCTACTTCCTCCCAGCTCTTAAGTGCCGGTTCTTCCATCCTCTTTCTTCCCATGATTTTATCCTCCTATTTTCCATGATCTCGTTCTAGCTGACAGGTATGCTCCATGATCTCCTGCGCATACGCTGATAAACCATACCCGCCCTGGGAAAATCCCTCTGCGCCGGAATCCCCGGAATATACCATCAGCACCATGCCCAGATCCTCGTACTCTGCAAACAATTCCGCCAGATAATCCGCCGCTACCAGCATGTTGCCCTCCGGATCATACAGGTCTGTCACCTGCAGCCTGGCCATCCTGTCCCCGTGCCAGCATCCTGCTACCTGCATCAGCCCGCTACAGCCGCCGCTCTCCGCATCCTCCCTGTAACTGCTCTCATGCCAGGCGACCGCCTGTAAAAGCTCCGGGCATAAGCCATATGCCGCACCGATCCGCTCCGACATCTCTATGACCTGTGCCTCGCTGACAGCCTGCACATCCATCCGCCCCGCCGACAATAATATGCCTGCTGCCAGTAATGCCGTGAGTGCTTTCATAAGCTTCCTTGTCCGCGGCTTCTTCCTGACGCCCTCGATCCTGCGCATCCCACACGCCGCCAGTTCCCTGCGGCTCACAACTTCCAGATACTCTTTTGTGTCTTCCACGACCAGCCATGATTCCGGGTCAAGCCCTTTCGCCTTCAGAAATATTTTCTGCTCCCTCACGGGCCTCTTTGCCTGTTTCATAAAGTCTCCTTTCGCATATGTAGTTGTCACTGTACCGTCCACTCTGCATTCACACGGGCTTGTGACCGTTCCACCCCGGACGTGGAGCTGCATTAGGCGGTGCGGGGTGGCCCCCGCATCCGTTCCTATCCTATATTCATATCCCGCATTACCTTAACCATTCCCTTTTCCGTGACCTCACCGTAAACTGCTGCTGTATTAATATAGACATTCACGGCACCCCGCAGCCCGTAAGGCGTATTGGCAACCCCGCCTAACAGCTTCAAGACTCCTTCATCCAGCCCATACTGCCCGAAGATGCTTTTGATATCTTCTATTTTGATATCTCTTGTCTGTACCTGCTTCCGCATGCCGACGCGGGAAAACAGCTGTGCAAAATCTGCTTTGCCGCTGCCACGCAGCTTGCTGTAAACCTCCTCATTACCCACCAGTGCGATGCCGACGCCGCTCTCATCTGACATACAGCGCAGGTGATTAAGCGCCCGGACCGTCAGATGCTGCGCTTCGTCCACAATCAGGACCCTACCGCTTCCCTTAAGCCTGTCAACAATCTCTGCCGTAAGCCGCCTTGCAACCCGCTCCCTTACTCCCATTTGTGCCGCGATCAGTTCATTAACCCCTGTTATGCTCGAATAAGTCGGTGAAATCGTGATCAGCAATGCCAGGCTGTCATTCTTTACATACTCACGTACAGTACTTGTCTTACCAACTCCTGCATCCCCATAGACTACCGCGATCACGCCCCGCAGGTGTGCATAAGCGATCGTATTATAGACAGTCCTGCTAATTGATGTCTCCGCAAAATCCGGTGCCTTCGGTGCCACTGCTTTCTTCGCATGCATATCTAGCAGTGCCCTGATCTTTGGGATCATTGTATGCGGTGTCTTATACTTTCCCGCCAGGAAACTGCTGACCAGCCCGTCAGATATCCCCAGCTCCTGCCCAACAGCTTTCTGTGTCTTGCCGCTTTTTGCTATGTACTCCCGCAGGCTCTCGATCGCGCACTGGTAATCTACCTGCTCATCCATTCCTTTATCCAATGTTACATCCATCCTTTTACCCTCCTACGTTAAATCTCAGTTTAGCTGACTAAGCACCCACTCAAGGTCTTCAACCATCTGGCCTGTAAAGTTATGCGGATAATAGCTTGTCGCTTTTATCTCTTCAATTCGCTTGATTATCTTCTCATGCATATTTTCATATTCCGCCAAGCGGTTAAAACAATGCTGAATCCCACACTCGCTACATTCCTGTTCACATTGAAATTCACAATAGTCTAAGCAACCGTCATAATCATCTATTTCGCCGTCCCTGCCAATACTGCACAGTGCTCGTGGAATATATGTTTCATCATCAATTTTTACCGTCAGTCTCTTCATAGCCACCTCCGCTAAAGTTCAATTTAAGAGTCTAGCTTATCCATTACAATGCTATCTACTTCAACACCAGCCGCAAGCATCCTAATGAGTGCGTCTGCATTGTCAATATAAAACCTTTTGACTCCTCTTTTGTTATATCTCTTTGCAAGAAATTCTGAAAATGTCAGCGGGTATGCTATTCTCATATCCATTTCTTTCGCCATCCTATTGATTTCGCATGCACACCTACTATCAGGACAAACAATATATCCGCCATGCTTATAACACCTTTCAATAAGTTCCGTTGTCTTCCCTGCCCGTGGTGGTCTCAATATTATTTTCATCTTCGCCTCCATCAAAGTTCAATTTAACCTTCCTTCATATCCCGCAGCCGTTCCACGGCCATCGTATAATCAATCGGATCATCATCAAAGCCGACAGCCTTCTGTAGCTGCTCCACTGCTTTTTCATCCAGCGCGTGTATCTTAACAATACTCGGATCCGGCCTGCATCCGTCTTCCTCTATGTTCCGTTCTGCCTGCCACATGATCAAATCAAGCTCATCAAAGCTCTTATTGACATTGATATCCACCCAATCCTGTACAGCCCGCGCATACTTCCTGTTCTTATGTATCTGTTCTTTTACTTTATCTTTATCCGCAAAATAACTGAGCGAATCTGTCTGTTGTGCCGTACACAGGAACCTGTCGTGATCGTCATATACCCGTACTTCCCGCAGATCGTCCGGATTATACCGTACATAAACCTTTCTGTTGATGTGGTAAAAATTAAGCTCCGTACTGTTGAAAGGCACCTTCTCGCCATACAGGGTGACATATACACCGTCACGCGTGACTTTCTGCATCCGCGTATTGCGCAGCATCATCAGATTCAGCTGCTCTGGCGTCGCGATCCGCTGCTCCGTGAGGCAGGCTGCATATACCTGGTCAGGCGTCCTGCCATCCATCCCTACGCCGTAATGCTTATGCTTGTTAAATATCCCCTCTATATACATGTCAACGTATTTGATAAACTCTGGAAGGAGTATAAAGTTTTCCGCATCCTTCCCCGTCTTTTTCAAACGTTCCGGTCGCTCTGCGATCGTGCCGCCCGTATATCCCTCGAACATCTTAGAAAAGCCATTTTTCACATCCAAAAACGCCCTCTCTATAATCTTCGCCCTTGCGTTCCTGACCATCGCCGTGGTAAACTCTATGCCCAGGTTCTGTAAGATCGTCGGAATCTCATGCTCCTCTTTTGCCAGCTTCCTGCTCTTCCGGAATCCTCTGCCACCGATGTCAAATGTCAGAAACTCACGGCCGTTGTCAGACAGGATCCGTTTCGGAATGCCATACTTCTCGATCGCCCTTCTTAATGCGATCAGCGTAGCCGACGAACTAGGGCTTAAGGTCACGTACCATCCTACAAACTTACGGCTGCGGACATCCTGAAACGCTGTCAGATACACGCGGACCGGCTTCTCATGCTTTCCATCATTGACAAATACGTCAAACGTATGGTTATCGCACACCCAGATATCATTGCCCTGCAGGTCCTCATATGTCCGGTGGATATACGGCAGCATCTTGTCTGTGCAGGCTTTCATTCCCTCCCGGCACAATACTAATGCTGCAGGCGGTATGCTCCGCAGGATCTCACGTGCAAAACTCTGTGGCGATGCCAGCGGTAATAAATCTTCTTTGTGTTCATGCTTAAGATAACTCTCTGTTAGATCCATACACTTACGCACCCCTTTCTTGCTTTCATCTAAGTAATAACTTGTAAAAACAGCAAAAACTTCATCTGGAACCGCTTTTTTGTGGTTCCCATGCTTACCCCGCCCGTCAATCAACGCAGCCTCGCCCTGCTCCCGCAATGCCTTGTCCTTGCGCTGGATCATCCTGACCGACAGCTGCATCTCCGGGTACTGCTCCTGTAGCCTTTCCAAGAATATCTTGTCAAGTTCTTTTTTCTTCCCTTCCTGGCTGCGAAAGGCCCGCCATTCTCCGATCGTCTTTTTCCAAAAAGCCACCTCCCTGCGTTCGCATTCGCTCATTTCTTCCAATGTCGGGAGTGCCTGGGGCTTTTCTGACCTCATTTCTTTGATGCCGTTCTTCCGATCCTGTTCGCGCTTATATTTACTGTACAGTTTCGGATCTAATGCGCTTGTCGGAATCTGGTAAGAAAACCCACTGACGCCACCCCGTCCTTTTTCAGCAGATCCAAAAGCCTGGATCTTTCCCTCCGAAATTTGCTGCCGTATGTACCGGGAAGTCCTCCCTGTAAGTTTTGCATACTCAGATACTGTTAATGATTCCATTACATCACCATTCCCTCTTTACTATGCCGCCCACCTGTGATACAGTAGACTTGTCCAGATTTGATGAAGTCGGTGCCTTTCGCGTAGGCGTCGGCTTCTTTTTCGCTTAACTTACTGTCCTGTATGCCAAAAGAATTCTTCTGGCATCCTCCAGAATGTTCATAGCTTCCTGCATTGTAGTTCTTCCTGGATGTTCTGTGATAGCCTTGATCACATTAAATACAGCATCTACATGTTCCGACGCTAGGAAATTATAATCTTCATAGATAGCGTCAAATATTTCCTCCCATGGATTCACCCGTTTCCTGCTTTCAGATATCTGAGCATTCTGCCTTGTCTCTCCCATCTTCCCACGCTCCTCTCCGGCCTGCCTCGTCAATGCCGGTAGGCCATCCCCGGCAGACAGCGGACTACTCCGCTGTTTCGGCTAGTTCTTTTCCAGTCTTTCCATGATCCTGCGCGTTGATGCCTTCTGATAGACCATACTGTCCGGCTTTCCCTTCGGCACCCTTACTTTTCCGAGTTCCCGGCAGGTCTCCTGCATCTGTGCCTCTGCATAAGTCATTCCTGCTGCCGTGGCAGATTTATGAAATGTCCCCAGGTCGCTCTTCTTTCGTCCCATCCCTGTCTCCCCCCTCCGTCTGCCTATATCATTGCATTGACCACATCCAGTATGAGCGCCGCCCCGGAATCACACTCAACGTTGACCCTTTTCTCATACCCGGAAACGTACCTTACGATCACTTCCCCGCTATCTTCTGACAATACCAGCTTGTCCATGTCATAGCCCGCCCTAGTCGCTTTCATGAGGATCGACAGCCTCCCCACGATATCCTTCTTGTTCTCTTCCATATAACCCTCCTATCCTGCTACCATGAGTATGTATAACGCCGCCAGTAACAGTATGATAGATATGACTGCGGCAGCATCCTGTATAGCCTCAATGATCTTTTCTTTCATACTGTTTCCTTTCTGGCCTGCCTCGTCAATGCCGGTAGGCCATCCCCGGCAGACAGCGGATCATTCCGCTGTTTCGGCTGTTCAACTATCCGCGTAATAAAATGTGTGCTATACTCTTCCTACCAGCCTACGGCTGAATACATAAGAAAGGAGGCGCTGTCATGAGGCGGTACCAACCTCCATTCAATGGAAAACGCTATCTGTTGAACCTTAATACCGGTGAAATCCACGACCTGGAGCAGGAAACACCACAGTGTAAAATCGATGAAATCTCCCCAGACCACATCTATACCAGTGATGATTATCTTGACATCCAGGCTGAAGCCGGAATGCACAGGCTTGTCTTTGCAAATGGTTGCCATTACTGCAACCGTTCCAAAGATACCGGATAGCGTCCTTCGCGGGCTGCAGTGATTATGAGCTGCAGCTCTTCTTCCGTAAATTCGGAATTCAGCAATTCGATGAACTCTTCCCGTGTCTTCAGCGTATGCACGATCGGCCATATGCTGTATGCAAAACCTTTAGCATCTGTAAATGCCTGGAATACCTGAAACCTTGTTAAAGTCTTCTTTTCTTCTCCGGGCGGCACATTTATCTGGCACTTTTTCGGTATGTGGAACTTTTCTACCGCTTTCTTTATGCTCTCTTGAGATACTTTAACTTCTGCCATGGATATCATCCGCTTCATTTCACCATATCCCATTTCTTCGTGTAATCTGACACTGACTGCGCCAGGACATGGCATGCCCGAAATCCTTTGTGTTATAGCCTCAATTTCTTTCAGGTCATCAATAAAAATCCTTGCTCTTTCATGAGCTATTTTGAGATCATCCGAATTAATTCTGAGCGTTGCGCCAAAGATCTCATGCACTTGTTTTTCTGTCTTATCCATCCTCATACCTCCTCAAAAAGTTCTTCCATACTGCATTTAAATACCTTTGCGATCTGCCGTCCTAATACCATTGTTGGCACCTTTGATCCGCGTTCGATCTGCGCCAGCATCGACCGGCCTATGCCTATCTCGTCTGCCAGATCATCCTGCGTCATCTTAGCCTGATTCCTTCTTGACCTGATCCCGTCACCGATATTCCCGACTTCTGCCCTATAGTCCGGATCCGTCAGCGTTCTCACCACTTCATTTGTCTGATCGCCTGTGACTTCTTCCCGTAATGCCTGCAGATCTAAGATCTCCTTGTCCAACTCTTCTACCCAGCGGTCTATCATTTTATCTCTAAGCATCGTACCCTCCTATACCTGCACCAAATCATTCAGGTCACACTGTAAGATTTTTGCAATTTCCGCACCTAGGATTACCGTCGGAACCTTCGTTCCACGTTCGATCTGGCAGATCATCGGTACCGAAACGCCTACTGCGGAGGCAAGATCATTCTGGCTCATGTTAAGTCCCTTTCTCTTATTCCTGATATTTTCACCTATACTCATACAATTCTCCTTTCTATCCTTGTGTTAACCGTGGTAAAATAACCATAAAGTGTTACCTGTAGTTAATAATATCACTAAGTTCAGTTATTTTCAATATGAAAAATAACTTTTCTTAGTTATTTTTGTAAGGAGGAGATATGTATTCACCAGAAAATCTTGCAAACAATATTCGCGAAATAGCAAAGAAAAACAAAATTTCACAAAAGGACTTATTAGCAAAGTGTGATCTCGGTGTAAATACCATTACAAGACTTTCAAATGGCACCGACATACTAACTAAAAATCTAGTAAAAATTGCAGACGAATTAAATTGCTCCATCGATTATTTGGTTGGCAGATCTAATCATATGAAAATTTCACAAAACAATTTTTCTCCAGATGAAATACTCTTTATAGAAAAATTCCATTCTATATCAAAAGAGAATCAGGACGAAATTCTTCATATATTGAATTACAAGTACGATCAGTACCAAAAGAAAAAAATGAGACTATCATCCACTTCCGAATCCGAGACGACGAATGATGTTCATGACATGCTTGCATGATGTTAAAAAGGTTTTAAAACAGTTTAAAATGCTTGTAAATCGCTCTAATTCCATAGCCATTTTGAAATAAATTTTCTGTTTATACAAATAACATATATAATTGCGGAACAAATGCAACCCACATTTAATAAGGTTATTTTTCATTTTTGTGATTACACTATTTTGTTCCGCAATCATATTCCTATATCTTCATATTCGTTGTATTTTAGGACATTCCAGATTGCGGAACTACTTTTCCTCATATACTGAATTAGTTCCGCAATACTACAGCGGTAACTTTTTGCAATTCTTTACAAGATTTTAAACAAATCTTTAAAACACGATAAACACTAGCTTTCTAGCTTTAATTTTTTAAAGACGAAATAAAAAAAATAAAAGCCAGGTATTTCACCCAGCTTTAAACTCCGCTTTTTCCTTAACACTAAGAATGACATGAATTCTTTTCCCATCAATCCGAAAACGTTGATTTCTCGGTATTTCTCACCTTTTTTCAGTATTTCTCATTCTCCTCCGTTTATGTCATTCTTTCTGGTTTTATACACCTGCGGCGGTAATCATCCTTAAATTCCTTTGTATCTCCGGCCTGTTCACCGCCATCCTCCTCCATGAAAGCGTTCTGCTCTGTAAAGACATTCTGCTCTTTGGAAAAACTGCTTTCTGTCT
>CAJTYN010000017.1 GCA_910584115.1 uncultured Lachnospiraceae bacterium
TGAAAAGCACTGTTTTTGGCGGGTTGAGGACGCTGGGGACGGTGTTTTTTTGTGCGCTGTCTAGATCTTCCAGTAGCCGTCCTTTCCTTTTGTATATTATATTTTTGCCATTTTTTGTTGGCGCAGGGGCGGTTTTCTGAAGTAGCTGAAAGAGATCAGATACATCTCCTATAAAATAAAATGTGCCCCCTTTGACACATCGTTGAGAGGTGTGGGGGCTTCTGTTAGTGATCGGTATACACCAAGATCTTGATCTGTCAATAACCAGTCTATAAATTGTGGACAGTCTATAAAATGTTCATCGGAAGGTTTTCACGGATCACGATGTCCGCACGAAGAATAGCCTTGATCTATAGCTTCATCTCTGGTACCGTTAAATTCAGGATAGTCATGAGGCGCCATTCAAGAGAAATTTGCCTATATCCTTATCCGATATCAGCAGATGCATGGCAAACATATCCGCCTCTAGCTCAAACCCGGATGTTTTCAGGCTGATCCGGGTATCTATGAAGATGGCGTTGTCTTTTTACGCTGCGTGGAGAGGAGAACATACAGCACAGACCATGCGATACAGTGGATCGCGAGGATACCAACATCTTTCATCGCCGTCCCCATACTCCCGGCGGATAGGGCCATGATGCCTTCAAAGGCCGGCTGTGATGGAACGATATTGCAGATGACCGCCAGCGGCCCGCGCACACCGATCAGAGCACATACGAGAGGTACGGCCAGGAACAGCAGCATGACGATCTTGATATAGACCACGCCGATCATCAGGCCCTGGGAAAACTTTCCGATAAACAGGCCGATCAACGCTGCCACAAAGGATGACAGCACGATCAATGCCAGCATGAGCCACAGATCTTGCCGGGACAGTCGGAAACAGATACACGCGGTCACGATGGAGGACAGGCTTCCGAAGAGGAACCCCACCACCACCTTCTGCAAAATGTACTGGCTGGGCGTCATGGGCAGGATCTCGTTGACAAAGGCCACACCATCCTCTTTTTCGGAAATGATGTTCATGGCGTTGAACGTACAGCCCATAAACATAGCGACGATCAGCACAGCAGGGATAAAGATGCCTTGCAGACTTTCCATGATGTCCGGGCGTTCCAACATCTGGACTTCCACCTGTCTTGCCGCCTCCCGCCGCTCATAGAGGGCGGGCAGAGTCGCCGCCGCCTGCCGGAAGATATCCAGCTCGTCGCCGCTGATCGCGGTCTTGAGGCTGTTACCGTCCGCTCTCACGCCGATCACATTGGTGGACGGTTCGTTGATGGCGGCGGTGAGTTCTTCCTGTGTCCCATAAGCCGTTACCGGCCCATACCGCTCCAGCCATGTGACCGTCTGCGGAGACAGGTCGTTTTCCAGTACGCCAAAGTGCAGTTCCCCCAGGCTGGACATATCAATGGAACCCATGAAATGCAAAGCCACAGCCACCAGAATGGGGAGCAGGAAGGTCATCAGGCAGAATTTATCCCGCAGAACGCTTTTCATCTGATATCTTAAGCCTCTCATGTCTTACCCCTCCTTTCTGATCTCCCGATGAAACGCGAGCCGCACCGCCAGGAACAGCAGCACGATCGTACCGATAGCGCCGGCATGATAGACCGGTGAGATCGCCGTTCCAAAATAGGCGTTCTTCAATCCCATGTAGACATGATAGAACGGATGATGACTGATCCAGTCAAACTTGACCGATGTATTGGCGGACAGAAATATCGGCGTCGCGGCAAAAATGGCGATGACCAGATAGGCCAGCGTAAACTGCCGGAAGTCCTTCAGCAGCAGCGCACAGAGCAGACCTACCAGGGCCATCATCAGCGACAGGAGCGCCGTGTGGAACAGGACCGCGGGCAGCACCGCCGCCCCGTCCGAAAGTCCCACATTCAGCAGGGTGAGCAGAACCGCAAAGACCAGATCGGAGAGCAGGAACACCGTCAGCTTGGAGAGCAGGAACAGCTCTTTTCGCAATGGGAGGATGGCGTGGACGCGGATCACGCCCATGCCCTTTTCCTTGAACAGCACGGCGGCGATCCCCAAAAATCCCACAGCGGCCAACTCAAAAAACAGCAGTTCGCAGGTGATCTCTTTCCGGGCCTTCTGTTCCGGCGTGTTTGTGCCCAGCACCTCCGGGGATAGGCTCACCGATGGCTGCAGCAGGGACAGGGCGTGATCTGCCCGGTGGTGGTCGATGTGTTCCGCCCCTTTGTAAAGGACCACCCGCACATCTCCGGCACTGGCGTCCAGCCCCACGCCGTTGGCCTCGGCCAGCAGGGCGGCATCCATAGCCTCCATGGAGGGAACGGTCTGTACCAGGGCCGATCTTGCGACTTGCGTTTCCGCTGGGTCGTACAGGTACACATTATAGGGTCCCATCTGCATGAAGCGGATGTAGCCCAGGTTTACATAGGCCGTATAGAGGGCGAGAAAACCGATCGCCATCAGGAAGAATTTCCCCGATGCCAGCATCCGGCAGTCCTTTTTGAACAGAGCGCAAAAACTTTTTCCCATCAGGACAGCCCCCTTCCCGTGTACTGGATGAAAATATCCTCCAGTGTGGGCTCCTGGGAGTGGATGCTGATGATCTCGTCATGGGCGAAGGGGATGCCCGCCTCTAGCTCCGGAGCCTCGATGGTCTCCGTCTCCCGCTGTCCCCGGTACAGGTAGTCGATCACGACTCGGCGGTCACTGTTTTTCTCCTTCAGACGCTTGGGCGTATCCAGGGCCACTAGGTTCCCGTTGGAGATGAACGCCACCCGGTCGCACAGGAGGTCGGCGTCCACCATATTGTGGGTGGTGACAAAGACCGTCGTCCCCTTTTTCCGCTCCTGCTCGATGATCTTGCGGAACAGCACCGCGCCGGAGGGGTCCAGGCCGCTGGTGGGTTCGTCCAGGAACAGCAGCCGGGGGCTGCTCACCAGCGCCCGCGCCATGCTCACCCGCTGGCGCATCCCCTTGGAGTAGGAGGACACAGGCTTTTTCAGAAAGTCCGGCTTAAACTCCAGTGTGTCCAGCAGCTCCCCCACATCCCGCCGCTGCTCTCTGGGATAGAACGAGGCGAAATAGTTCAGATTATCCACGGCGCTCAGATCAGCGTACAGATAGGGAAACTCAAAGAGGACCCCGATCTTCCGGAAAAACTCCTGCCCGTGGGCGTCGGAGATGTCCTGCCCGAACAGGCAGACTTTCCCGCCGTGCCCCTTCAAGATCCCGGTGAGTATCTTCTGCGTTGTAGACTTTCCGGAGCCGTTCGGCCCCAGGAAGCCGAAGATCTCCCCGTCCTCCACGGTGAAGTCCAGGCCGTGGAGGGCCTGCGCATCTTTGCTGTAGGAGAATGTCAGGTTCCTGACCTCGATCATCCGTCATCACCCCACTTTCCACACGGACCCTTCGTCTGCTCCTGTTGGCGTTTGCTCCACCACTTCATAAACTTGATCTTGAAGGGGATGGAGATGATCAGCACCGCCGCGATCGCCAGCCACCAGTACCACGCTAAACCTAAGAACATACAAAAACCTCCTTATCTGCTGCCTCCGATCCTTCTTGGAAATGATCTGGAGGTCTGTGATAAGGAGAGTTTAGGGAGGTGGTGTGAAGTTGGTGTGAGGCCGCTGTGAGATCCGTGTGAGATCATTTTGTGACAGGGATGGAGAAATAGAACCGGACTCCGTCGGTTTGGTTTTCTGCGCCATAGGGCAGATCTTGCATGGACAGGATCTGCGCCACGATGGACAACCCCAGCCCGGAACCGCTGTATCCTGCGCCGCTGTCCCGATAAAATCTTGTCCATATTTTGGGCAGATCGGCTTCTGGAATGATCCTGCCCTGATCGAAGATGGAGAAATGCAGCGTTTTATCGTCCGCTGTCAGCTCCAGCCGCAGAATACCGCCGGGATACACATTTTTTTTGGCATTGACGATCAGATTGCTCAAGACCTGCTCCATGCGCCGCCTGTCTGTCCGCACAAAAACTTTTTGATCCGGCAGTTCGTATTGCAGTTCAAGATCGGTGTCAGGAGTATCGATCAGGAGGCGCCCGGCTACTGTCTCCACCAACTCCACAAAGTCAAACCGGGTGACATCCAGGCTTGCGGCGCCGCTTTCCAAGGCCGACAGATCCAGCAGGGTCACGATCAGGCCGTTCATGCGCTCCACTTCGGAGACGATCACCTGGGCATATTTCCGCTGTTTGGCTTCGTCTGTCTCGTCCTGCAGGCCCTCGGCATAAGCCCGGATGATGCCCAGCGGGGTCTTCATCTCATGGGACAGGCTGTCCACCAACTCTTTTCGCTCGGCCAGGAGAAGCCGTTCCCTTTCCACATCTTTTTCAAGCTGGGTGTTCGCGTCCTCCAGATGGGCAAGGGCCTGCCGGAGATTTTCGGCCATCGTGTTCAGGCTAAAGGACAGTTCCCCAAATTCATCGGTCGAAGCAAGGTCGCAGGGTGCGGAAAAGTCCAGCCCTGCCATGCGCTTTGCGGAGGCGTTCAGCTTGCCGATCGGTCTTGTGATAAAGCGGCCCATGAAAAAGTCGATGCCCAGGACGAGCAGCAAGACAAAGCCCAGCCAGATCAGGAGAGAGGCGTCCTTGCTGACAGGCAGGCCGGTTGACAGGATGTATGAAAAGATCAGTGCAATCCCCGCCAGCTTGGAGAGCATCAAGATCTTTTTCCGAACGGTGCGGAGTGAAAACAGCTCTTTCATACCGTCACCTCAAATTTATAGCCGGAGCGGATCAGGGTGACGATGTGCTTGGCCTCGTCCCCCAGTTTTTGCCGCAGGGTCTTGATGTGGGTGTCCACAGTGCGGGTCGTTCCCTCGAAATCGTAGCCCCAGACACGGTTTAAGAGCTGTTCCCGAGAAAAGATCTGTCCGGGATTTGCCATGAGAAAGGCCAGCAATCCGTACTCCTTATGGGTCAAGGCGATCTCCTGGCCGTCCAGATAAACTTTGTGGGCATTGGGATGGAGGATGATCTTTCCGGCGCTGATCGCTCCGGCAGAAGCGGGGGAGGAGCGGCGCAGCAGGGCGTTCGCTTTTGCCAGCAGGATCTTGGGACTGAACGGTTTTGTCATATAGTCATCTGCGCCGTAGTCGTAGCCTTTCAGTTTATCGTCCTCCGCACTTTTGGCGGTGAGCATGATGATGGGCATATCGCTCATTTCACGCGCCATCCTGCAGACGGAAAAGCCGTCCAGATGGGGCATCAACACATCCAGGATCATCAGATCCATAGGATGGTCTTTCAGTATGATCAGGGCATCTACACCATCGTCAGCGGTGAGGCAGGTATGCCCGCCCTTTCGCATATAGTCCGCAATGATGTCCTGCATGGCTTTTTCATCTTCTACGATCAGTATGTCTGCCATGGTCTCCTCCTCTATCTCAACGTATCATCTCCGCACGGCATATTATACTTCTTTTCCCTGGATAGCACAAGGATCCGCAGAGCTGTACCGATGTTTTTATCCCTACCATTCTGATAGTGTCCCGTCTTTTTTATCCACACGGTCTTTTAGGATGAGCGCTAACAACGCCGATAAGATCCTTGCAAAAACCGTACTCCACCAGATCATTATCTGTCCGCCGAACAGAGGCGGCAGGATGAGCATGAGCACGAACATGAACAGTGGTTCGATGAAAGTCAGAACATAGGACAGCGCACTTTTTTCTGTGGCATAAAAACTCGCGGTCGTTACGCGGAGGACCGCAACAAAGGGTACGGAGACTAAAAAGACGGGCATGATCTTTGTGATCTCCATATTCACGAGATCTGACGCCCCGAATAATGTGCCGAGGCTTTCCTTTGTCAGATACATGATGATGCAGCCGATCAGGGACAGGAACAATGCAGATCCATATGCTAACTTTCTCGTGCTCTTCAGTCTGTCAAGATCTTTTTCACCGTAATGCTGGCTGAGTAACGGCTGGCTCCCGTCGCCGACTCCCTGCAGTATCAGATATATGATGCAGATGACATATGCGATACAGGCATAAGTAGCGATGGCAGGTTCTCCTCCATAAGAGATAGAGAAACGGTTTATGATGATCAGAGATATATTAGGCGACATGGCAAGTCCAAAGGGCGCGATCCCGATCTTGAGTATGGATGCGGACACCTTTCCGTATCTTGAAAAGGGAATGGCCAGTGTAAACTGCCTTTTGCGTAATAAATAGATGAGCGCGATCAGCATTGTCACGCCCTGTCCGATGACCGTAGCCCATGCCGCGCCCGCAACGCCCTGATCTAAGATCCATACAAACAGGTAGTCGAGAATGATGTTGGTAACAAAACCTGCGATCATGGAGACCATTGCATAAAATGAACCGCCAAGGTTACGGATAAAAGGCACTGTTCCCGTACCGATCACTTGTAAGGCGGCACCTAAAGCGATGACCGCGATATATTCTTCTCCCAATGCAAGGAGTTCGCCGTCCGCTCCCAACGCTCTTAAGAGGGTGCCGTTCAAAAGGAAGACCGAGATCGTCAAAAGGACGCTTGAGATGATCAGTGACCACAAAGTCCCGGCTGTAAATTCTCTTGCCTTTGATCCCTTTTTCTCCGCTCTGTAAATGGAATAGTAGATCGCGCCGCCCATTCCGATCCCTGTGCCGAGTGCCTGAATGACTGCGACGATGGGATAAGCGATATTAACGGCTGAAAGCCCCAGATCGCCTATGCTGTTTCCTATGAAAAAACCGTCCACGATCGTGTAGACTCCCGATAAGGCAAAAGACAGCACGGACGGGATAACGTATTGAAGGAAAGTTCTTACATCATGAGTCTGTCTCATTATTTTTTTCACCTCCTGCCTTTCTGAAACGTTCTACAAATAAAGACATATTTTCATTAAGCTGTTTCATACGCTCTATGCCTATTTCCTCTACCGCAGACAGTTCTGCTTTCCTTAATTCGGAAATAATGGCATCTGCGTATTCTTTTCCTGACTCTGTTAAGCGGATGATCTTGTTCCGTTTATCCTCCGGCATAGGGGACAGCTCCACAGCTCCTCTGCGCTCAAGATCTTTGAAGACCATGTTGATCGTCTGCTTCGGTATCAGCCACCTTTGGCTGATCTTTTTCTGTGTGCAGTCGTCCCCGCCGTCGTGGATCGCACACAATACTAACAGGCAATTGACCGACAGTCCATGGGCTTTTGCCCATTCTCCATACACATGATTATACTCCTGCCATATGGCATAGTATCTGTTCAGCTGTTCCATAAAAACGGCATTGTTTATCATATCTGACCTCCTCGGATATATTAGTACGGTTCTGTACTATCTGTATTATAGTCCATAACTGTACTGATTGTCAAGGTGGGAATCTTAAACAAAAATGAAGCTTAAAAATAAAAAAACTTTAATGTAACTATTGACATTACGACTAAAAAGGATCATAATAAGTATTGTAATAATAAAGATTACAATAAATACATATTTTTAAGGAGGATACTGAAATGGCACTCAAAAATCTATTTGGAAAAACAATGAAAGCGGCATCGACAGCCTGTGGATCAGCCTGCGGAGCGGGAGACAAAAAGGAAGAGAGACCAGCAGCCTGTGGTCCAGCCTGCGGAGCAGGGGATAAAAAGGAGGAGAGACCGACAGCCTGTGGATCGGCCTGCGGAGCAGGAGAGAAGAAGGAAGAAAAGCCAACGGCCTGCGGTTCGGCCTGCGGAGCAGGGGACAAGAAATAAGCCTGATCTGGGAAGCATCTGCGGATACCCAGGCAACATGTCTGGGTATCTGTCAAAAGGAGGAGATCTGGATGGAATATTTTGCGTTTCAATGGCATATCACGGAAGCGTGTGACCAGCGCTGTAAGCATTGCTATATCTATGCCCTTGGAAGTCATGCCAAGTTTAAGGAGATGGCCCTTCAGGATATGGTGACAGTGATCGAGAACTGCGTGGGATTTTGCAAAAAGGCCAAGAGACGGCCTTATCTGTATATCACCGGCGGAGATCCGATCCTGCATCCGCAGTTCTGGACTTTGGCGAGGTTACTGAAGATCGCGGGGATCCCATTTACACTCATGGGAAATCCGTTCCATCTGACGGAAGAAGTCTGCAGGAAACTGGCAGCGTATGGATGCCGGAAATACCAGTTGTCCCTCGACGGGCTCCGGGAAACCCATGACAAGATCCGCAGGCCAGGGTCTTTTGATGAGACCCTGGCGGTGATCCCGTATATCCAAAGTGCCGGGATCGATGTGGCGGTCATGTGTACGGTCTCCAGATGGAACTACAGAGAACTGCCGGAACTGATCGATGTGGTCGTGGAAAATAATGTTGACATTTTTGCTTTTGCCAGATATTGTCCTTCGGCGGAGGACAAGGATATGTGTTGTTCCCCAGAGGAATATCATTGGATGATGGAGCAGGCATGGCAGAAATATGAAAAATATAAAGACAGCGGCACGACTTTTAACCTGAAAGACCATCTGTGGACGCTGTTCAGATATGAAAAAGGACTATTTGATCCAAGAGATCATCCGGATGATGCGTTTGTGTATGATGGATGCAACTGCGGTAACTGTCATCTAACGATCCTGTCGGATGGGGACGTATATGCGTGCAGGCGGATCGTGGACAGCAGGGTGGGGAACGCGCTCACCGATGATCTGTTTGAGCTGTTTACCGGTCCGGAGATGGACGCCTACCGTGTATATGAAAAATTTAAGAAATGTGCGAAATGTGAGCTGCTCCGGTTCTGCCGGGGATGTCCTGCGGTCGCGGCCGGGTATCACGGGGATATGTACGCGCCTGACCCGCAGTGCTGGAAGGAGGTATGATGGATGGATGCGGAGACTTGTATCAAAAAATTAGGCTACGTGGGTGTTTTAGATTTTGCCACGGTGGATGAACATGGCGCGCCGCAGGTGAGGAATATCAGTGCCATCCACTTTGAAAAGGATGCCCTGTATTTTTTTACCGCCAGGGGAAAGGAGTTCTGTAAACAGCTTTTGGCGGACGGAAGAGTGCAGATCTTGGGCTATACCAAGTATAAAGAGAGCATCCGGCTGTCGGGGAGGGCGGTCCCGGTCCCGGATAGTGAGCAGGAAAAATGGATCCATACCATTTTTGAAGAGCAGCCTTATCTGGAGAATGTGTATCCGGGGGATACAAAAAAGATCGGGATCGTTTTTTGTGTCCGGGGATCTGTCATTGAGTATTTTGATCTTGGTGTAAGTCCAATCTTTCGTGAGACATATGGAGTTGAAGATGGAAGAGCAGGCAGGAAAGGGTACGAGATCACAAAAAGCTGCATTGGCTGTGGAAAATGTATGCAGGTCTGTCCGCAGAAAGCGGTGGAAAAGGGAGGACCGATACCTTACCGTATCGTGCAGGAGCATTGTCTGCACTGCGGCAACTGTTATGAAAACTGTCCGGAACAGGCGATCATGAGCAGGAATGGCTGCGGCAGGGAGTGACGGGGTCTTATGTGTTCCAGCAGATCCCCTATGAACATCAGATCAGGCGGTCGTTGAGTATCCGGGATATATTGCGGGAGGTGGAAAGAAATGCACAGTAAGTTACAGGAGGAACGACTGGATCATCTTCTCCGTGAATTTAAGGAGGATTCCGGGCGTTATCGGGATCTGGAGACTGGGGATGGATATGAGGCGAAAAGAACGGCATTGCGTTCTCTGATGAATATCCGTATGCCAGGAAAGATGCGGGAAGACGTACTGCGAGTACAGGATGAATTTTTGTCCGAGGAGGTAAAGGAGAAGGGGGTCATCACGGCAGAGGAGATCCCAACGGTAAAAGACCAATATGGGTGTGACGGTCCGTATGGGGAGAAGCTGTCCCTCTGGCAGGGAGATATCACAAGGCTTGCCGTGGGTGCTATCGTAAATGCGGCCAATGCGCAGATGTTGGGATGTTTTGTGCCGTGCCATGGGTGTATCGACAATGCCATCCACAGCGCTGCAGGCATCCAGCTCCGGGAAGAATGCAGCCGCTATATGCGCCACAAAAAGATACGATATGGACCGCAGTATGAGGAACCCACCGGGCAGGCAGTGCTGACGAAAGGGTACAGGCTCCCGGCAGAACATGTGATCCATACAGTGGGACCGATCGTCAGAGACTGTTTGACTGATGGCTTGAAAAAGGATCTGGAAGATTGTTATCAGAATGTCCTCAAGTGTTGTATGGAAAATGGGATCAGGACAGTGGCTTTCTGCTGCATCAGTACAGGAGAGTTCCGTTTTCCCAATGAAGAGGCGGCCAGGATCGCGGTAAAGACTGTACTGCATTTTCTGGAGATATATGGGCAGGAGTTTGACAGAGTCATCTTCAACGTGTTCAAGGATGTGGACAGGGAGATCTATGAGCGGGAACTGCAGGGCAACATAACTGGCGGTCATGAAACGTCGTCTTAAGTCAGAGAGTGTCGACAAGGTCGGCGCTCTCTGAGACTTATGGTCCATTCAGATCATAGAGGGAAGTCGTTCAGGGGGACTTTTTAGAGTATTGCGGCAGATCGCTCAGCTCTTCGACACGTTTTGTGGCTTCACGTTTTCCGACACTGTTCAGAGAATCATAATATTTTAATATCCGGAGTACCTGGCCTTTGGTCGCAGTACCATCAACATCGTCAGCCCAGCCCATCAGATAACATGGGGAGCATTCGAGGACTTCAGCCATATGTTCTATCACACACCTTTTTATGTTTTCGACTCTGCCATTTTCATATTTAGCGATCGCAGATTTTTGGAGGCCGATCCTTTTTCCGAGTTCTTCTTGCGTCAATCCTTTGTGGACCCTTCTTTCTTTTATCCGTTCAGCCATGCACATGATATCTTCTCCTCTTTGTGTCTTTATCATACACTAAAAAATATAGAAATGCAATAGTTTTTTTAAAAATAAAATAATGATTGACAAAAGACTATGATAGGAGTATCATACAAAGTGTCTTAAATAGATACTCACGATATGATCTGGAGAGTTGAGGCGGATATGGGCCATCAGTATAGGATGACTGTAGATGGAAAAGAAAGTATCCATGCGGTTTAACAGTGGATCTGTCGAACGATTTTTATTTCAAAATACACTATACTGCTATATAATATCCATATGAAATAAGTTTTGAAGGAGGGGCGTATGTTATACAAGATCATGGACATGCATATATTGTTGTATGCGATGGCGGGCGTGGGTGTTTTAGGGATATTGGGCATGGCTGCCGTATGTTTGAGTTACAAAAGAAGAGTGCGAAAAGACAGCAAGTCACAGGACTTGAAAGAAAAATGGTTGAGATATTGGGGCTGTCGTGATGAACGGATGCGCCGGATGAACCGATGGGTATGGCTGCCTTCCCTTGTCAGTACATTCCTGTTATGTTTAGCGGTAGTATTTTCGAGGGTGGTCTTGCGGACGGGCATGGTTTCTTCTATATATATCCAGGCAGGACTGATCATACCACTGGTCCTCTTAGTGATGCGGCAGGCATTGGATTTTTCTTATAAAGAAGAACATATATTCCGTTCTATGGCAGAATATGTTGAGGAGAGCTGTCGGCAGGCGGCGAATGTACAGGTGATGGCCGCTGTGAGCAGGGAGCAGGAAGATGCCATGGTGGATCATGTGGCAGGGGGGATCAAGGAGAGTACCGGAGAGAAGGGGCGGTTTGGAGAACTGCTCTCCCCAGAAGAAGAAGAGATCATGAGAGAGGTGATCCGGGAGTTTATGGGGTAAATGGAGGGGGCTGTCTGATAGGACTTTTGGAGAATAATATGCAGATATGTTGCGAAAAGCTGATTTATTTGCTACACTAAGAATGTATCTGACGTATTTTTCCAGCGCTCTGTCTGGATGGAGTGCCAGGTATACATTTTAGAGAGAAAGGATAAAGGTGGTAAGGTATGAGTGATAAAGTGACTTTTGACTATTCAAAGGCTGCATCATTTCTGGGGGCAGATGAGGTACCTGCTATGAAAGAACTAGTGATGGCCGCGAAAGAAAGACTGGTCGCGAAAAATGGACTGGGAAATGATTTCCTGGGCTGGATCGATCTCCCGGTGGCGTATGACAGAGAAGAGTTTGGCCGGATAAAAAAAGCGGCTGAGAAGATACAGAAAGATTCACAAGTATTGCTGGTGATCGGTATCGGTGGATCCTATCTGGGAGCGAGGGCTGCTATTGAGTTTTTAAGGCACGGTTTTTATGATCAGATAACGCCTGAACAGCGCAAGACACCAGAGATCTATTATGTTGGCAACAGCATCAGCAGTTCTTATATACAAGGTCTGATCGATGTGATCGGAGAGAGGGACTTTTCCATCAATATGATCTCGAAGTCAGGTACGACGACAGAGCCTGCCATTGCCTTCCGGGTCTTCAAGGGGATCCTTGAGAAAAAATATGGGAAAGAAGGGGCTGCGAAACGGATATATGCGACAACAGATAAGGCGAGAGGGGCTTTAAAGAACCTGGCTACAGAGGAAGGGTATGAGACATTTGTAGTCCCGGATGATGTAGGCGGACGGTTCTCCGTGCTGACTGCAGTAGGATTGCTCCCGATCGCAGTCAGCGGAGCAGATATCGATCGATTGATGGAAGGTGCGGCAGCAGGCCGCAGAGCAGCATTGGAGAATGACTTTGAGGAAAATGATGCTCTAAAATATGCCGCAGTGCGCAATATCCTGCATCGGAAGGGAAAAAATGTGGAGATCCTGGCTAACTATGAACCCAGTCTCCATTATATCTCCGAATGGTGGAAACAGTTATACGGAGAAAGTGAAGGAAAAGATGGTAAAGGCATTTTTCCAGCATCGGTGGATCTTACTACGGATCTTCATTCCATGGGGCAGTTTATCCAGGACGGTTCCAGGATCATGTTCGAAACTGTATTGGATGTTGAAACTTCCAGAGATGAGATCATTTTGGAAGAGGAGCCGGTTGATCTGGATGGTCTGAATTATCTGGCAGGTAAAAGTGTAGATTTTATCAATAAAAGTGCGATGAATGGTACGATCCTTGCCCATACAGATGGACAAGTCCCGAATCTGATGGTCCATATCCCAGCTCAGACAGAATTTTATCTGGGGCAGTTATTCTATTTCTTTGAGTTTGCATGCGGTGTCAGTGGATATGTGCTGGGTGTGAATCCTTTTGATCAGCCGGGGGTTGAGAGTTATAAAAAGAATATGTTTGCTCTCCTTGGAAAACCTGGTTTTGAAAAAGAGAGAGAAGAGTTGATGAAAAGACTGTAGGTCCTATCTATAGATCGATGCGGAACAGTGGAGTGTAAGGCTGTTCCGCATCAGATACCATATCTTGATATATCCATAGCTCATTCTTCGATGAGTTGGATCTCTAAATATTCAAAGTCGATGTGTTCGATAAAATTATCCTGATAAAATCTGGTTTTTGAGAGGCGCTGAAATTCCTGGATGTTTCCGTTCAGCCATATGGGAGTCTGCAGATCAAATTCATAGCAGATATCTTCCAGGCTCTGGAAAACTTTTTGCGTTCTCGTGTTCTGTGTCTCGTTGCATATGACGGTATCCCGGATCATACGATTGTCTTTCCATTCCTTACCCCACATACGAAACATAAAGGCCTCCCTCGATCATTGAAATATTGTGGCATCTGCAGATCATTGCGTACTTTGTGGTATCATAATGCAATAAATATATTTTGTCAAGTGATTTGTAATTCAATGACAAATGCCTATGATCATGCGATAATATGAAAAAGGATGTGAGGATATGTGTTACCCGATCATTGATCAAGATAAAACAGGAAAGAATATCTACAAACTCTGCAAGAAAAAAGGGATCACGGTAAATAAGATCCGGGAATTCATGAATTTTGCATGTAATCAGACGATCTATCGATGGTTTCATGGGCAGGCGCTGCCTTCTTTAGATAATTTTTATGCGCTGAGCGTCCTGCTGGACGTAAGTGTGGAGCGGTTATTGGTAGACGACAGAGGGATCACTACTGTGCCTGATAAAGAGGAATGTCTTTTCATGTACAGGGAAAGGCTGCAGATCTATCAAGAATGCCTGCATGCTGCTTAATAAAGAAGAATATATTTTAAAGGAGAAAGACATTGAAAACAGATGCGATCAAAAGCCTGTTTACCGGTAGGCCGTTCCCTTGTGAAGCTGTGCCCCCAAAAGACAGAGGATATTGGGAGGTCCTAAATGAATTCCATCAACAGTCAGAAAAGTTTATGTGCAGATTATCTACAGAGGAGAGAGAAGAATTGGAAGCTATGCAGGACCGGAGACAGGAGGCTACTCAATATGAGATAGAGGAGGCATTTATCCAGGGATATTCATTAGGTGTACGGCTGACAGCAGAAGCGTTCCTTCTGGATCATGACCAGGAGTGATGATGTGTCAGTATTACAGCGGATCCAAGTACAAGAACAGGTCTTCTGCAAAGGGAAGATCTGCACTTTTAGATCAGGTCCGCTGTAATATCAAGCACATTTTTGGGTGTGTTAAGTTTCCTCATCTCCTGATAGAGCTTTTGCCAGAGTAAGTAGGAGTTCTGATTTTTGTGCATTTAATTTACGGGCAGCTTGTATCAATTCTTTTTCGTAAGGAGTGGGGTAGAGGACAGAATCATCATCAGAAAAAAATTCAGATAAAGTCACACCCAGGGATTTTACCAATTTTCCTAAGATCTGTACAGAAGGCTGGTTATTTCCTTTTTCGATTACCCGTATGTAATTTTCGGATACATCACTGAGTTTTGCCAGACGATATACACTGATCTTTTGGTCTGTCCTGATCTTTTTGATGCGTTCATGCAAGTTCATAGTGATTCTCCTGTTTTCGTGTTTATGGATGTTCTTCTCGATATCATGCCTCAGAGATCCATCCATGAAAGTCAGTTGTTTAGCCAAATCTATTATGTGCCAAACAAGAGAAAAAGATAATCCAAAGATAAAGTTTACTTTACAACTTTATGATTGTGCTATATCATAAAGATGCAGAGCATCCTTGTGTATATCTATAGGTGTTGCATTTTTCTGATAAAAATTGATATATGTGCGGATAATCTATGAAGTCTCAAGATGCGCATGAGACTTTCGTAAATAAGGATATACACAACTCTTAAAAAAGATAGGAGGACAAGATTTGGGAGGATACAGGATCTATATTGGGGTATTGTTTTTAGTCTTTATCTGTTTTTGGGGAATGGGATGCAAACGGGAAGAGGGATCTTTTAACCTGCTCTTGGTAAACGAAGCAGAGTGCAGACTGTGTGGAGATGGAGAAGATAGTCTTAAGTCTATATACGGTCAATGTCAAGGTGTTGGACTCCTATGCCTTAATGATTGGCGTATGGTAGAGATCCAGCCATATGTGAATGGGCACATGAAAGATGGCAGTATTTCTCATGTGTGGGCAGATGCATATAGTGTACGGATCGAAGAAATCATGGATAGGGGGATCACCCTGGTACATTATACATCGGAGAAAGGAGATACGCTGGATGAGGATAGGGTATCAGGGTTTCTGTGTGCTGCATGTATTGATAAAGTAAAAGGATCTGTCAGGATATATGGAAAACATGAAGGACGCGAGAAAAAGGCTGTATGTCTGGTCGATCTTTCCACAATGTGTTTATATGGGCTACAGCAGAGTTTTCAGTATTATATGTTCGATGATCATTATGTTCAGGCAAGCTGTCAGGCGGATAGGATACAACTGACAGTCTTTCGGACACGTTCGGCGGATCTGGATATGCTCTGATACTTGGCATAAAACACAGATTGTGTTAGAATGGAAAAAAGACGGAAACGTGTATCGTGATTCTAAAAATGTGGAGGAGATTACGCTGTGAAGATAAATGAAGGAAGGACCAGTATCCAGACATCCAGGGCTCAGAATGATCTGGTATTTGCATTGGATATAGGGACCCGCAGTATCATCGGCTTGGTCGGTGTTGTCAGAGATGAGAAGCTGCATGTCCTGGCCATAGATGAGGAAGAACATGTCCGCAGAGCGATGATAGACGGGCAGATAGAAGATATTGAGCAGGTGGCAAAGGTTGCCCGGCACGTGAAGGAGCGTCTGGAAAAGAAATTAGAATGCAATCTGACAAATGTCTGTGTGGCAGCAGCAGGGAGGGCATTAAAGACACAAAAAGCATTTTGTGAGATGGAATTTGATAAACCGCAGCGTGTGGATGAGGAGATCATCGGGCGGCTGGAGGCAGGGGCTATAGAACGGGCGGAAGAAGCTTTTGCTCAGGAGATGGATCAGGAGGAAAGACAGTTTTTTCTCGTAGGATATACAGTGACTCAATATCTCCTTGACAATTATCCGATATCTGATCTTCTCGATCATCAGGGTAAAAAAGTCAGTGCTGATGTCATTGCAACATTTCTGCCCAGCGAGGTTGTGGAAAGCCTGTATACCACTATGAGCAAAGTGGGATTGGAGGTGGCGAGTCTGACTCTGGAACCGATCGCAGCCATCAATGCAGCGATCCCTGAAAATATCCGTCTGTTAAATCTGGCTTTGGTGGATATTGGGGCAGGTACGTCCGATATCGCGATATCGAGGGATGGCAGTATCGTGGGTTATACGATGGCTACGGTCGCGGGGGATGAGATAACGGAAGCCTTGATGAAAAATTATCTGGTGGATTTTCAGACGGCTGAGCGTATGAAGATGGATATCAGGGACCAGGAGGAGATAGAGTTTACAGACATCCTCGGACTGCCTCATACAGTATCAAATGATGAAGTCCGCGTATGCATCGATGGGTCGTTTAAAACTTTATGTAAAGAGATCTCGGAAAAGATACTGTCGGTCAACGGTACTGCGCCGTCGGCTGTCTTTTTGGCAGGTGGCGGCAGTAAACTGGCAGATATGCGGGAATGTGTGGCAAAATATCTGGAAATGGACCTGAACAGGGTGGCTATAGCAGGAAACAATTTTTCCGTCAATGCAGTTTCAGAGGAGTATGATCTGAACAATCCTGAATATGCCACGCCTCTGGGGATAGCTATTTCGGCAGGACTGAATATGATCAATGATAGCTGTCATGTCATGCTCAATGGAAAACGTTCAAAATTGTTCCGCAGCGGCAGTCTGACAGTGATGGATATACTCATGATGAATGGTTACCGTTCGCAGGATCTGTTGGCCCGATCCGGAAGGAATATCGTGATCCAACTGAACGGAAAACGGAAGATCTATCATGGGACTCCCGGGATCCCGTCTAAGCTGGAGGTGAACGGGGAAGAGACAAAGGTGTCCTATATCGTACACGCGGGGGATCAGATCCATTTTACACCCGCGTCTGATGGGGAAAATGCGAAGATAACGCTGGCTGATATCGTGGAGCCGGGATATGAGAGCAGGACATCTGTAAATGGGAAGATGGTGCCTCTGGATACCCTTTTAAAAACAGGTGATGTGGTGATCACAGGAAAGGGAGAGGATCTGCCTGAGAGAGAGACACCTGTAATACCAAAGAAAACTGAACCGAAGGAAAAGGTCAGACAAGAGGAAAAGCCAGAGGTCAAAACGGCAGTAAAGCCGATAAAAAATGTGAAAGAGAAGCCAAAAGATCCAGAACCTGTAAAACATGTCAAGTCTTCTCAGGTATGTAAGTTTGTTTTAAATGGGGAACCGCTCCTTCTGCTCAAGAAAGAGGATAGGTCGCCATATTTCTTGATGGATCTGGTGGAATATTCAGGTATAGACTTGAAAAATCCGGACGGCGTGCTGCAGCTTCGGGTGAATGGACAGGAAAGTTATTTTCAGCAGGAATTGAAGTCAGGTGACAAGATAGATATCTATCTGCAGAAAAACAACATGGGGGATAAATGATCATGAGAGGATGGGAAGGGAATATCAGGAAAGTGGTCCCTTATACACCAGGTGAGCAGCCGAAGGATAAGAAAGTCATAAAATTAAATACGAATGAAAATCCATATCCTCCTTCTCCGGATCTGATGCGTGCAGTTAAGGAGTGGGATGGCGATGGGCTGCGTCTATATCCGGATCCGTCTGCGGAGATCTTGGTGGATGCGATCGCAAGATATCATGGAGTATATCCGGAACAGATATTTGTTGGGGTCGGATCGGATGATGTGCTTGCCATGTCTTTTTTGACATTCTTCAATTCGTCGAAACCGATATTGTTTCCTGATATCACGTATTCTTTTTATGATGTGTGGGCAGAGTTGTTCAGGATCCCTTACGAGCGGCTGAAACTTTCTGAAGATCTTTCTATCGTTCCGTCTGATTATTTTAAGGAGAATGGCGGTGTGGTCTTTCCTAATCCGAACGCGCCGACGGGTGTGGACATGGGGTTGGATGCGATAGAGGAGATCCTGGAGCATGTTCGGGATGTGGTCGTCATCGTAGATGAGGCGTATGTGGATTTTGGGACTCGTACAGCCCTGCCCCTTATAAAAAAATATGAGAATCTCCTGATCGTCCGTACATTTTCAAAATCCAGGTCACTGGCAGGGCTGAGGATCGGATATGCGATGGGGAGTCCTGTACTCATAAAATATCTAAATGATGTTAAATTTTCGTTCAATTCATATACTCTGAACCAACCGACGATCTGTCTGGGCGCTAAAGCTATGGAAGATGAGGAATATTTTCAGGAAACCCTGCGTAAGATCATAGATACAAGGGAGTGGGCAAAAGAAGAACTCAGGGCGTTGGGTTTTTCATTCGCAGACTCAAAAGCAAATTTTATATTTGTGAAACATAAATATTGTCCTGCAGAGAGATTGTATAGTGAGTTGCGGGAGGCAGGTATCTATGTGCGACATTTTGATCAGGATCGGATACGGGATCATCTGCGCATCAGCATAGGGACGCAGGAGGAGATGGAGATCTTGATCCGTTTCCTGAAAGAGTATCTGTCATCCATTTAAGGAGGTTTTATGGAATCGCTGGTACAATGGTTTACAGCTAACCTTTCCCCATATATTTCGGAGCATGTGGTGGTCTTTTTGATCTCGATGTTTCCGATCCTCGAACTGCGCGGGGGGCTGCTCGCGGCTAGTCTTTTGAAGGTGCCGCCTGTGGAAGCGATACCCATCTGCGTGATCGGGAATATCATTCCGATACCTTTTATCCTTTTGTTCATCAGGCAGGTCTTTAAATGGTTGAAAAAGGTCAAGTTTTTTCGACCGATCATCATCAGGTTGGAAGAAAAAGCGATGGGTAAGAGTGATCAGATACAGAAGTATGAATTTTGGGGATTGGTGGCTTTTGTCGGGATCCCGTTGCCCGGGACTGGAGCCTGGACAGGGGCGCTGATCGCGTCTCTTTTGGGAGTGGATATCAAGAAATCATCCGGTGCTATATTGTTGGGGATCGCACTGGCGACCGTCATCATGTATATATTTTCGTATATCATAGTCGGAAATGTGGTGGGGTGAGGAAAGGACAGCCCCTCATCAGAGAGGGGCGGCTTCCCACCGTCCGGATGCACCACAGGGGACATACAGTCCTGTAGAGGCCACCGGCAGGCCGAGCTCCTGTGAAGTTACGTTTCCTGCATGGTCCTTTAATGAGATAGAGATCATGTAAGTGAGGACTGCGGGTGCGAGTCCAGTGGTATAAGAACTGACCAGGAAGAAAAGAGGGCGGTCGCTCAAAAGGCTGGCGCATTTCTGGATCAGAGGGTAGACAGAAGTTTCCAGTTTCCAGATCTCGCCTTTAGGGCCGCGGCCGTAAGAAGGAGGATCCATTATGATGGCATCATATCGGTTGCCACGGCGTATCTCGCGTTCTACGAATTTTATGCAGTCGTCTACCAGCCAGCGGATGGGAGCTTTTTCCAATCCGGAGGAGACTGCGTTTTCTTTGGCCCAGGTCACCATACCTTTGGAGGCGTCTACATGGGTGACGGATGCGCCTGCGGCTGCAGCGGCCAGGGTGGCGCCTCCAGTATAGGCAAATAAGTTCAGTACCTTGACCTTTCGTCCGGCATTTTTTATCTTTTCAGAGATCCAGTCCCAGTTGGCGGCTTGTTCAGGAAAAAGTCCGGTATGTTTGAAATGAAATGGTTTCAGATTGAACGTCAGCTCATTATATTGGATGGACCATTGTTTTGGCAGATGAAAAAATTCCCATTGCCCGCCGCCTTTTTTGCTCCTGTGGTAGTGTCCATTTTTTTGTGTCCATTGTTTTATCGTGCGGGGAGTGTCCCAGATGATCTGTGGGTCTGGGCGTATTAGGATATGATCTCCCCATCGTTCCAGCCTTTCGCCGCGAGAAGCATCTAATATCTGATAGTCCTTCCAGTTGTCAGCAATCCACATGTTTAAGATTTCCTTTCCTTTATTTATGTATTAACAGGGATTATAGCACATCTGACCATTTGTTTGCAATCATTACACAAACTAATGCTTGACAATCTGTAAAAGGGCATACTAAAATTAGGTGATCATACAGCAAACGTAATCAGCGAAGAGGGAGGTTATTATGGAAGCGTATCAACATATGAAGAAAGAGGAACTGTTGGCCTTAAAAGAGAGATTAACGGTCCAGTTTGAGGATATAAGAGCACGCGGACTGTCTCTGGACATGTCCAGAGGAAAACCAGGCAAAGAGCAGCTGGCATTGTCTATGGAAATGCTGGATGTGGTAAACAGCAGTTCTGATATGGATAACGATACAGGTGTGGATACCAGGAATTATGGTCTGGTGGATGGTCTTCCGGAAGCAAAGAGATTGTTGGCAGAGATGGTCGGGACTGATCCGGATCAGGCGATCGTTTATGGGAACGCGAGCTTGAACATCATGTTCGACGCAGTATCCCGTTCCATGACCCATGGTGTGATGGGAAGCACCCCGTGGGCGAAGTTGGATAAAGTGAGATTTTTGTGTCCCACACCAGGATATGACCGTCATTTTAGCATCACAGAATATTTCGGCATTGAGATGATCCCGGTGGAGATGACTGAAGATGGCCCGGATATGGATGTGGTGGAAAGACTGGTAAGAGAAGATGAGGCGGTCAAAGGCATCTGGTGTGTTCCGAAATATTCAAATCCACAGGGATACACGTATTCTGAAGAAACAGTAAAAAGATTTGCCTCCCTGGAACCAAAGGCCAAAGATTTCAGGATCTTCTGGGATAATGCGTATGCAGTACATCATCTGTATGCGGATGAAGATAAACAGGATCAGCTCCCAGATATCCTTTCTCTGTGCAGGGAAACGGGAAAAGAGGATATGGTCTATGAATTTGTATCTACTTCCAAGGTGACATTCCCTGGTTCAGGTATCTGTATGGTGGCAGCCTCAGAGGGAAACCGCAGAGACTTTCTACAGCATCTGAAGATCCAGACGATCGGTCATGATAAGATCAATCAGCTCCGCCATACACGTTTTTTGAAAGATATGGACGGGATCAAAGAGCATATGAAGAAACAGGGAGAGCTGACACTTATCAAGTTTAAGGCTGTCTGGGGGGAATTGGAACGGGAGTTGAATGGCCTAAAGATCGGTACATGGACATATCCGAGGGGCGGTTATTTTATCTCTTTCGAAGCTTTGGATGGCTGTGCAAAGAAGATCGTTGCGAAGGCCAAAGAGGCGGGGTTGGTGCTGACACCGGCGGGTGCTTCTTTCCCATTAGGAAAGGATCCAAAAGACAGCAATATACGGATCGCGCCCACGTATCCTTCTCTGGAAGAGCTGGAAGAGGCCGGGAAGCTGTTCGTCCTCTGTGTGAAATTGGTGAGTATTGATAAAATATTGGAAGACAGATGATAAGATGATCAGGAGGGATCATATATGGGGAGAGGGAAGAAGGTCCTGATCGGGATGATCGTATTTTTTGTATTGGCGGTTGCAGGTATCTATGGAGTGGGTGTGTACTTTTTCACCAATCATTTTCTTCCAGATTCCTCGATCAATGGCCTGGATGTTTCCTATCAGACGGCAGAACATGTACAGGAGACCATAGCGGATGAGATAGCTACTTATACTCTGACGATCTATGAGATGGATCAAAAGCAGGAAAAGATCGTGGCAGAGCAGATAGACATACGATATGAAGAAAATGAGGATATCGACCATCTGGTCAGCGGCCAGAAACGGTGGACCTGGTTCCTTGCGCTAAATGATCCAAAAAATTATTCCACAGAAGCGCTGACGACTTACGACAAGAAAAAGCTGCGCAAAGTGGTCAAAGGTCTGGAATGTTTCAAAGAGATGCAGGCGCCTTCGGATGCATATATTGAAAAAAAGGGATCAGGCTTTGAGATCATCCCCGAAGTGGAGGGAGATACATTAGACCAGAAAAAAGTCATATCCCAGGTGAGAAAAGCTGTGGAGAATGGTCAGCCGGTCGTGGATCTGGTCGAGAAGGGATGTTACATACTGCCCCAAGTATACCGGGACGATGAGAGATTGGTCCAGCATAAAGAGCAGTTGGACCGTCTGGCCACAGCGAAGATCACCTATGATTTTCAGGACCGGAACGAGGTTTTGGACTCAGAGATCCTGCAGAACTGGGTGGTAGAAGGTGAGGACGGCAGTTATCAGTTAGACGAAGCACAGTTGAAAGAGTACGTTCATCAACTGGCTGTAAAATATGATACATATGGAAGTGAACGGGATTTCAGGACTGCAGAAGGCAATATGATCAAGGTAAAGGGCGGAGATTACGGCTGGGTCATTTATGAGGAAAAAGAAGTGGAGGCGTTGAGAGCAAACATCGAAGCCGGAGAAGAAGTGATCCGTGAGCCGGAATATCTGTACCGGGGATATAACCGGGAAGAGAATGATATCGGTGATACATATGTAGAGGTGGATCTGACAAAGCAGAGGATGTGTTTCTATCTGAATGGCACTCTGCTCGTGGATACGCCGGTGGTAACGGGAACACAGAGCAAAAACTACGCCACACCTACAGGCGTATATGCTCTAGACAATAAAAAGTCTCCCGCAGTGTTAAAGGGCGAGGATTATGCCAGCCCAGTGACTTACTGGATGCCTTTTAATAAGGATGTGGGGATCCATGATGCCGCTTGGAGGACTGAGTTCGGCGGTGAGATTTATAAAAAGAACGGATCCCATGGCTGTGTGAACACACCTCCTGATATGGCGGAGAAGATTTATAACAATATTGAGATCGGCGTGCCCATCATCGTTTATTGATAGGGACGGGCGTAGAAAGGAGGATCAGGGATGAAGATCGTAGTATTAGCAGGGGGGACTAGCTCAGAACGTGCCGTGTCGATCGTCACGGGAACGAAAGTGTGTGAGGCTCTGAGGGAAAAAGGCCATCTTGCCGTGTTGATGGATGTATTCATAGGCTTGGAAGGGGAGATCGGGGAGGATTTTTTTTCCGCGGATTTCCAGTTGGAGAAGGCGGTCTCTTATATTGAGAGCTGGAACGATAAGATCGAGGAGCTGAGCAAGACCCGGAAGGAGTTCTTCGGTCCCCATGTACTGGATGTCTGTAAAAAAGCGGATATGGTCTTCCTGGCCCTCCACGGAGCAAACGGCGAAGATGGAAAGATACAGGCGGCTTTTGACTTGTTCGGCATCCGCTACACCGGGACCGGAGCGTTGGGGAGCGGTATAGCCATGGATAAAGGGATCACAAAGCAGATATTCTCTGCCGGAGGGATCCCCATGCCCAGGGGTGTCATGCTCTGGCGCGGAGAGGATGATCATTGTCTGGCAGATCATGAGATGGGATTCCCAGTCGTGGTCAAACCATGCAGCGGTGGTTCCAGCATCGGTGTCTCGATCGCGTTGGATCAGGCAGATTATGAAAAAGCTCTGGAAGATGCATTTGCGTGGGAAGATAAGATCATCGTGGAAGATTACATAAAAGGCAGGGAGTTCTCTGTCGGCGTCATTGATGGAGAGGCACTTCCTGTCATAGAGATCGCACCACTAAAAGGATTCTATGATTATAGAAATAAATACGAGCCAGGTTCTGCTGTGGAGACTTGCCCTGCGGATCTTCCCGTGGAGAAGTCCCGGGAAATGCAGGAATATGCGAAAAAAGGCCATCGCCTTCTGGCGTTGAAAGCATACAGCCGTCTGGATTTCATGATGGGGGAGGATGGGAGGATCTACTGTCTGGAAGCGAATACCCTGCCAGGCATGACGCCTACGAGCCTTTTGCCCCAGGAAGCTGCAGCCCTGGGCATGAGTTTTCCGGAATTATGTGAAAGATTGATACAGGTTTCTATGAAAAAGTATGCGCTTGATGCAGGGAGGGATGCATGAAGGGATTGACATTGGGCAATATCGCCAGGGTCTGTCAGGGAACCTATCACGGAGATCCGCGGCAGATCGGATGCGAAGTGGACAGTATCGTCACAGACAGCAGACAGGTACAGGCAGGTGCGATGTTCGTGGCGATCCCTGGGCAGAGGGTAGACGGTCATAGCTTTATCGAGGACGTGGTAAAAAAAGGCGCTATGACTGTTCTCTCGGAACGGGATCTCGGGCTGCGGTCTTATCCGTATATACAGGTGACTTCCTCCCTCCAGGCGGTCAAGGATATCGCAGAGTTTTATTTGGAAGGTCTTGATATACCGGTGGTGGGGATCACGGGCAGTGTGGGGAAGACCAGCACGAAAGAAGTGATCAGTGCTGTTCTTGCGCAGAAATACTGCGTGCTGAAAACGGAAGGGAATTTCAACAATGAGCTGGGCCTTCCCCTGACAGTCTTCCGCCTGCGGCCCGAACATCAGATAGCTGTATTGGAGATGGGGATCAGTCAGTTTGGGGAGATGTCCAGGCTGGCTAAGATCGCAAAGCCGGATACATGCGTGATCACCAACATCGGTCCCTGCCATCTGGAATTTCTGGGCAGCCGGGACGGTGTATTTAAGGCAAAGACAGAGATCTTCCAGTACATGAGACCTCAGGGGTATGCGATACTCAATGGAGACGATGACAGATTGGCTGCTGTTGGGGACGTGAATGGAAAGAGACCGTTATTTTTCGGGATGGACGGACAGTCAGACGTGTGGGCAGATGAGATACAGCCCTGCGGGTTGTCGGGAACACGATGCCGCATCCATATGGGAGGCGAGTCATTCGGAGTTGAGATCCCTATACCTGGCCGTCACATGGTCTACAATGCACTGGCGGCGACCGCTGTGGGAAAATGTTATGGCCTCTCAAAAGAAGAGATCTGTCAGGGCATAGAGAGCCTGGAAGCGATCGGCGGTAGGCTGCGCATGGTAAGGTCGGACTCTCTCACAGTGATCGATGACTGCTATAATGCCAATCCCATTTCTATGAAGGCATCTCTGGAAGTGTTGAAAAATGTACCGGGGAGAAGGATCGCAGTCCTGGGGGATATGGGAGAGCTGGGAAGTGATGAGGTGCGTCTGCACCAGGAGATAGGTACCTATGCAGCAGCCTGCGGGCTGGATCTGTGCATCTGTGTCGGAGAGTTATCCAGGCATATGGCAGAGGCAGCGCGACAGGAAGATCCGGGCCTGGAGGTCGTATATCTGGAAAAACTGGAGAGCCTCATGGATATCCTGCCTGATCTTAAAAGACAGGGAGGCACTGTACTGGTGAAGGCCTCCCATTTCATGGGTTTTGAGAAGGTCATAGCCTTTTTTGAAAATACCCGTCAACGCTGATATCATTATTGAAGATGACAAAGGCGTGGGGGTCTACTTGGTGGATCTGCCGTTTAAGCTGGCCGGTCTCATATTTTGATAAAACGGTCAGGTAGATATAAGTGGGCTGATGGGTGTATCCTCCTTCACCCTCCCAGACAGTCACGCCCCTCTCCAGACTGTGCAGGATCATATCGCCCACTTCTTGTTTCTTTGTAATGACCATCGCACTGGTCTTGATGTTCTGGTAATGGACCCGGTCTAAGACAGTCAAAAAGAGAGTGAAATAGATGGCTGAGTATACCACCGTCTCCAGGTCATATAATAAAAGGCACACAGCGAATATGACAGCACTGATGATCATGGAGACTTTTCCCACGCTGAAATCCGGGTATTTTTTGGTACAGTACATGCCGATGATGTCCGTACCGCCTCCGGAACTGCCGCTCCTTAATACTAGTCCGCTCCCCAGGCCAGAGATGAGGCCTCCGATCACGCAGCTGGTCAGAGGGTCCGACACAAGAGGCTCTGCCGGGACTGGGATCAGGGACATGAACAGGGATTGTACAGTTATCGCGATCAGGCTCTTCACGAAAAATCTCTTTCCGATCTTCGTCCATGCCAGGATCATCAGCGGGATATTGATGATATACAAAAAGATACCCGTCAGGTCAAAAGTCGGTTTCCAGGATGCATACCGGGTCAGCAGTGTCTGGATGATCTGTGCGATCCCGGTAAAGCCGCCGCTGTAAAAATTCTGGGGGATGACAAAGATGCAAAAACCCAGAGCGTACAGAAAGCAGCCGACACAGGCGAGGGCTTCCTGCCGCCAGAATCTGACTGAATGCCATTCTTTACTCCATTCTTTCATGATATAGTGTTTCCTTTCTTTGGTAATGCTCTGTGGACTGATCATATAAATTTACAACAGATGTATCATCTAGTCAACCCTATTTTGATAGAGATCAAAAAAATAAACGGCAGCGGGACGGCTGCATATATTAGTATAGAACACATTCCAGGGAGAAGACAACGGATGTATTATGATAGATATCTTCCCTTTTACATGGCTCATTCCGCGCCATTGTTTTATGAAGGGGAAAGCCAGCAGGAGAAAGAGTTCCAGTTGATAAAGTCCTATTATCCGGAAGCGGCACTGAGGATCCAGGAGAAGGTAGAGGAAATATGCGATCAGATGGACTATCCGGGAAGTCCGATCTATGATGAATATCCAGACCGGTTTACCTTGGACCAGATATGCAAAAAGATAGCAGGTGAGATGGAGACAGGAGATCTGGCAGTCGCATCGCTGGAAGAATTGGTCCAGGTGCTGTTGTTCCAGGAGATACACCGACGGCGCTGCAGATCCTGCAGGCGCAGGTATTTTTAGATCAAAAGGGGGAGGCTGCGTCTTCCCCCGGCCATTTATGAATTATCTATAAAAGTCTTGTGATCTTGCCTCAAAACCTTTACAATAATGGAATAGATAGGTAAAGGACAGGAGAGTCTACGATATATGAAAAAGATATTGATCAGGATACTGGTGCTGTTGGCCGTCTTCATCTTAGGCGTGACAGTATCATCTATACTTATGAATGGGGAGATATCCAGTGATACCACGGACCTTGCAAAGGCGTCGTTTCCCGAGGTGATGGTTGAGATCGGTGGTACATATGTAAACCGCATGTATGGGTATGCCGAGAAGATGCAGGTGGATTTTACCAGGGACAGCCTGACACCTATGGATACGTCAAAAAAGATCACGCTGGTGATCGCTCCTTATTCCTGCGACCTGTATGATCTGTCCTATGAGATACGGACGTCAGACGGGAGCAAAGTGATCGAGAATAGCTCTACGCGCAAGCTGGCCAGCCAGGATTCTTATTTTAAGGCAACTTTGGAGCTGAAGGCTGAGGAAATGCTGATGAATCAGGAGTATTCCCTGCAGGTCACCCTGGATACATCGGTGGGCGAGATCTATTATTACACCAGGATCATCCAGCGTTCACGGCTGAATACAGAACAATATGTGCGGTTTGTACAGAATTTTTATGAAAAATGCATGATCAAAGATTCTACGGCGGAGCTGGCTGCTTATGTAGAGTCGGATGACTCTGTCGCAGATAATAGTTTTACCGCGGTAAATATCCATTCTTCCCTGGATATGATTACATGGGGAGACTTAAGCCCTACGATCTCCAGAAGGGCTGTTCCGGTGATCAAAGACATCAATGAGACTACGGGGAGCATCGCCATGGACTATGAGATCACAGCGCAGAATGAGGACGGGCAGACGGAGAGTTATGGCGTCACAGAGTTTTACCGGATGCGTTATACGGAAAACGGCGTCCTGCTGCTGGATTTTACCAGGGATGCGCAGCAGGTCTTTGACGGCAGCCTGCCTGTGGTGGATAATGATGGACTGGCGATCGGGGTCGCTTCCAAGGACATCCAGTATATGGGCAGTCCCACCGGGGAGATCGTGGCTTTTGTGCAGCAGGGAGATCTGTGGACATACAGCCGCAGCGCCAACAGGTTCACCAGGGTCTTTAGTTTCCGCCAGACAGAGGGCGGGGACGGACGGGATACGAACAATGCTCACGATATGAAGATCGTCCGCATGGATGAGGCTGGAAATATGGACTTTGTGGTCTACGGGTATTTCAATCGGGGGGACCACGAGGGGATGGTCGGCGTAGGTGTCTATAGATATAACAACGATCAGAACCTGGTGGATGAGCAGGTGTTCATCCCCAGCACAAAGTCTCATGAATTTTTGAAGATGGATCTGGACAGCCTATCTTATGTAAATGAGCAGGACCAGCTCTTCCTGTTCATGGGAGGGAATCTGTACCAGGTGGATATCAATGAGCGCGATTATGAGATCATCCAGAGCGGGATCAAAGCGGGACAATTTGTTTCGTCTGCCTCCAATGCCAGCGGTGCGTGGATGGAAGGCGCGGATGCGTATCATTGTACGGAGATCGGGATCATCAACTTTGACACCGGAAAGACCCGGAAGATCCAGTCGACAGAGGGTGTCTGCATCAAGGCATTGGGATTTTTGAACGAGGATCTGGTCTACGGTTTTGCCAGGAATGAGAATGTGATGGTGGATGCGACGGGGAAGATGGTCTTTGCCATGGATTCCCTTCGGATCGAAGATCTCCAGGGGAATATCGTAAAAGAGTATTCCCAGCCGGAACAGTATGTGGTCGATGTACAGATGAATGATTCCCTTATGGAGATCCAGCTGGCGAGATGGCAGGATAATGCGTTTGTTGCCACGAACCTGGATAATATCATGAATAACCGCAAGGCAGAAAAACAGATGATATCCGTGGGGACGGCCTATACGGCGCGCAGGGGGTTCATCATCCATCTGGATTTCCAGCAGACAGTAAAAAATAATATGCCGGTGGTGGTCATCGCGAAATATCGGGCCGACAGCGGGCAGACCGTATTGGATGTGGATACCCAGGTACCTGTGGAGGATATCTACTATGTCTATGCGGGAGGAAAGCTGGACAACACGTATACGGACATCGCACAGTCCATTGCGGAAGCCGACGCGAGGCTGGGCGTGGTCTTAAATCGTGCCCAGCAGTATGTCTGGGAGAGAGGGAACAAGAAGACGAAGATCCAGTTGGATCTGGGCGACGTGCCAGAGGCCATCCTGAAAGGGACGCTGGACTTTGATACGCTGAGTCAGGAGCTGGATCCGCAGGGCCAGGCTGTGAACCTGGCCGGATGTACGCTGGATCAGGTGCTGTATTTTGTCAGCTCTCAGCGTCCGGTGATCGCTTCTAGGGGCGACGGCGGCAGTTACGTGATCGTAGGGTATGACCAGTACAACACGATCGTGTATGATCCGGCCACCCAGGAGGCGAAATATATGGCCATGGATGAGAGCGTAGAGCTGTTCCAGGCCGCCGGGAATGTTTTTTATAGTCATATGGAACCGATG
>CAJTYN010000018.1 GCA_910584115.1 uncultured Lachnospiraceae bacterium
GACACTGTCTGGGATCATAATGACACCAGTTTTTGCGGTCGGACAGACAATTAATGTTGTTTTCGCTCTGTCATATAAAATTCCGTTTTCCAACGTATAAAACTCATTATTTTCATCTACCAAAACATCCGAAAAAGACGTGCCATAAAATGCTTCGTCGCCGATTTTTAAGACGCTGCCTGGTATCGTAATATCCTCAAAACTTCCGCATCCATAAAATGCCGAATTTCCTATCTCCACCACACCGTCCGGGATCTTAACCGCCCCCTCTTTATCACCCGGATAACCGATCAATATAGTCTTTGCTTTATCATATAAGACCCCATTTTCTGACAGATAATATTCATTATTTTCATCTACGAAAATTTCCCGCAGACTTGAACATTCTGCAAATGGGTTTGCATCGATACTGGACACATTTACAGGAAGCATAACGTTAGTCAACGGCAGAGCACCAAACGCTTTACTGCCAATGCTCATCACACTGTCCGGAATTGTAACGCTGGTCAGACCACATGCCCAAAAGGCATAGTCTCCGATGCTCGTAACACTATCCGGTATCACAACATCTTTTAATAAATAACATCCTTGAAAGACCTCATTCCCTATCCTCGTAATACCATTCGGAAGGGTGACGCTGGCCAATTTATCACAACTACTAAAGGTATAGTCTCCGATATCCGTCACAGAGTACGGGATCCTAATATCCGTCAGGTTATCACAATCATAAAATGCCTGATTCCCTATATATCTCACACTATGCGGGATGATGATACCGGTCAATCTATCGCGATCATAAAAAGCCTTCTCCCCAATCCCTACGATTTTATATATATCTTTACGGATCGTATGGCCAAAGTCCGGGTTGATATTCTCGCCATTTGTTACTTTGGTTTCCTCCACATATTCTGTGGGGATGATCGGACATGTAGAGTCGCCAGAATAAGCTACGATCTCTGCCTCCATATTGGCTACGATCTCTGTCTCCAATGTGGTCGTGTCATCCAGCACCCGCAAATGAAACCCCTCTTCTGTGATCAGCCAATGCGACGATGACGTTGGCTCTGCCTTTATTTTTTTTGCAGGCAATATCAAAACACCACAGATGAAAATCGCTAAATATACTGCTACTGACCATGATTTCTTTACGCTTTTATCTTTCATTCTTGTATCCACCCCTTTCACTTCATTCAAACACAAATAAGTATGACACTCCATCTCAAGATCTTACTGCAAAGATATCTGCACGATCAAGAGATCCCCATATCAAACAGCGAGATCTGATTCGACTGGGGGATGTCCCCAAATAGATGCATGCCCTCCATCAGGTCGATCACCGTCTTGCTCACCTTCGTGCGCTGGCGGAAATCATCGATGGATAAGAACCTCCCGTCCTTTGCCGCGTCCACCACCGCGTCCGCCGCCTTGTCCCCCAGGCCCTCGATACAGTCCAAGGAAGGCATCAGCTTCCCGTCCACGATCCGGAAACGGTGAGCTTCCGACTCGTAAATGTCGATGGGCATGAAGGAAAACCCCCTGGCGTACATCTCCTGTACGATGCGCATGTCTTTTAACGTATCCTGCTCCTTCTTGCTCAGAGCGTCCCCTCGGCTCTTGAATTCCTGCATATGGTATTCCAGCTTCTCCTTGCCCTGGCACATCAGTTCGTAGGAAAAAGACGTGGCGCGGATGCTGAAAAAGGCCGCGTAATAGGCCAGCGGATGAAAGATCTTGTACCAGGCGATCCGGTAGGCCATCATCACGTAGGCCGCCGCGTGGGCTTTTGGGAACATATAAGAGATCTGCTGGCAGGACCAGATGTACCAGTCCGGCACATTGTTCTCCTTCATGATCTTTATCCATTCATCCTTGAGTCCTTTTCCCTTACGCACGCTCTCCATGATCGTAAATGCCTGGCTGCTCTCCACCCCCTGGTTGATCAGATAGGTCATGATATCGTCACGGGTGCAGATGGCCGTGGAGATCGTGGCCTTTCCCTCCTGGATCAGCACCTGGGCGTTGCCCAGCCACACGTTCGTCCCGTGAGACAATCCGGAGATCCGGATCAGGTCGGAAAAACAGGTGGGCTTGGTATCCAGCAGCATCTGGAGGACAAATTCCGTGCCGAACTCCGGGATACCCAATGCCCCCAGCCTGCATCCCCCGATGTCCTCCGGCGCGATCCCCAGCGCCTCCGTGCTGGCAAAGAGGGACATCACATCCGGCTGGTCCAGAGGGATCTCCTTGGCGTCCGTCCCGGTCAGATCCTCCAGCATGCGGATCATGGTGGGATCATCGTGCCCCAGGATATCCAGCTTCAGCAGGTTGCCGTCGATGGAATGGTAATCAAAATGTGTGGTCGTGATGTCTGAATTTACATCATTTGCCGGGTGCTGCACGGGCGTGAACTTCTCGATCTCCTCACCCAGAGGCAGGACGATGATCCCGCCCGGGTGCTGCCCCGTAGTCCGGCGGATCCCCGTACAGCCCTGGACGATCCGGCTGATCTCGCAGCTGCGCTTCCGCATGCCCTTTTCTTCGAAATAATTCTTCACATAGCCGTAGGCCGTCTTCTCCGCCAGCGTGCCGATGGTCCCGGCCTTGAAGGTCTGGCCTTTCCCGAAGATCTCTTCCGTATACTTGTGGGCCACCGCCTGGTATTCCCCAGAAAAATTCAGGTCGATGTCCGGCTCCTTGTCCCCTTTGAAACCCAAAAACGTCTCGAAAGGGATGTCGAATCCTTCCTTTTTCAGAGGCTCGCCGCAGACCGGACAGGTCTTATCCGGCATATCGCACCCCACCCGGCCTACGAAAGCCTTCACCTCCGGGGAATCAAAATCGTTGTAATGACATTTTTTGCAGTAATAATGAGGCGGCAGCGGGTTGACCTCCGTGATCCCCGCCATGGTGGCGGCCAGGGAAGACCCCACCGATCCACGGGATCCCACCAGATAGCCGTCCTCGTTTGATTTCCAGACCAGCTTCTGGGCGATGATATACATGACCGCGTAGCCGTTGGAGATGATAGAATGCAGCTCCTTCTCCAGGCGTTCCTCCACGACCTTCGGCAGCGGATCCCCGTAGATCTCGTGGGCCTTTTTCAGACAGATCTCCCGTAGATTTTTATCGGAATCCTCGATCACCGGCGGGAATTTATCGGGATGGATCGGGGAGATCTTCTCGCACATGTCCGCGATCTTGGCGGGAGCAGTGATCACCACTTCCTCCGCCTTCTCGTCGCCCAGGTAGCGGAACTCGTCCAGCATCTCCTCCGTGGTGCGCAGGTACAGGGGCGCCTGATCGTCCGCGTCGCTGAAACCCTTCCCCGCCATGATGATCCGCCGGTAGACCTCGTCCTCCGGATCCATGAAATGCACGTCGCAGGTGGCCACCACGGGCTTGTCAAACTGCTCGCCCAGCTTCACGATCTTCCGGTTGATCTCCATCAGATCCTCCATAGAGCTGACATTCTCCGTCTTGTCGCTGGCGATCATGAACTTATTGTTCCCCAGCGGCTGGATCTCCAGATAATCATAGAAGGAGACCAGCCGGGCGATCTCCGGCGCCGGGGCGTCGTTTAAGACCGCCTGATAAAGCTCCCCGGCCTCGCAGGCGCTGCCGATCAGCAGCCCTTCCCGGTGCTTTAGGAACACACTCTTCGGCACCCGCGGGCTGCGGTGGTAGTATCTCAGATGGGACAGGGACACCAGTTTATACAGGTTGATCCTGCCCGTCTCGCTAGTGGCCAGGATGATGGCGTGATGGGTCGGCAGCTTCTTGATCTGGTCCTCCGACACGCTCCCCTGGATATCCAGCTCCTCCAGGTCGAAGATCCCCCTTTTGGCGCACATCTCCACGAACTTTATGAAGATCTGCGCCGTACAGCCCGCGTCGTCCACGGCCCGATGATGGTTGTCCAGGGGGATCTGCAGAGCCTTCGCCACCGTGTCCAGTTTGAAACGGTTCAGGGCCGGGAGCAAAAACCGGGCCATGCCCACCGTGTCCACCGATGTAAAGTCATAAGACAGGCCCAGCTGCTGGCAGTTCCTCTCCACGAACCCCACATCAAAAGGCGCGTTGTGGGCCACCAGGACCGCACCTTTACAAAAATCCAAAAAATCCGGCAGGATCTCCTCGATCGTGGGCGCGTCCATGACCATGGAGTCATCGATCCCCGTCAGCTCTTCGATCCGGTAGGGGATCGGGACCTCCGGGTTGACGAATGTGGAGAAATGGTCCGTGACCACGCCGTTTTCCACCAGCACCGCCCCGATCTCGATGATCTTGTTGGCGATGGGGCTAAAGCCGGTAGTCTCCAGGTCGAAGACCACGAAGCGGCCGGAGAGCTCCTGCTTCCTGCCCTTTTGCACCATCCCCTTCGTATCGTCCACCAGGTAGGCTTCCATCCCGTAGATCACTTTGAAATCCGCGTCCGGGGGCACGCACCCGCCCCAGGCGTCGAAACAGTGGTATGCCTCCGGGAACGCCTGCACCACGCCGTGGTCGGTGATGGCGATGGCCTTGTGTCCCCACTCATAGGCCCGTTTCACCAGCGCGGCGGCATCGGTCACCCCGTCCATATCGCTCATCTTCGTATGACAATGGAGCTCGATCCTCTTCTCCGGACTGGTGTCCATCCGCTTGGACGTAAAATCCCCGATCTTTCGGATACCCCGTACCGAACCGATGGTCAGCTCCCCGTCAAAGCGGTCGATGGTGGTCACGCCCTTGATCTTCAGGAAAGCTTCCTTTTTCACAGACTCTTTGATCTGGGGGACCTGAGCGTTTTCCAGGAACATCTTCACCACGATGCTGTCGGTCAGATCCGTGACAGCAAAGATCAAGATCGTCTTCTCATTGCGGATCTCCCGCTCGTCCACAGAGAGCACCTGCCCGCGGATCACCACCTCGCCCATCTCCCCGGTGATCGACTCTAAGGGCACAGCCTCCCCGTCAAACTCTCGTCCGTAGACCATATCCGGATCCCCCTGACGTTTGAACGGACCCGGATGGGGGATCTTTTTGCCGGATGAGGCTTTTGGCTTTTCGTTCCTCTCCTCTTTGATCTCCCGGCCCGACGCGCTGTCTAAGGAGGCATGCTGTAAGACCTGCTCCACCTCCTGCTCCAGCTTCTTTTCGGCGTTTTTCCGGTATTTACTCTCCTCATGGGCCACAAACGCGGATTCCACCTTCAGATCCATGCCGCACCGCTCACAGAAGACTTTCTCCATATATTCCACCAGCACCCCCTCCCGTTCCCGGGCGAGCATGGAATCCGGGATCAAGAGCCGCAGACTGTGGGCCTGGGGAAATTCTACCTGCGCGCATTGAAACAGATTATGCTCCAGCTGACTGCATGCCTTGAGCTCTGCCAGCATGCTGGGCTTATAGACCTCCATGAAATTTTCCGGAGTGTACTGCTCTGAGAGCAGAAAGCGCTCGATGACCTTCACTTTCACACTCGTCTGCCCGAAAAACTGGCGGCGGATCTCCTCTTCCAACTGAAAGATATATTTCTTATGAATCCACCGGTCGCAGGACAGATAAACGCGCAGGAGCGTCCGGTCCTGGCTGCAGGTCACCCGGGTGACGACGGCCTCGTCGAGCCAGCCCTTGATGTCGGGATCCGCCTTAAGATCCGGAAATACGTCGAAAAATCTCTTTTCCATAAAAATGTCTGACCCTCTAAAAGACAGCCGATCCGGCCTTACCCGATCTGGCTGTCTTTTCCACTATCTCTTCCTAGATCTGATCTTCTGCCAATCTAAACTGCTCTACCAACTGTTTCAGGCTGCCCGCTTCGGCCGAGAGCTGTTCGCTGGCTGCCGCACTCTGCTCGGAAGTAGCACTGTTGGTCTGCACCACTGTAGAGATCTGATCGATCCCTTCCGTGACTTGTGCTATAGCGATCGTCTGACTGCCCACAGCTTCCACCACGATCCCCATCTTCGATGTTACATTACCGGCAAGGACGCTGGTACGCTCCAGGGCGTCTGTGACGCTTCCCACCACCTGACTGCCCTCTGTGACCGCACTGATAGAACTCTCGATCAGGTCTTTCGTCGCCTTGGCCGCCGTATCTGATCTGGACGCGAGATCGCGCACCTCATCCGCAACGACCGCAAAGCCTTTCCCGGAACTTCCCGCCCGCGCGGCTTCTACCGCGGCATTTAAGGCCAGGATATTCGTCTGGAACGCGATGCTCTCGATCGTACCGATGATCTTGGATATCTCTTCCGAAGAGCGGGATATCTTTTCCATAGCCGTATTCAATTCTTTGACATATCCCACACTGGTATTCAGCTGCGCTCCGGCCTGCTCTACGAATTGCCCCGCTTCCTCAGCGGCGGCCGCAGTCTTCTTGGCGCTCTCCGAGATATCCGTGATCGTAGCCGCCAGTTCCTCCACAGAACTGGCCTGTTCCACGGAACCCTGACTTAAGGACTGCGCGCCCACAGAAACCTGACCGCTGGCAGAAGACACCTGGCTTGCGGAAGCATCGATCTGGCGCATCGTATCGCTCAGATTGAGCTTCAGACCGCGCATGGATCCCAGGATACTCTGGAAATCGCCTACATAAGCCTCCCGATGCTCCGACTGGATATCGAGATTCTGGTTGGCCATCTCATTGAGCAGATAGCCGATATCCTGGATGAGCGTATTCAGACCATTTACCATCTCCGCTGTGGAACGGGTCAGTTCCGCTGTCTCATCCTGCCCTTTCACCTGGGGAACAGGTGATGTCAGGTCACCTTCCACCAACAGCTTCATCCGTTTGGCGCAGGCCCGCATGGGTATGCCGATGTTGTTGGAAAGTTTCAGGGCCACCGCGATAGACACCAGGATAGACGCCGCGATCACCACCAGATTGATGACGATCCCAGAGTATGTATCCCCCAGATATTCCTTTTCCAGTACGGTGACAGCGACACTCCAGCCTTCCGTGCCGCTCACCGGGGCATACGCCAAAAACCGGTTCCCATCAGAACTGCTGTATCTCCCAAAGCCTCTCTTCCCTTTGCACATGTCCATATGGAGCGCGGCCAGTTCCTGCAGAGAAGGATCGTTCTTGGCTTCCTGCTCCACATTCTGTGTAGTGATGGTATCCAGTGTGACATCGGCAATGGTGTCACCGGATCTGTTGATCATATAAGCACGGCTGCTCTCACCGATCTCAATAGAAGAAACGATATCGTTCAAAAATGTTTCAAGCGGCACAAAATAGACCACACCCACGATCCCGGAATCCGGATCCCCGTTCGCATAGAGAGGCGCCGCCACCATGATCGACAGCTCTCCGGTGACCTTGCTGATCAGCGGTTCGGATACATAGGTATTTCCCTGCATGGCCTGCTGTACATATTCCCGATCGGAATAATCTTTTCCATCGAATATGCTGGTGCCCTCTGCATTGATGATATTTCCCCGCTGAAGACCGTGCATCTTGACACGCGCGTCTATGATAGCACGCTTTTCTTCCAGCGGGACCGACTCGTCAGATAACTGAGCGATACAGCCTGTGTTCATAGCTACATTCTTATAAGCAGTCAGCTCCTGTTCGATGCGTTCTGCTGACAGAACAGCAGTCTCTTCCATCATCTGCCCCACAGTGGCAAGGGTACTCCTGTAATTTAATGTGATACTGGACGATCCCACCGCGATCAGCGCGACAAGGACCGTTGCCATCAGACATATCGTGATCTTCTTGCGGATACTCTTCATCTCTTTTCTCCCTCTGATTTTTTTAGGATCTGTTGATCTCCCAGTGCAGCAGCTCGTCCCTGAGACACTCCAGCAGTTCCCCTTCCGGCACTTTCTTTATGATCTCTCCCCGCCGAAATATGATCCCAACGCCTCTGCCCCCGGCCACGCCAAGGTCTGCCTCTCTCGCCTCCCCCGGTCCGTTCACCGGACACCCCATGACAGCTACTTTTAAATGTAAGGACGGATGTTCTGCGCTAAATGTTTCCACCATCTGTTCTACCTGACCAGCCAGTCCGATCAGATCGATCTGGGTACGCCCGCAGGTAGGGCAGGAGACTACCTCCACGCCTTGTTTTCGCAGACCGAGGCTGCGCAGGATCGTTTTTGCCGACCGGATCTCTTCTGTCGGCGGACCGGTCAGTGATACCCGGATGGTATCCCCGATCCCCTGATACAGGATGATGCCCAGCCCCACAGCCGACTTGATATTCCCGGAATAGAGCGTCCCCGCCTCCGTGATCCCCACATGGATGGGATAGTCCGTCCGGCCGGCCAGCAGCTCATGGGCTTTCGCGCACATCATCACATCGGAGGATTTGATGCTGATCACCAACGCGTCGTAGTCATAGTCCTCGATCATGCGCACTTTATCCAGAGCACTCTCCACCAGCCCTTCGGCCGTCACGCCCTGGTATTTTTGGATCAGCTCTTTTTCCAGGGAGCCGCTGTTGACACCTACCCTGATGGGAACGGCCCGTTCCCTGGCCGTCTCTACCACCGCGCGGATCTTATCCGGCCCGCCGATGTTCCCGGGGTTGATCCGGATCTTATCCGCGCCGTTTTCCATCGCCGCGATGGCCATGCGGTAGTCGAAATGGATGTCCGCCACCAGCGGGATATGGATCTGTTTTTTGATCTCTCTGAGCGCCAGGGCCGCTTCCTGGGTGGGGACGGTGCAGCGGACGATCTCGCAGCCTGCCTCCTCCAGCTCCCTGATCTGCCTGACCGTGGCCTGCACATCCTCTGTCTTCGTATTGGTCATGGACTGGATCTTGATCGGATGGCCGCCCCCGATCGTGCAGTCCCCGATCCTCACCACTTTCGTATGTTCCCGGTGCATGCTGCCGCCCCCTTTGTCTCTCTATGCTATCTCCTGATTTCCAGGAGTTTGTTCTTTAACTCCGTTTCCATCTTCTGGATCTGCATCTCCGCCTCCACGCGCTTCTGGTGGCCGTCCTGCTGGATCTTCAGCACTTCATCCAACGTCTGGATCAGCGACTCGTTCGTATGTTTCAGCGTCTCCATGTCCACGATTCCCCGCTCCGCCTCTTTGGCCGTCTCGATCGTGGCCATCTTCAGCGTGTCCGCGTTTTTTCGCAGGAGCTCGTTGGTCATATCCGTCACGGCCCTCTGGGCCCTGGCCGCTTCTGTGGAATGGGCGATCCCTAATGCCAGCACCATCTGGCTCTTCCACAGGGGGATCGTATTGACCAGCGTGGACTGGATCTTCTCCACCATGGTCGTGTCGTTGTTCTGGACCAGACGGATCTGGGGCGCGGTCTGGATGGAGATCATCCGGGTCAGATCCAGGTCGTGGAGCTTCTTCTCAAAACGGTTGCACATGCTGTCCAGATCCTTGGCCGCCTGCGCGTCCTCGGGAAGCCCGCTGACCTGGGCTTTGTCCATCAGTTCCTTAAGCTGGGTGCCGCGCACTTCTTCCAGCTTCTTTTTGCCCGCCATGATGTACATGGAGAGTTCTTTGAAATAATTCAGGTTCAGCGCGTACATCTTGTCCAGGGTAGCCGTGTCCTTCATCAGCCGGACCTGGTGCTGCTGGAGGGAATCCACGATCTTATTGACGTTGACCTCCGCCTTGTCGTACTTTGCTTTCATCGCAGTGATCTTGTTCGCGTTCTTTTTGAAAAAACCGAAGAAGCCTTTCTCCTCTTCCTGGTCGTCGAAGCCTTTTAACTCTCTGACCAGATCCGTGATCAGCTGTCCCGCCTCTCCCAGATCCTGGGTCTGTACATTGGCCAGCGCCGCCTCGGAAAAATCTGCCATCTTCTTCTGGGTGGCCGCCCCATACTGCAAGATCAGATTGCTGTTCGTCAGATCGATCTGCTGGGCAAGGTCGTCCACCATCTTCTGCTCCTGAGGTGTCAGCTTCGGTTCCTCCACCTTCGGCTGGGGCTTCTCCTGTACTGCCTCCACCACGGTTTTTTCTTCCTCCAGGACTGGTTCCAGCGTCAGGGTCGGCACCGGCATCTCCTCCGCAAATGCGTCCAGTCCGTTCATCTCGTCACTCATCTGTCTTTCTCCTTTGATCCATTTTTAAACTATTTTTGATCATTTTAACTTAAGGTCGTCTCCGATCAGTCCTTCCTGGGCCAGCAGGGTCTGCAGGACAGAGATGTCTGTGGACACGTCCCAAGCCGTATCCCGGAAGATCTGATCCAGCAGTTTCTCGAATGCCTGATTCAGCGTGTCCAGGGTCTGTTCGATCTCCCGCTTGGAATTGGTGATGTTCTCCCCCTGCACGGGCTGGGCGTCCAGCTCCGCATAAGCGTCCAGCAATTTCACGGTGGTCGGCAGATAGTAATCCATCATCTTTTTGAGGTCCGGCACCACTTCCGGATGGTCCTGTACCCTCTGGAAGATGTTCTGCACGATCAGTTCCATCTTGGAGATCTTGTCGGAGATCTCCTGGCCTGGGATCAGGTCGTTGCACCTGCGGATCCGCTCCAGATATGTCTGCCCTTCGTCCAGGACGCTCTGCACCTCCGGCGGGATCTTCGTCTCTTCTCCGGCCTCTCTGTTTTTTTCTCTATTCTTTCCACTATTCTTTTCTATGTCCTTTTCCCGCGACGCCTGCTCGTCTTCCCACTCCTGCCTCTGCCGCTCTTCCAACTGTCTCTGGGCGGTCTTGTACTGATCGTACGCTTGGTCTGTAGTGATCAGGCAAGTCTCCTGCTTGTCCAGGTGACCTTCCAGGAACAGGCCCTTGTGCAGCATCTTCTTTACGTCTTTTCTGATAAATGCCTCCGGCCTGCCGATGCTCCTGGATAATTCCTCCAACTGGCAGTATCCTCTCCCGCAGATGCACCGGACGTATCTCTTGAAACGCTTGGCCAGACCGATCTTTTTGGCGCCGCCCCAGCAGACCGCCCCAAATAAGAGCGTCAGGAAGAATAAGATGCTGTTCGCGATGTTTAACCCCGCCGCTGTCCCACTGGTCATGGGCGGGGACGCCAGCGCGACGATCAGGCATATGACCAGGGCCGTACCCGTCCCGGCTGCCACGATCCCGCCTGCGATGGCCATAGCGTAGCCCGCCGCCGATATGCCGGACGGACTCTTATAAGGCCCTGCCGGCAGTTTCTTTCCTTTTTCCGCTCTCTGGTTCACCCTCTGGTCGTTGAACCGCGGACCCTGCTTGGACCAGCTCCTGTCTCTTGACTGTCTGCCATACATGTCCTGTCCTTCTGGTCCGCTGCCCGCCGCCTGCCCATACGGGGGCGCCTGTCCCGGGCGGGGCTGTCCGTCGTCCCGGATCTCCCAGTATCCCCCCTGGGACTTGTTCCCCATCAGATTGCCCAGGCCGTCCACAGCGCCATTGATGACATTGTTGATGCCCTGGTTCAATCTGCTGAAATCCTGGGAATTTATGGCATCCTGCACCATGTTCTTTATGTCGTTGCCGAGTCTATTCCAATCCTGATCCATGTTATCCTCCTGAAAGTCCTGTATCTGGTCTGACAGATCCCAGATTTCTGTATGATCCCCTATGAAAAATATTATAAATGTTCAATAACAAAAAATCAACCGCCAAATATTTTATAACAACTGACTCATTATATTTAATCTTATAAAACAATCTCTCCAAAAACGCTTCCGACCAAGCGTATGGTCCACCCCTGCCTCCGCAGGGAATAACAGGAAGCTCTACTCGTCATGACAACAGACTCAGGATCACCCCTGCTCATGCGGGGAACGCTCTATAAACCGCATTGGGCTATCAATCCTCTGTATGTCCATCTTCTTTTGGATCGTGCGTTTCAACATATTCGATGATCTGAAGGATCTCATCTGATGAAAGCCCTTTTTCACGTAATACTCTGATCAGGTTTACGACCTCTTTGCCTGTCATATTGTATCACCTCCTTCTTTCATGATCGGAAAGGACACTGGAACTTTCTTCTGGCAGATCACTGATCCTTTCTCTGGTATGGATATTATACTACTTTGATCGCACATCGTCAATTAAGGATCGTCCCCGCTCACGCGGGGAATACTCGCTCGCGCCATAAATAGCTGTCTCCGTGTCAGGATCACCTCCGCCTATGTGGGGAATACTGTATCCAGAATCCCCGTTCCTGACCCTCGTCAGGATCACCCCCGCCCATACGGGGAATACGACATGGCGAATACTGGGAACTTGTTGGTCGTGGGATCACCCCCGCCCATGCGGGGAATACATATCTCCTGTCGCCGCCTCGTAGTAGTACGCAGGATCACCCCCGCCCATGCGGGGAATACCAACACACGTTCATGCATGTGTGGCACAGGCAGGGATCACCCCCGCCCATGCGGGGAATACTGAGGGCGTGAACACCTGCCCTGTATTGTTGTAGGATCACCCCCGCCCATGCGGGGAATACCCTCTCAACTTACTCATCCTCCTCTTCTTCACAGGATCACCCCCGCCCATGCGGGGAATACTTTCTTCCATGACGGAGAATGTCTACCTTTATAGGATCACCCCCGCCCATGCGGGGAATACACTAAAAAAACCGCAGAAATCCACAGGTTTCCCACCGGTTATCCTCACAATTCATTTAGTTCAGAAAAGATCCTATATGTCAGCATACAATCCGTCAGTGCCCTATGCAGATCCTTGATCCCAAGATCAAAATACGCCGCCACTGTTTCTAGTTTATGGTCTTCCAGGCCATCTATCTTCCGACGTGCGATATGCAGAACATCTTTTGCTTTTTTGATCACGATCCTCCCTCCGACCCTCTCGGCAAGTTTTTGGATGAACTGCAGATCAAACTGCACATTATAACCCACTACCACAGAGTCACCAATAAATTCCCGAGTCTTTTCAAAGGCACTCGCTTCACTGATCCCCTGCTCTTTTATCATCTCGTCTGTTATCCCTGTCAATCTCGTGAGCGCATCTGGGATCTTTTTATCCGACCGGACCAAACACTGAGCTTGGTCTTTGACAGTATCTTCAATGATCTTTAAAAGCCCGATCTCTATGATCCTATCTTTTGCAGGATCCAGACCTGTTGTCTCAATGTCTATTACCACATAGCTCGAGGACCGATCGCATTTTCTTTGAGTTCTTGCTTTTTCATATCTTGAGGCCTTACTAAATCCAGGTCGCAAAAAAGCAGGTGGCCCACTGTCATCATTGAACGCTAGCGGTTTTTGCATCAGGGTGATCCCTTCATAGTCAATGGGGATCCATGTTGTATTATGTGTGAGAAACGTATATCCCTGTTCATTGTTGGATGGATCGACCATCGTTGCCCGTCCGCTCTTGATATGGCTACAGACCCTTTCCCACAACTCCTCGCGCACTCTCGCATTTAACTTGCCCACATATACTCCTGTATTGATCTCACACAGCCATTTTGACAGATCGCCGCGGAGACTTGCGGGACAATCCGTGATACATAAAATGATCACTGTCGCTCACCCGCTTCCGGATAGGATACGCCGTACTCTACCTTCCCTTGTATATTATCCCAGAGATAGATCGGACTTTTATCGTCTTCCGGATCCTCTTCGTCCGAAAGCAGGGTCTTTATATCATGGACCATGCGCTCCAGGATCTTTCCTTTCTTTAGCTCATCACGCACCCTTGTCCTCGTTGCGCTCCCGATATCTTCCGGATCTTCAGCAGCCATCTCAAAAGCAATGGGTATAGTCGTCTCTGCTTTATACAGATCCGCAATGTCATACACAAATGATAGTTGATGTCCTGCATGCACAAACCCTAAGCCCGGTGAACATCCGAGGGCACAGATCACAGCATGGGCAAGCCCATATAAACATGCGTTTCCCGCCGACAGCGCTTTATTGACAGGGTCTCCTGACTCGTAGTCTTCCGGCCGGTATTCTCTTTTTTTCCATGGCACATTCCATTTCTTTGACTGTTCCCGGTAGACAGCACGGATCCTGCTCCCCTCTCGTCCCCGCAATTGCTGCATGGTCAGCTTTGACACATCTTCATGGGGAAATCTCATCTGATACATCATCCTAGCAACCCGGATATGCTTTTTCTCATTGCTCACCAACTGCGCCTGCCGAAGGAGGAGTGTCGTATGATCCGTGAGCGCGCGTCCATAAGCATAATACCTCACCCCATGTTCACCCACCCATATGACTGTGACCCCAGAGTCCCCGATCAGTTCCATCGCCCGGTGTGTCACATCTGTTCCCGGGCCTAATAATAAAACAGAGATCGCCGCTGCCGGTATGTCCGTGATGCCTTCTTGCGTCCTTACTGTGATCGCGCCATTGTCCCTGCTTATCTTGCATCTTTCGAGATAGATGAATGTCATACGATCCTGGATACGAGGCAACGCCTGGATACCTGGTTTTTCTATACCCGCTCTGATCTGCATACCTGCCTCCTCCTTCCAGCGACTGTGAGCAATCCCATACCATATGCCTTTCCCCGTCCAACCCCCTCTATGAGCGTTTTTTTGAAAAGTCCTGCATCCTCGACCTTCAGATACCCTTCAAATGTGACCTGGAAAATGTGTACTTTATACTTGTGATCATCGCTCCTTTTCTGAAAGCTCTTCCAGACGGGATCCAAAATGCGCAGGGTGTCTGTATAGACTGAAAATCCTCTTTTCTCCGCCTGGCGGACCAGCCATTTCATCTGATCATCCCGCAAAAGATACGCCTGGATCTTCCCCCGCCCACTTTCTTGACTGACACTGCGTGTAGGGTTTGCTACCAGACGGAACTGCCACACCGAGTCTTCACAGATCCGCTCCAGCAGCCTTTCATACTCTTTTGACTCGCCGACTGCATCCCGGTATCCAAATTGGACTGCGATGCTCTGCAGGTCGGGCTTTGACGCACTGAGTATCAACAGATACGTCTCCCCCCGCAACGTATCGATCCGCCATAGCTTCCTACTGTGTTTTTCTGAAAACGCCTCTTCCACAGCACCATGGATCTTGCTGGGAGATAGGAGCGCCGCCTGTGTCTTTCTCCTCGATGTATCTAAAGGGATCCTTGATAAATACATGCCCATCACCTCAGTTCCTGCATCGGATCATGCTCTGTCTGCGTATATGCCTGCTCTCTGGTCACAATCCTCCCTGACACTTCTTTCACATAACGATATCCATACTCCCGCCCAGTATGAGAGAAAGACATGGGAACGTCTTTTTTTATACCGCTGCCCTTCATATCGTCGATCACGATCCTCAGACGGAGGCTCTCCGAAAGCCCGAACAGGGATCTTCGTCTCCAGTCCGGCACCTGCCATTCTTCGTCATGGAGCGCCGTATAGAGATCCTTCTTCCGTATCCCCAGCACCAACGGCTGCGTGGGCGGGCAGGATCTCCTCCCTAAAAAGAGCGAGAAGCGAGGATGTAAAAGGGCTTCCCGCAGATCTTCCAGGTATCGGCTATCCTCGCAGCTCAATCCGGCTAAAAAGATCGCGTCACATAGATATGCCCTGTGGGAAAGGTTCGCGTTCAGCCGTCCGCCCATCTGCGTGATCTGGAAATCATCGATCTTCGACCCCTGCTGATCGATCCGGATCCCAAACAGCAATCTTGACAGATCCTCCAGCGGCGCGTCCCTCCGCCTCCCGAGAGCCGCCGCCAGCATACCGATCACGCCGCTCTTTGTCGGCATATGATCCGTTTCCCGGACATCAAACAGGGACCCAGACCCCCACGACTGCAGCGGGGCGCTCAATCTGAGCAGTAACGTGTACAATATCGTCCGACCTCCTCCTGGATCTTTTCCAAAAGCTCTGGAAGACTCACATTTTCAGCCAGGCCGCTTGGATCTTCTCCTACCAGCCATGCCCTATCCGGCGCTGCCGCAAACCTTTTATAGACCTCCTGTGCATATTCCGCCAGTTTTTTTTGTGACTCGCGCACATATCCGCCGCTCTTTGTAATGACCGGTTCTTCAAATGCCCCGGCCAGATTGACTGGCTGATCTTCGCGGAAGACTGCGTATATCATATCTGGAAGTGTATTGTTCGCAAAAGTATTTTTCCTCCCCGTAGGCATGGAACGGATAAACGCTTCCGCAAATCCCCTGACTGCCAGTTTCAGTTCATCCGCTTTCAGCTTCTCCGCCAATTCCCGGATGTTCACGGTCGCATAACGGTATAGAGTCGAAGAATTATATTCTACCGTGCCGATATGCCCCGCCCCCGTATTCTCCCCCGGCTCATAGTCATCCACCGCTGTAAAATAATCATATTCGTTGCTGATCGTGTGCGTGGATATACTATGAGCCACCTGGGCGGCCGCGTCGTAATTTAAACTGGGATTGCTGGCGGCCATACGCCCAAATAGGAGCATGTCCACACTGGGATCGTCGTTCAACGCTTTTTCCAAAAGAGGTTTATACACCTTATCTTTTTTCGTTTTCGCCGTCTTGTCCTCTTCGTATCCCACTGCCAGCTCTGCAAGTCTTGTGGCCTGCAGGGAACTGATAAAAAACAACGCATCTTTTTTATCCGACCCGGATTTTACGCCTGCCAGTGCTAAGACCGTATCAGCCATCTTCTCCGCCTCCGCATAAGGAATGTCCCCGGCATCCGCGCAGATCCGTTCTGCGACCAGCTCCCCGACTTTCCTTGTACGGTAACCGATCATGTCCTCCGTAAATGATTCTTTAAATCTCATCCGCATCGCCCTCTTCCATGACTGGGACGAGACCCTCGCCCGCATCGTCCCGCCATAGACCGCCGTCTTCGGGCTGCCTGTATCATCCCGGTTCACACAGCTTGGCGGGAGTGTCTGGATCACGTGCAGATCCATATATAGATTCTGTCTCATGGAGCATCCTCCTTTTGTTCTTCGTCATGTCCTCTCCGGTAAAGATCTTCCCCCCATCTTAAGCATACACGTTTTTTCCCCTCGGGAAACTGCATCTCATAGAGATCTCCTGCCAATCTCCCGTAATCCAGCGGGATGCCTTTGCTCTTTAAAAGCTGCACGACACTCCTCAGATGATGGGACAGTGCCTTCATATCAATAGATGTGGCGAGTGTCTGCAGCCGCTGCAAGATCCGCTCTTCTGCATTGGGATCCCCCTCATAAGAGGAGACAAGACTCGACATGGCAGATCCCAAGCTCCCGCCTTCTTTGGTGTGCATCGGCTGGGTCTGCGCGTTATATCCCTGCTGATGCAGCGCATACAGAGTCAGCGAAAGATACGACGCCCATTCCTCTTTTGTGGCGTCCCCATCCTTGCTCAAAAACCCTTCCGGAAGGTCTTGCAGCGTGATCGCAAAAAGCTCTGGGAGACTGCCCGGCTCATGCCCGATGCCGCGCCGCAACTGGGCCAGTGTTTTCTTCCCTGCGCCGTAGTCTGCGACCGCCTGTATCTGGCCGATCTTTTTTTTGACAAAAAGTCCTATCTCTATCTTCTTAGTCATTGTATCCATCCCTCCTTTCCTCTTCCGTTTTATCGTGGAAAGTGGTAGATCCTGCGCAGGTCTTTCTTATATCCCTGCAGGATCTTGGGCACGGTCAGCCGCTCTTTATCCACCATCCTGCCCATATAGAGATCTTTATTTAACGTGGCCACATAGTCTTCCACCGTCTTCCTGGCAGATGCGTAGGACCTTTTTTCCCACTGGATCATCCTTTCTTCACGGCTGTCTTTTTTTGGATCTATACCCGCCAGCCATTCCCTGAACGCATGATCTATGGAAAAGAAATACTGGCCAGTAAGGGAACTCCTTATGTTATTTTTTGCCGTACCGCTGCCGTAAAGGAGTTTGACGATCCTGTTTGAGAAATGCCTCAGAGCGCCCGCCGCCACCGACTGGCATTTATCGATCTGGTCTGTGATGCTAGCGACCCATTCGCTCCCCAGGTCATCCAGAAACCCCGCGGACATCCGGAGCGTATCATTTACACAGTCCCCATACGTATAGTTCATCTTATCCCCATAGACGATCCCGATCATCCTGAATGTGACCATAGACGCCGACGTGAGGATCTTCTCCTCATACAGGATCTTGAGCCATTTCAAGACCCCCGGGATACGTGCCTGCTCTTCCATATTAAAAAGCGTTGGAAATTCTCTCCAGACATGGACGGCGGGATCGTGTTTTTTCGGCAGATACACCGTTGGGTCTCCCTTCTTTTTCCCCGGTTTCTCATACCAGAGCGTCATCGGCTCACTGAAGTCGTTTTCAACAGGATAAAAATCTCCTCCTAAAGCCCTAAAGCCTGTGATCCCTCCTTGCGCATCCCGTTTTAACATGATGCGCCTGGACTGGATCGTATAGAGTTCGGGCAGGTTATCCGCGCGGGGCGTTTCATATCCCTGATAGATGCGGACCTCTTTTTCCCAGACCGGCTTCGGCGCTTTCCATAATTCCTCACCGTTCAATGGACACAAGTTCAGCATCAGCATCTGAAAGAGATCCTCCCCATCCACCATCACCAGACCCAGCTGTCCCAGCCTCCCCACACTTACAGGCAATTTTGTACCCGGCGCATTTTTATCCGCTTTGATATTGACAGCATATGCATTCAGATGGATGAGCCATCGCGCTGTCTGCGCATGATCCAACTGATATGCCCCTTCCCCATCGCCCATGCTGAAATGATGTCTTGTCGCCACATTGTTGCTCTCTTTCACATTTCCGAGCAGACATCCGATCGTATAGTCTGTCCCATACTGCAGATCATTGACCTGCCCGAACGGCGTTTCCGGGTGGAAGAGCCAAAAACGTTCATGGTATGTATCCAGATATCTGCTTACAGCCTGTTCTGGAAATCTTCCCATCTCCCAGTAAGCCCGCCATCTCTCCAATACATCTTCATTGTCCGAGTCGTTCTCCTCTGAGATCTCCTCTTCTTTCCCGTTCTCATCATACCGATAGAAGATCGTCAGCACGACCGCCAACAACATCCGGAAAAGGGCTGCATCCTGTGCAGGCGTCTCCCCTGACAGGTCCGTATATTCATGGGCATGGATGAGCACATCTGTCAATGAGACTTCACGCAGTTCCAAAGAGGGCTTGATCACTTTGATCCACGGCTCCTCCAAAAGATCAAATTCCTTTTCGTTCATATTCCAATCCTTTTTCAAAACTGTATGATACGCTGTATCCATTTAACTCAGCTTGGCCATTCTCATCCAGCAATAAGACCAGCTCTCCCCGTATCCAGGGCGACTGCTGCCATTCTGGCAGTTGTTTCCTGTTCTGCTCTTCTAATTCTCCGATCACGTCTCTTTTATCCCAAGAACAGCTGAATATATGAGGAAGCCGCAGCCGCTGCTTGGCCACCATCCGGCCTTCCTCATTGGTGGGGACACGCGTTTTGGAAAGTACGGGATCCCGGCCAAGCGTTCCGTCTACAGATAGGATCTCTCCGTCCAGGCCTTCTTTCATGAGCAGGACTTCGATGGATGACACGGCATCCCGCACGCTCGCTTCCGCGATCTTCTCACTGGATGTTTCCGGATCATCCAGGATAGCTCCGATCCCTTTTTTTGAAGGTTTTTTCAGCAGATAGTCTTTTGCTTTCTCTTCTTTTGTCGTTAACTTTTTCTCATATGCTTCCACGGCCGTTTTATATGCTTCATCTGTAAGACCTAGGCTGTTCTCTCGGTCGTACACTTCCTGGACCATCAAAGGGATATCTCCCGGTATCCTGATCTCTTTTTTTAAAACTCTTTCTGTCCGCATCAGGAGATAGTCCCCATATACCGCCCTGGTCCCAGCGTCGCAGGATCCATCCTCTTCCTGCAAGATCACACATTCTGGATCTGTGAGACGTTTGGGACGGACCCTTTCATGTCTGTGCAGACGTCCGATCCTCTGTAGGAACAGATCCATCGGGCAGATCTGCGTGACCATGATATCCGCATCGTAATCCAAGGACTGCTCCAGGACCTGTGTCCCGATCAGGATCGATCGGTCCCTGTCTCCCGGCTCTGAATCTCTGCCCATTTTTTTCAGCAGATCTTTTTCCTTCCTGGCACGGTGAGGCATCGTAAACTGAGCGTGGTACAGGATCAGCTCCACATCTTTTAATCTCTTTCGGCACTCTGTATAGATCTCCTGCGCATACCTCACCGTGTTGGCGATGATACACGCGCAGCCCCCCTCCTGTAAGCGCTCATCCAGCAGGCGGATCATGTCTGCGATCGCGTTTACCCGAAAGAGCCTTACGTTTTTATTCTTTATGGACTGTCGGATGCATTCCTGATCGACTGTCTCTCCATCTGTCCAGGTCAGGAGCGGATAATCTATTGTCTTTTCCCACCCGGACCGTCTATGCATGAGCTTTGGCTTACGCTTCCCCAGCCGATATCTTGAATACGCTTTTACATAGTTCTCCACCAACGACCTGCGCCGGTCGGCTGGGAGGGTGGCCGACAATAGGATGACCGGCACACCGTAGGCTGCCATCCACTGCAGAGACCGCTCCAGGTATACGTTCATGTATGCGTCATATGCATGACATTCGTCGATGACTACGACCTTTCCGGCCAATCCCAGATGCCGCAACATAAAATGTCTGCGCCTGAGCGAAGCCATCAGGAACTGATCCACCGTGCCTATGACAAGATCCGCCAGAAGGGCCCTTTTGCTCCCTTGGAACCAAGGATGAACACTGAGTCCCCCCTGCTCTCCCTCGTCATCTATGGAAGATCTTCCTTTCATGATCAGACGCTGGTAGTCTTCATTCAACTCCGCCGAGCCGTGGGCGAGCCGGACCGCATTCTCCGTTTCCTCAAAGACTTGTCTTCCCCATTCACATGATCGTTCGAATACTCCATTGCTCGTGGCCTGTGTGGGCAGTCCAAAAAAGACACCCCCTTCCTGCTTTCTATGGGCGAGCACCTCAGCTGCTGCCAGAGCAGCCTCTGTTTTCCCCACGCCCATCTGCGCTTCAAGTATAAAAATCCCCGGAGTTGTACATCCATCGATCACATCCATCATGCATTTCTGTACTTCATTTGGTAAAAAACCAAACCGTTCCCGAAAGACCTCCGCATCCATCGTATTGGTATCCGGATACCAGCTATCGGGAAAACCGACCTGCGCCCAGCCTTTATCGATCCTCCCCGGATACATCCCCTCATCTCCGTACGCGTCCAACGGCAGCAATGGAAGATACGACGGATTACTCGCGATCCAATCCGCCACGATGAGCAGACCAGAAAGCAATACCTGCGCCTCTTCTGTCAATACGGGAATACTATCTGCTGTCTGAATGTCAGCAAGCCTCATGGCCTGATCCATGATATTCCTCCAAGAAGCTTTCCACAGGTTTTTTACGTTCTCATCCCTTTCTGTACCAAAAAAATTGACAGGATGCCGCCCGATCAGGTCAACATCCCCCATCAGACACTCCCTACTGTATGGCTCCCCATGATGGGCGCCCACAACGACTGCCACGCTCTCCGCGATCCCAAGACCTGCCGTATCATTTTGCAGGATGCACTGCCCCGCGTGCGCATGAGGCGTCTTTCCTCTTTCCCTGTATTCTTTATTTACCACAAAGCCGCTGCCCGTGATCTCGTCATATTTCTCAGGGCATGCCTTTGTTATGATACTCTGAAAATAAGAAGTCGCTTTCCCAATATCATGGACAGCCGCCAAGAACACTGCCGCTTTCAAAAACTCCTCCTCTTCCAGCCCTGCCGCCGAAAAAACAGACCTGGGGAGCCATTTCAGCGTCAATTTTTTCATGATCCCTGCGGTATCCCGCAGATGCATCCACAAGGGCAGCCATGCGCCTCCCGTCTCCCGGTCCGTCTTAGCCATCAATATCCGATATCTATCCATTTATTTTCCCTTTTTCTTTATATAGTATAACTGATCTTTTATCCAAAGTCAATCTCTTCACGATCCCGCAGGCGGCAGCAGCATCGCCTCATCCTCATGGATGATGATCTCCTCCCCCTCGCCGCCGTCCCCCGCGTCGATAAAGTACAGGATATCTCCGCAGGGCCTCTCCCCCGCGGCGTCGGTCAGCGTATTGATCACTTTCCCCTTGAAGACCAGCGTGGTGGATCCTCCCCCGTCCAGATTGTACGCGTATGTACAGCCCAGATCCAGGAAGACCTGCTGGAGTTCTTCATAGGTCATGCCCTGGGATCCTCCGGCGTCTTTTCCCTGCACGACGACCAGATAGTATTCCCCGGGGCTGACCATGCCCACGGCCGTGCGCTGGTATCTGTATGTCTGACGGAAATCCCCCAAGGACAGCGGATATCTCTGCCCACCCTCCACCAGCGTGGGGCCAAAACAATAGGTGTCTTTCACATTCCTTTTTAATAATCGTTTTGTCGTCATCCCCGCCGCTGCCGTGAACATGCCCCCATCCCCGGTCACGCACATGATGTTGCCGTTGGAGCGCGCATCCTCGTAGACTTTTCCGTCCTTGATCATGGTCTTGCCCGGCGCGGGTTTTCCGGAGCTGTAGGAAAACCCGCTGCCGTTGACCCCGACCACCCCGTTGTGGGCCGCCATCTCCTGGGACGTGGTCGCCCGAGGCTCGCCATATGTACCGCCGCACAGAGCGGAACAGAGCTGGGCGGGACTGAAAGTCTGCACATGACAGACCCAATACCGGGTATAGGACGTTTTCTTTTCTTCCACGCTCACTTTCAGCGTGCTGGTCTCGTAATGCCACTGGTCGTTCACATAATCCCATGCCTTTGAGACACGATCGACCACTTTCTGACAGGCTTTTTGTTTTTCGGCGTATTTCTCCGGGATCTGCCAGATCAGTCCCTGCACGTCCCGGAAGATCCCATCCGTCTTGGCGGTGTTCATGACGACCGCGCCGTCCTCCTCCTGATAAAGCTGTGACAACAGATCTTGTGCCCTCTCCATCTGCAGGATCGTCTCCGTTTCCTCGTACGTCTCGTCCAGGATCCGGTACGCCTCTTTAGCAGATTCTTTTTCATCTTGCGCATGCGTCTCCTTAAACGCCTCGATATCTGCCTGGGCCTGCCGGGCCGCCTCCGCCGCCAGACCCAGATCCACGGACACTGCCTCCTCCGTGCTCGCCGCATCAAATGCCTGCCGGATCTTCTGCGCCTGGGCGGTCGTCTCCTCTTCTTTTTGCCTGCGCCGCTCTTGTTCCTCTCTTACCTTTCGGGCCGCCTCCTCCTGTTCCTGGATGACCTTCTCTTTTTCTTCATACCGCCTGTGCCCGACTATGCCAAGGGCCAGGACCAGGAGGATACAAAAAGCCGCCGCGATCTTTTTCTTTTGAAAAAACAATGTCTCCAACATCCTTTCTCATGATACCGTTCTCTACATCAATTCCGCGATCCGGGTGACCCCCACGTAGATCTCCTGGATCTTATACCAGGTGACATAATCCACGATCCCGGACTGGGGGAGCTTGAACACCCGCTGGAAAGCCCGGACCGCCTCTTTGGTCGCCTCGTCGTAGTAGCCGGTCACCGGCTCCATGGGGATCGCGGTGTAGACCCGGGCGATCGTATTTAACTGCTCCTGCATCTGGGTCACTTTCTGGCCGGATGCGCCGATGTCCAGGTCGTACCGGGGCCAGGACGCCGGGATCCCGGATATCTCCTCCGCCATGTTGATATACATGGAATCGCCGTAGTAATAGCGCAGGATCTCGATGGCCGAATAGTTCTGGTCGCCCAGATATTTGGACCCCCACTGGCTCATCCAATTCGGACAGGTCACCCGCTCACCGTCACAGTATTGGGTCAGGATGGGCTGACGGACATTTGGGCGGGACAGATAGTTTGTGAATAATTCATCCACCACCTGCGAGATGCTGGTAAAGATATTCCTGTCCGGGATCCATTTATGGTCGAAGGCCGTGGAAGAAGTGATGGTGAAATCATAGCCCTTGTTCCGGTACCACTCTGTATAGACACGATTGAGGGTAAAGGACATGATCGCCAGCACATTTGCCCGGATCGTATCCGTCGGCCAGGTGGCGTAGATCTCACTGGAAGCCACGTTTTTGATATAGTCTTTGTATCTCACATAATAGTCCCGGGCCGTACTATCCGTGGGCACGCCGTCGTGGACCACCACATACTCGGGCACCACCACTCGGCTCAGCACGATCTCCCCGGTCTCATCCATGGGCTTGATCTCCTCTTCCGGTATCTTTGGCGGATAGTCCCCGTACAATGTGTGCGCAGGGATCACGATATCATCGATCTGCTCCCCCGCCTCCTGAGGTTCCAGATAAACAGACTGCAAGGCTGTCGTCGTCGCCAGTACCTCGATGCCGCTGATGTCAAAAGGCGTATACCCCGGAGCCGTGACATTCAGTGTATATTCTGAATAGGGCTGGATCTCACTGGGTTCCAGACTGAGATCCAGCGGCGGCGCCGGAAGATCCAGCGACGGACTCTGCCCGGACTCATCCGTAGTGACCTCCTCGATGATCTGCGTAGGGTTCCCCGTATAGGATATCTGTATCCTGGCGTCCCTGATGGGGACGTTCCTGACTGTGGACTGTACATTGATCTGCAGTTTTCCTGTATCAGACTGGCTGCTTTCCATGATGCGCATATGATCTCTCATCCCACTCTCCACGCGGGCGTACATGCCCGCATCTGATCTGGTATCATTTCAATTATATGGAGGATCCCTGTAAAATGCAGCATGTCCGGACATTTTCCCCATAAAAACGGGCCTGTCTGCCCGGAAGGATCCGCCCCCGGCAGACAGGCCGCTCGATCTTTTTAAAATAACTTCACGATATCGTGATACATGACCACGAACATCAGCGCCATCAGCAAGACAAAGCCCGCCATATGGATCATGGCCTCCGCCTGACGGTTCACCGGCTTTTTCCGTATGGCTTCCAGGATCAGGAAGATCAGGCGTCCCCCGTCCAGCGCCGGGATGGGGAGCAGGTTCATCACGCCCAGATTGGCCGACAGCAGCACGGCGATGTTGAGCATGCTGGCCCACAAGATCTTGCTGCCCTCCGGCTTCGCCGCCTCATACGTATCCCCGATCACATCCACCACGCCCACCGGGCCGGACAGATCCTTGATCCCGAACTGGCCGGTGAGCAGTTTCGACAGGCTCATCACAGTCGTCCGGATCCAGTATTTTACCTCATAGGCGGCGTATTTCAGCACGCCCCAGGAAGAGACTCTCTCCCGCCCCATATTGTAGGCGAATCCTAAGATCACCTGCGTACGGCTCGCCGGGGTCACCGTGACCTCCCTGCGCGTCCCCTTGTGCTCATATGTGATGTCCAGCGGCTCTTTTCCCAGAGGATGTTCCTGGATATACGTCTCATAGTCCTCCTGTGTCTCGATGGCCGTCCCGTTCAGCCCCACGATCACATCCCCCGGCTCTATCCCGGACTCCTCCAGCGGCATCCCCTCGATCATGGAAGCCACCTCCAGCCTCTCCGAATCCCCCCGGTTGAAACCCATGAGATATCTCTCCTGCGTCTCCGGCTGATAGACGACCGCCTGCTTTTGTCCATCCCGTCTGACCGTCATCTTGATGGGCGCGTTTTCCAGCTCATTGAGGGCCAGCCAGATACTCAGATCCTGACCGATATCCACGGAATATCCCTGAAACTCCGTGATCTGATCGCCCGTGCGCAGCCCCGCCTCATAAGCCGGCGAGTCCTCTGGCACCTCCGCCACCTCGGCGGGCACGTAGCCCATCATCGCCACGATGACCACAGACAGGACATACGCCATGATAAAGTTAAAGACTGGGCCTGCCGCGATCACCGCGATCCGTCCCCACACAGGCGCCGAATTAAATGACCCCGGCACCTCGCTGTCCTCATCCTCCCCCAGCATCATGCAGGAGCCGCCGAGGGGCAAGAGTTTCAGACAATACTCCGTCTCCCCCTTTTGCGTGCTGATGAGCGTCGGTCCCATCCCCAGGGAAAACTGCCGGACCACGATCCCGTTCTTCTTTGCCAGGAGAAAATGTCCCAATTCATGAAATATGACCAAAACACTGAATATGATGACCGCAATGAGAACTTTCAATCTAACACCTGCTTTCTAACCATCGATCTGTATCTGCCTCGATCTCCAAGATCTCGTCCAGCGCGGGATCTTCTTTTGCATGATGGCGGTCCATGGCGCTGCGGATCGCCTCGTAGATATCCAGGAAACGGATCTCTCCCTTTAGGAATCTGCGCACCGCCCACTCATTGGCCGCGTTGAACACCGTAGGCATGCTCCCGCCGATCCGGGCCGCCTCCATCGCCATGGAAAGCCCCTCGAACGTCTCCATATCCGGCGCTTCAAAAGAAATGGAACCCAGTGCAAAAAGATCCAGCCGCTCACCGGGCAGGAAACGCCTCTCGGGATAGTACAGGGCATACTGGATCGGCAGCTTCATATCCGGCGTGCCCATCTGCGCCATCACGGCGCCGTCCTCAAACTCCACCATCGAATGGATGACGCTCTGGGGCTGCACCACCACCTGGATCTGATCCAGATCCGCCCCAAAGAGCCAGCAGGCTTCCATGACCTCCAGGCCCTTATTGACCAGGGTCGCGGAATCCACGGTGATCTTCTGTCCCATGACCCAGTTGGGATGTTTCAGGGTGTCTTCCAGCGTGACATCCGCCAGCCTCTCTCTATCGTACCCACGGAAAGGTCCGCCCGAAGCCGTCAGGAGGATCCGGCTGAATGTGCGGGGATCCTCCCCGTGGAGGCACTGGAAGACGGCGCTGTGCTCACTGTCCACCGGGAGGATGGAGACACCGTGCTCCTTGGCCAGCGGCATGATCAGATGCCCCGCTGTCACCAGCGTCTCTTTATTGGCCAGCGCGATATCTTTTCCCGCCCGTATGGCTTCCATGGTGGGACGGATCCCGATCATGCCCACCACCGCCGTCACTAAGATCTCCATCTCTTCCAGCGCCGCCAATGCCAGCATCCCATCCATACCGCCGATCACCTCTGTGCCGGTATCCCGCACGCGCACGGCCAGCTCCCTGGCTCTCTCCTCATCCATGACCGCCGCCAGCCTGGGATGAAACTCCCGGATCTGCCGCTCCAGCAGGCCGATGTTCGAACCCGCGGCCAGAGCTGCCACCTGGATATCCCCGTTATTCCTGACCACTTCCAGCGTCTGTGTCCCGATGGAACCGGTCGAACCTAAGATCCCGATCTTTTTCATGCGTATCCCCTTCTCATTACTATCCATTCCATTTATGCCACCATCATCACCAGAAAATATATGACCGGCGCCGTGAAGATCACGCTGTCGAACCGATCCAGGATGCCCCCGTGCCCCGGGATCAGCTTCCCGTAATCTTTGATCCCCGTCTGTCTCTTGACCGCGGAGGCCGCCAGATCGCCCACCATGGACCAGAGCGCCCCCACTGCGCAGATCACCGCGTATCCCGCCACGCTGCCTTTCGTCAGATATGCATAGAGCATCCCCAGAAGAGCTGCGCCTGCCACGCCTCCTGCCGCGCCCTCGATGGATTTCTTCGGACTCAGTACAGGCGCCATCTTGTGCCTGCCAAATAATACGCCCACGCAGTACGCGCAGGTGTCACAGCCCCAGGAACACAGGAAGATCAGCCAGACATGGTAAAAGCCGCCCGCAAGCTGCCGCGTCAGGTAAACACAGGAGAGCATCACGGCCACATAGACCATCCCGAAAAAAGCGGCCATCACCTGCCCGGCCTGGTAGCGGGGATAAGTGAACACATACACCGACATCAAAAGGCCCAGCCCAGCCAGCACCGCGAACAGCCCATACTCCTGTACGCCCAGCCAGACGGCCGCCTCATACAGCAAGGCCCCGCCGTATCCGGCCAGACTCAAGATCCCCACGCTGTCCTGGCTGACCCCTGTCGCCTGATAAAATTCCCGCATCCCGATCAGGGAGACGACCGCCATGGCCGCATACAGCACGATCCCGCCGCGAAAGATCAAGAGAAAGATCGCCGCCACCAGCACGATCCCGCTGAGCAGCCGCGTCCTAAACATCTTTTTCCTCCTTCACGCCTCCGAACCTTCTGTCTCTCTTATTATATTGCTCGATGGCTTTGACCAATTCCTCCCGGTCAAAATCCGGCCAGTGCACCTCCGCGAAATAAAATTCTGTATAGGCGAGCTGCCATAAGAGAAAATTCGACAGCCGCAGTTCCCCGCTGGTGCGGATCAAAAGGTCCGGGTCCGGCAGTCCCGCCGTATCCAGATAACTCCCGAAACGCTCCTCCGTCATATTCTCCGGCGCCAGCTTCCCCTCCTGGCATTCTGCGAGCATGCGCCGCACGCCCCGCACGATCTCGTCCCGGCTGCCATAATTGAGCGCCAGCTGAAAATGCAGTTCATCAAACTGGCTGGAAAACTCCTCCAGCGCCCGCACGCTGTCCTGGATATCACGATCAAACGCAGAGACTTCACCGATCACCCGCACCTGCATCTTCCATTTCTCCGAGATCTTGATGCATTTCTTCAGATAATCCCGGAAGAGTTTCATCAGTCCTTCCACCTCGTCCCGGGACCGTTTCCAGTTCTCGGTGGAAAAGGCAAAGACCGTGAGGTACTTCACGCCCAGCTCGCGGGCATATCCGCAGACCTTCTCCAGATTTTCACAGCCTTTCACATGCCCATATCCGCGGGGCATCCCCCTGCGTTTGGCCCATCTGCCGTTGCCATCCAGGATGATGGCGATATGTTCGGGCACATTTGGTATATCAGATGTATTGGATACATTCATATCGATCTCCTCTCGTAACTCATCTCCCCGCCAGAGCGTATCTGAAAAGTGCGGAAAAAGGGGCCTTCCTCAAAAGGCCCCCTGCTATCGGATCTGTCAGCGGCCTGCCTATACGGTCAAGATCTCTTTGGATTTTTCCTCCACAGCAGCATCCACCTTTTTCACATATTGATCTGTCATCTTCTGTACTTTGTCTTCCAGCTCCTTGATCTCGTCCTCGGACACATCCCCTTTGCCCAGCTTCTTCAACGTATCGTTTGCATCCCGGCGGATGTTCCTGAGCGCGACTTTCGCGGCCTCCCCGCGCTTCTTGATGTCCTTGACCAGTTCCTTCCTCCGCTCTTCTGTCAGCTCCGGGAAGACCAGACGGATCGTCTTGCCGTCGTTCGTCGGGTTGATCCCCAGATCTGATGTGAGGATCGCCTTCTCGATCTTCTTGACCATATCCGGCTCCCACGGCTGGATCTGGATCATCCGTGCCTCTGGTACGCTGACATTGGCCACCTGCTGTATGGGCGTGGGCGCGCCGTAATAGTCCACACTCAGCCGGTCGAGCACCCGCGGATTTGCCCGTCCCGCACGGATCGTCGCATACTCTGATGCCAGGTTGCTAAGAGTCTTGGTCATCTTCTCATCATACTTTTGAATTCTCTCATCCATTTTGTTATTCTCCCTCAAAAATCTTTCATACAAGTACTCTCGTGCCGTGGAGCCTTCCCTGTGCCGTCTGGATGATGCTGTCCTT
>CAJTYN010000019.1:0-12063 GCA_910584115.1 uncultured Lachnospiraceae bacterium
TCTGTTCCATCACCCGATAGCCGAAAGCCTCCCGGATATGCTCGTCTGTGATCTGCTCTTCGCCGTCTAAGTCGGCGATGGTCCGGGATACTTTCAAGATCTTGTGGTATGAGCGCGGGCTCAGGCGCAGGCCCGTGTAGATCCGCTCCATCCAATCCTGGGCCTCCCGGGTCATGGGGCAGTATCCGGCCACGCTGCTGCCGTCCAACTGGCTATTAAATCGGTTCTTTGTTCCCGCGTAGCGTTCCTGCTGGATCTTCTGGACCTGGATCACCTGGGCGCGGAGCTGAGCGGAGGTGGCGGCTGACTGCCCTCCGGCGATCTGCTCGTATGTGGGTTCCCGCGTCTCCACGCACAGATCCAGCCTGTCCAGCAGCGGGCCGCTGATCTTGCCCAGATACCGTTTCACCTGTGCGGGCGTGCAGCGACAGCGGTCCAGATCCGGATGATATCCGCAGGCACAGGGATTCATAGCCGCCACCAGCACACAGCCGGCCGGAAATGTGTAGTTCCCCTGCACTCTGGACAGATGGATACATTTTTCCTCCAGGGGTTGGCGCAGGATCTCCAGGCTCCTCCGGGAAAACTCCGGAAATTCATCCATGAACAGGACGCCTCCGTGGGCCAGCGTGATCTCACCGGGGCGGGGGCTGCGTCCTCCTCCCGCCAGGGCCTGGGGCGAGATGGTGTGATGGGGACTGCGAAAGGGCCTCTGGCTGACAACGGGATGCTCTTTGGGCAGTAATCCCGCCACGCTGTAGATCTCCGTGATCTCCAGACGTTCCTCTCTGGTCATGGGCGGCAAGATCCCCGGGATCCGCTGGGCCAGCATGGATTTCCCGGAACCCGGGCTGCCGATATACAGCAGATTGTGCATCCCCGCCGCCGCGATCAGCGTGGCGCGCACCGCGCCCTCCTGCCCCCGGATATCGCTGAAATCCAACTCATCAAGATCTGGATCATCAAGATCCGACATCTCCAGATCCGTGTCTGTCTCCGGCTCTGCGGATCCGGACGCACACCATCTTTCTTCCTGGTCAGGATCCCTCTGAGCGGCCAGGCGGACCAGATGATCCACCGCCTCCTGGAGGTCCTCCACACCCACCACCCGGATACCTTCGATCAGCCGTCCCTCCCGCTCATTTTCCCTGGGGACGATGCATGTGTGATAGCCCGCATCTCTGGCTTTATGTACGATGGGTAAGATCCCCCAGACGCCTTTTATCTTCCCGTCCAATCCCAGTTCTCCCGCCACCAGGACTCCGTCCAGGCTTTTCGGCGGGACCCGGCCCAGAGCCGACAATATGGCCAGGGCCACCGGCAGGTCGTAGCCTGTCCCTTCTTTTCGCACATCACCGGGCGCCAGATTCACAGTGATCCGTTTGGCGGGCAGGCCCAGCCCTTTGTTATGGAGCGCCGTGCGCACCCGATCTTGTGTCTCTTTTACCTGGGAATTGACATAGCCCACCATGGAAAACATGGGAAGGCCGTTGCTGACATCTGCTTCCACCTGGACAGGAATCACCTCCATGCCGCGGATGGCCGCAGAACATACACTGCTGAACATCATCTGCCCTCCATAAGATCATTTTCGATCAAGTTCATCTTGAGATCACGCGGAGCGAACGCCCCTTTGAAAACTCAGACATCTGTTAGAGAATAAGCAGATTATAACACAGTTCCTTCTATATTAATAGTCCTGTTTTTCTGAACTTTTTATAAAATAGAACGCAGCGGTCAGCCCTCATATCTGAACCGATACGTGCTCCACCCGTTGATGATCGTCGTCGCACCGTATTCCATCCGCCGCACGTGGTCCTGCCCGTAGCTCAGATGGATATGCCCATGCAGAAAATATCTTGGCTGATGCGCATCCATCAATCCCGTAAATGCTCTGAAACCGGTATGCGCCCGGTCCTCGGCATCATCCACGCCATAGGCCGGGGCATGTGCCAAAAGGATGTCAAATCCTCTCTGGCGCCAGATCTTCCATTTCATCTTCCTCACCCGCCACTGCATCTGTTCCTGCGTGTATTGGAACGGCCCGTCACTGTATCGGTAGGAACCGCCCAGCCCCAGGATCCGGACCCCGCGGTGTACATAGATCGTATCCTCGATGCAGATACAGCCCTCCGGCGGGTGTACTTTATATTTGGAATCATGATTCCCGTGGACGTAGAGCAGCGGACAGTTTGCCATCGTGACTAAGAATGACAGATAGTCCGGATCCAGATCCCCGCAGGATAGGATCAGATCCAGCCCTTCCACCTTCTCCGGCCGGAAATAGTCCCAGTAAGATGCCGATTCCTCATCTGAGATCACCAGTATATCCACTGTCTTCCTCCTCCACTCCCTGGAGCTCCACCATCTCCAGCGCTTTCGGTTTCAGTGCTTTTTTCTCCGGGAATGTTCCGATCACATTTTCACACAGCCAGTTCATGCGTATGATCCCTTCCGTGTCCAGCACCTGGTCTTTTTGTCCATGGGGCTGCCCTTTCTGATCGTAGATCACCCCTTCGAATGGGTGATAGACCCCCCATGCGATGAACTGCCGGAACTTCTCCACCAGCTTTCTGGGGCCATACGGGACTTTGTCTGAGCAGATCAGATCCATCACTCCCGCGGAGAGTCCCCACCAGTAATTCAAGGTCCGGTCGTCCTTCACCGGCGTTTTTTTCCAGGTGCCGTCCAGGATGAAACCGATCATCCTGCTGTAAAATCTCCCCCAGTCCAATACGCTGGTGGCCAGCCGCGTGATCCCGTCCCCGTACTGCTGGTACAGCCCGTAGGGTTTTTTATCTCCTTTTGGGGTGATCATGTTCTTTGCCGAGATCACGGTCATGTTTTCTTTTGGCGTCTGCTTCAGATCGTCCTTAAGACAGGACCAGAAGAGCTGCACCTTCGTGTCCGGCCGCACCATCTGTACGCCCAGCGCGAAGGCATTGATATTTGCCGCCGTGCCGAAGATCGGATAGTCAGCCACATAGCCGATCACATTGCCCTCCGACATCACGCCCGCGATCAATCCGATCAGGAATTTGACTTCGTACATCCTGGTATAGTACGTCCGCACGGATCTGTAGGGAAAATTCAGAGAGCAGTTAAAAAAATACACTTTCGGATATTTTAACGCCGCTTTGATCGTCGCCTGCATCTGGGTGGGGGAGGTGGTAAAGATGATCGTATTTCCCTCTGATACAGCCCGCTCGATCACGTCTTCCGTACGGTCGTCTTTTTCGTAGGTGGTCACTTCCAGCTCTTTCGCGTAGACCTCTTCGATGTGGATCCGGCCCAGTTCATGGGCATAGATCCATTCGGATCCGCTGACCGGGCCGTCGTACACGAAGGCCACCCGGAGCTTTTTCTTCGCGGCAGGCAAGAGCTTCGGCACCAGCGGATGCCGGCTCTCCTCCGGCTCCATGACATGCTCCACCTCGGCGTTCAATGCCTTCGGCTCGATCTCTTTTTTTATGGTCTTTAGTTCCTTTTCGATCTCCGCCGACGATCTTTTTTTCATCTCTTCATAGGGAAAGATCTCCAGGCAGCGCAAAAAGGCATTTCCGAACATTTCCGGTGTCTGGCTGCCGCTGATCGAGGCGTACATGACCGAGAAATGATAGAAGACAGTCTTTAAGCGCCGGATCTCTTCCTCGCTCCAGGGTGTATGCTGATCCTTTCCCACGGCTTTTAAGAGCTTTTCATATCCGCCCGGTTCTGTAAAGAGGATCATATCCAGCTTCGTCAGCTCAAAAAAATCCATATACTCATGATAGACCCGGCTTTCTTTCGTATCCTCTTTTTTCGGCAGGATCCGCGTCACTTTTGCGGCAATCGTCGGCATCTTTAAGTATTTCATGATGCTGACCCTTTTATTCCCCTCTTGTATGTAATAACGGTTCTTGTACTCATACGCGGTCACCGGGTCCCTGAAGCCCTCTTCCATCTGCGAGGCATACAGGCTCATCCATTTCGCCGCAAATTCTGAATCTTCACCCAGGAGCGGCTGAAAATCACGGCTGAAAGCATTCTGCCTGCCGGCCCCCTTCGTCCCGACCGTCAGACCCAGCGGGATCTCCATGATCCCCAGCGACCGTTCGCCTGCCGTCTCCTTCCCTTCCAGCAGTTCATCCAACACTTCCGGATACGGAGAGATCCCCTGCGATACCGCCTTTTTGAAAGTTCTCTGCGCCAGTCTCCTTGCTTTTTTGTATTCTTCTATCACCATAAGATCCCCTTGCCCTTTCTGTTCTATCGCTCTATATGCCTGTCGGGTCCTTATATATTATAGCTTCTTATGACAAAAAACACCAGCCCGTCCTATACGATGTCCAGCCTGGTGTTTTTTCTCCCGCCTGCGCGGATGTTTTACCTGTTATGCTTCCAGATTCTCCCCATTTTCCCCAAATACGTGGGCTACGCCGCCGCCGAAGGTAAAGGAGATCTCGCTGCCGATGGAAAGTCCCGATCTCTCAGCGTCTTCCAGATTCATCGTCTGAACGATGATGATCGTATCTCTGCCGCATGCGTTCGCATGGAGATGGATCGCGCTCCCCATCATCTCAAATACTTCCACTTTCCCTTTCACGCTGTCTGCGCCCTGGGCCAGTGTGATGTGTTCCGGACGTACGCCCAACGTGATCTTCTGTGACTTCACGCCGTTCTTTGCCAGGTTCTTCTGTTTTTCCTCGGAGAGCTCGACTGTCACGTCCGCCAGTCTCACGCTGTATTTTCCGCCGTTCTCGATCAGCTCCGCATCGAACATGTTCATCTGCGGCATGCCGATGAAGCCTGCTACGAAGACATTCTTCGGATGATCGAACAGTTCCTGCGGCGTACCGATCTGCTGTACGACACCGTCTTTCATGATGACGATGCGGTCGCCCAATGTCATGGCTTCCGTCTGGTCATGGGTCACATAGATGAATGTAGCGTTGATCCTCTGACGGAGCTTGATGATCTCCGCGCGCATCTGGTTCCTGAGTTTTGCGTCCAGGTTGGACAGCGGCTCATCCATCAGGAGCACTTTCGGCTCACGCACGATCGCACGGCCGATCGCGACCCTCTGTCTCTGACCGCCGGAGAGTGCTTTCGGTTTCCTCTCCAGGAACTGTGTGATCCCTAAGATCTCCGCCGCCTCTTCCACACGGCGTTTGATCTCTGCCGGATCCATCTTCTGCAGTTTCAGCGGAAATTCCATGTTGCCGCGGACTGTCATATGCGGATACAGCGCGTAGTTCTGGAAGACCATCGCGATATCACGGTCTTTCGGTTCCACATCGTTTACCTTCTTGCCATCGATCAGAAGGTCGCCGCCGCTGATCCCTTCCAGTCCGGCCACCATACGCAGTGTCGTGGATTTTCCGCATCCGGAGGGGCCGACCAGAACGATGAACTCCTGGTCTTTGATATCCAGGTCAAAATCCTGGACCGCCAGCACACCTTCCTCTGTGACCAGAAGATTTGATTTTTTCTTTTCCGGCTCGCCTTTTTTCTTACTCTTCTTGCTTTCTGTATTCGGATATACTTTTTTGATATGTCTTAAGATCACTTCTGCCATTTTTTACTCCTCCCTATCTTCACTCTGCCTTCAGATAATACTGGCAGGAATCATAGTTTTCTTTCGGTACCGGGAGCAGGATGCCTCCATTCATGAGCGCAGCCCCGGTAAATGTACCGAGCTCCTCTCCATCCCGGCAGAGCCTGTAGGACCATTCTCCCACGAGTCCCCTAAGCTTCAGATGTTCTGCTCTCGGATTTGCATGAAGATCCGTATAGACCACCGCGACGACCGCCTCTTTCTGGTCCTCTGCCACGGATCCCCATGCCGTATAGCTTTTATCTTCATACGGCGATACGAGCCTGTGATATGTGCCGAACTGGAACAGCCGATAATGCTCTCTGAAATACGCGATCTGCGTCTTCGCAGCTTCTTTCTCTTCCTGGGACATGCGCCTTAAGTCCAGTTCGTACCCAAACACGCCCTGCATCGCGCAGACGCCTCTCGTCTTGAAGGGCGTCGTCCGGAAATTCATCTCGTTCGGACAGGCTGATACATGCGCGGAGATGGTCGACATGGGATATGCAAAAGATGTCCCGTATTGGATGCGCAGTCTCTCGATCGCGTCCGTATTGTCGCTGCACCAGATCTGCGGGCAGTAATACAGCATCCCCGCGTCATATCTGCCCCCTCCTCCGCAGCACCCTTCTAAGAGCAGTCCGGGATGGTCCTTCAAGATCCTCTCCAGGAGTTCATATACGCCTAAGACGGCTCTGTGCCTCACTTCGCCCTGACGCTCTGCCGGGAGCATCCGGCTGTACGCCGCGGCCAGGGAACGGTTCATATCCCATTTGATGTATTCGATCCGTACCGTATCCAGGATCCCCGAGATACACCGATGCAGATGATCGATCACGTCGCCCCTGGACATATCGAGGACCAGCTGGGACCGTCCGCGGATCGGAGCCCTTCCCGGTATCGCCAGCGCCCAGTCCGGATGCTCTCTGTACAGGTCGCTGTCTTCGGAGATCATCTCCGGTTCAAACCATAACCCGAACATCAGTCCCATCTCATGGACTTCCTCCGACAGCTCGCTCAATGTACATCCGAGCTTTTCTTCATTGGCATACCAGTCGCCCAGCCCGGACAGGTCGCTGTCTCTCTCGCCGAACCAGCCGTCGTCCAGGACAAACATATCGACGCCCAGCCCAGCCGCCTCTCTGGCGATCTCCAGGATCCCTTTTCCGTCAAAGTCAAAATGTGTCGCTTCCCAGTTGTTCGCAACGATCGGCCTTCTCTTATCTTTCCATGCGCTGCGTATCAGATGATCCTGAAACCCACGGTGCAGCCTGTGGCTCAAGCCTTCATAGCCCCCGCCGCTCATGCACATGCACACTTCCGGTGAGTAAAAGCATTCCCCCGGCCCGAGCTCCCATGAAAAGTCCTGTGCGTCGATCCCCAGGATGAGACGTGTCTGGTCCATCTGGTCCACCTCCGCCTGGACAGAAAATCCGCCGCTGTAGAGGAGGGCCGCTCCATAACAGATGCCGCTCTCTTCCGTCGTATGCTCTCCCGCCAGGATCACGAAGGGATTGTGCTGATGGCTCGAAGCCCCTCTCGTACTGCGCAGTTCCATGATCCCGTGCGGCAGCGGACTCTTCTCCATCTGCCTTTCGCATCCGTGTCTGCCGTAAAAATGCACCAGCTCCAGGCCGTTTTCCATAAGATCGACGCATGCGGAGGAAACCTTTTTTAAGACAGCAGGACCCTCCATCCGATTTTCGATGACCACAGACCTTGTGATGATATCTACATCTTCAAATACACCATACAGCAAACGTACATAAAACTCTTCCCTGCAGTCTTTCAGCAAGATCTCCAACGTCTGGGCGCCTTCCCCGGCAAACATCGCCGGAAGTCCCGGTATACTGTATTTTCCGTCATAAACCTTGTAACTATCAAATAATAATAAACAATCACAAACACCGCTGCCAAGGTCGGCCGCCAGACAATGGATGCGGTGATCACCGCTCCCGAGCGCCGGAAATTCCTGCGGGAGATAATCCAGGGAATACACCCTCTCGTCTTCCGTTCCGTCTATGTTGCCCGAAAATCCATGATCTGCCATCTGTATCAGATACGAATGATCCGTCTCATCCGTCTTCGCCCCGTAATAGGTGTGGAGCAGTATCCGTCTTTCATCCGCCTTCATCTGATACGTGCTGTTCCTTGTCTGTAACGTAAAAACATTGTTTTTTACACTGATCGACATAGATGCCCTGCTTCTCCTGTTCCTATATTATCGATCCCATATCCCTATATGGGGAGGCGTTATTTCACCGCTCCGTTTACCACGCCGTTGATGATCTGCTTCTGACATACGATATAGAAGATCAAGATCGGCAGCAATGCCAGTAAGTAGGAAGCGAACGCCAGGTTGTAATTCGTACCAAATTGTGTCTGGAAGTTCAGCTGCGCCAGAGGCAGTGTGTTCTGATCCGTTCCCGACATGATCACGAGCGGGGTCATGACGTCGTTCCATGTGCTCATCGCCGTCAGTACCGCCACCGTCGCGTGCATCGGCTTCATATTCGGGAAGATGATCTTCCAGAATGTCTGCCACACGCCGGCTCCGTCCACGCAGGCCGCCTCATCCAGAGCCTCCGGGATATTGCTCAGATATCCGGAATACAGCATGACGTTCATCGGCATGAAGAACACCACATAAAGTACGATGACGCCGAACCTGTTGGCGATCCCGATCTGGGCCGTCTGTTTTACCAGAGGCATCATCAGTACCGCGAAGGGTACGAACATACCGCTGATCAAGTACAGGTACGCAAGATTGAAGAATTTCAACTTACGCATCTTCCTTCCGATCAGGTAGCCGCCCAGTGAGTGGAGCAGCACACAGATCACCACCGTCGCGCCTGTCAGGAGCAGACTGTTGCCGAGGGAATGCCAGAAATCTGTCACGCGCATGGCCTCTGCAAAATTGGACAGACTCCAGGACTGGGGAAAACCGAGCGCGCCGGCCACGTCGTTGGTCATCTCGGACGGCTGCTTGAACGCGATGATCACAGTCATATATAAGGGAAACAGGATCGTCAGGCATCCGATGATCAGGAGGGCAAGGATGATCCTATTTACTAATTTTCCGCCTACAGCGCCTTCATTTTGCTTTGCTTTATTCATTATAACTGTTCCTCCTTACTTCCTAAGAATTTTGTCTGGAACAACGAAATGGCTACGATCACGATGAAGAACACGAATGCGTTCGCGCTCTGGAAACCGAACTGTCCGCCGCTCATACCATTGTTGTAGATCAGATATGAGATCGACTCTGTGGACTGGGACGGCCCGCCTTTTGTCAAGGCCATGATCTGGTCGAATACCATCATCGCGTTTTTCATGCAGAGCACCATGTTGATCGATACGAAGGGCATGATCAGCGGGAGTGTGATATTCTTAAATTTTTTCCAGCCGGTGGCGCCGTCGAGCATACCCGCCTCGTAGACCTCTTCGGGCACGGTCTGGAGTCCCGATATATAGATGATCGTATTCATCGCGATCCCCTGCCATGCGCCTACGATCACGATGGCTACCCACGCCCAGCGGGTGCTGGCCAGCAGGCTGTTGGATAAGAACTGGCTGCCGGTCGCTTCTCCGATCGCCGGTAAGATATACGTGAAGATAAAACTGAATATGTAGCCCACGACCAGGCCACCCAGGATGTTGGGGACGAAGTAAACGCCTCGCAGCGCGTTCTTGCCCCTGATGTTGCTGTTCAAGCCCAGCGCCAGTATCAGGCTGATCACGTTGACCGCGATCGTCATGACGATCGCATACTTAAATGTGAACAGATAGGATTTTCCCACACGGGCATCCCCGAATATATCCGCAAAGTTCCGCAGCCCGACGAAATCGTAGTTTCCATATCCCCTGAAGTTTGTCAGGCCGTAATAAAAACCTTTGATCAGCGGTAAGGTATTAAAGCAGAAGAACAGGATCAATATGGGAGTCAGCATCCAAAGGAATATCCGCTCATTCCTGCTCCAGGCCATCTTCTTTTTCATATCCTACTCTCCCTCCTCATAACGTTTTACTTTCGCGATGATATCTTTGTTGTAACGGACCCATTCGGTGTCGAATCTCTCCATGAATGTTTCCGTCGCATCCGCGCTGTCGTCCAGGAGATACGTCTGGATCATGGCGTCTACCGCCATCTCGCTGGGATAATGATGATCCTGATAATCCGCTACGAGACCGTTCTCGATATATTCACGCATCTCTTCCAGTTCCGGGACAACGTCGAAATCGCCTTTTTTGCAGGGGACCGCGCTCTGGGCGTCCAGATATGTGCGGATGCTCTCATCCTCCTGCATGTACCGCAGCACTTCGTAGGCGGCTTCTTTATTTTTACAGGTGGACATCACGCAGAACATCAGGTCGTTGCCGGAGTTGAGGATGTTCTCTTCCGCGTTGCTGCTGGCCGGGAATACGAAGGAACCGATGTTCATATCCGGATTGACCGAGCGGATCTGCGGGATCGCGTAGTTACCGATCACGTACATGGCGGATTCCCCGCGGGCGAACGCCGTACATGCATCGTTGTAGCTCTGCGCCACCGGATTCTTCTGCGCATAGGGAAGGAGCGCTTTTTCTTTTTCCGCCACTTCCGCGTAATGCTCCGAGAACTTCGTCTCACCGGAATTGACCTTGTAGGTGAGGTCTGACTCACAGAGGTCTACCGCGATCGCGTTCCACGGAGCCAGACAGGTCCAGGAGTCTTTGAAACCGAAATACATCGGGAGGATGCCCTCTGACTGGATCGTCTCGCACAGTTCCAGCAGTTCCTCCCAGGTGGTCGGGATCTCCCAATCGTGTTCTTCGAACATATCGCGGTTGAACAGGATCCCGGCGGCATTTGCCATGTATGGCATAGCGTACACGCCCTCCTGCGGAACGTATTCCAGATCTTTGTTCGTATCGAGATAATTTTGTTTGATATCGGCAAGACAATCAAGATCAGAAATGTCCATCAACATCTCCGCATCCAGAAAGTTGGAATAGTTGATATCGCCGCCGATACCGATGATATCCGGATCGTCCTCCCGGATGAACCGGGTCTTTAAGATCGTCATCGCGTCATTTGGAGAATCGATCTTCAACAAAATATCATCATGTGTCTCATTAAAACCTTTTTCAAATTCTTCGAAGACGTCGACCGCTTCCTGCTTATACTGGACCATTTCGATCACAGTCTTGCCCTCTGCCGCCTCGTCTCCCCCTCCGCAGCCTACACTGAGAAGTCCCATTGCCAATGCAACGGTAAAAAAGAGTGCCTGAGCTTTTTTCTTTTTCATCTTTTCATCTTTTCTCCTTTCTCTTAGATCTTGACCGGTCGTGATCCTATATTTCTGATCAGGATCTTACCATCTGTGCATTTCGTTGTAAATGTTATGATGTGGTGAAAATATATCTAAATACTAGATTTAACGAATTAATGTTGATTTAGTACTCATTATGGTATATAATTATAAAAAATGACGTGATTTTATAACTTTTTTATGATCTTAACATGAAATTTTTATTAAATATCACTGATCTCATACGGAAAAGGAGGACCGATATGCCCCAAAACACGTTTCGCATCTTCTCGGATGAACGCTTTCTGGACCTGACCGCTTATCAATACGGATACGAACAATGCCGCCCCCTGCATTCCTATGGGCCGCACACCAGGAACCATTACCTGTTCCATTATATCATATCCGGAAAGGGCGTCCTCCATGTAAACAATAAGGATCTCAGCCGCACGGAGGAATCCCAGGTCCTGGCCGGACAGGGTTTTCTGATCGAACCAGATCTTGTGGCCACATATTATGCCGACCAGCACGAGCCGTGGGAATATACATGGATCGAATTTGACGGCCTGCGGGCGGCCGAACTCTTAAAAGAAGCCGGACTCTCCGCCTCCACGCCTGTCTTTTATCCGATCTCCGAAGAAGCCGGACATCTGCTGCGGGACCGGATGATGTACATCGTCGAGCACCCTGTTGAGAATCCGCTCTGTTTCATCGGCTTCCTCTATATGATCCTGGATGCCCTCGTCCATGGTTCCGCGAACCGCAAAAAGACCCAGGGCGGAAAACTCTCCCATTATTATTCCCAGGAAGCGATCTCTTTCATCGAACAATATTATGCCTCGCAGATCACGGTGGAAGACATGGCCAGACAATGCAATCTGGACCGCAGTTATTTCGGAAAAGTGTTCAAGGACGCCATGGGACAGTCCCCGCAGGAATTCCTGATCCGCTACCGCATGAACAAAGCCTCTTCGCTGCTGGTCACGACGGACCTTTCTATCAGCGCGATCAGCGTACAGGTCGGCTACCCCAACCAGCTCCATTTTTCCAGGGCTTTCAAAAAGATCTACGGTGTCTCCCCGCGGACTTACCGGCAGACCCGGAAGCTGATGCCCGATCCGAACAGATAGATTTTTTCAAAAAAGTCTTGCATCTCCAAAAAAAATCGACTATGATCGATATCGAGATCATATCCCA
>CAJTYN010000019.1:12163-28755 GCA_910584115.1 uncultured Lachnospiraceae bacterium
ACGACAAGGAGGAGATCACCATGATCCAAAAATATTCCTGGGGCGACCCGATCGCAACAGACGCCATCCTATCTGACATCCCGACTTCTTCTGGCTCTCCGGCCTTCGGACAGATAGACGCAGCCGATGGATTTCGATATTCCTACGCCCTGGATCCTGACGATATCGTGTTCGGTCTCGGCGAGGCAAACCGCGGCATCAACAAACGCGGCTTCCTCTACACGAGCTTCTGCACCGACGATCCGATCCATACGGAAGAGAAAGTCTCTCTGTACGGTGCCCACAATCTCATCATCGTATCCGGAAAAGAGAACTTTGGTCTGTTTTTTGACTATCCCGGCGCACTGACCTTTGATATCGGATATTCCCATATGGACAACATGGAGATCCGATGTGAAGATGCGGACCTGGATCTGTATGTGATCACCGGAGAAGATGCCTACGACATCACCAGGCAATTCCGCCGGATGATCGGCAAGAGCTATATCCCGCCGCGATTCGCCTTCGGCTACGGGCAGAGCCGCTGGGGATACAAGACGAGGGAAGACTTCGAGACTGTGGTCAGCAGGTATCGGGAGCATCATATCCCGCTGGATCTTCTATACATGGATATCGATTACATGGACGACTATAAGGATTTTACCGTAAATACAGAAAATTTTCCGGACTTTGAGGCTTTTACCGCACAGATGAAAAAACAGGGAATCCATCTGATCCCGATCATCGACGCCGGCGTCAAGATCGAAGAGGGCTACGACGTCTACGAAGAAGGCATCGCGGGCGGCTATTTCTGCAGACAAGAAAACGGGGAACCCTTCGAAGCCTGCGTCTGGCCCGGACTCACACATCTTCCCGACTTTCTGGATCCCGAGGCCCGAAAGTGGTTCGGCAGCAGATACAAACGCCTGTTAGACGCCGGGATCGAGGGGTTCTGGAACGACATGAACGAACCGGCGATCTTCTACAGCCCGAAGGGACGGGATGATCTGCTCTCTTATCTCGACGGGTATGGCGATGAAAAAAACGCTTTCGACCACGAAGAACTGCACGCGCGCGTCCACGGCCTCACCAACAGCCCCAAAGACTACAGAGACTTTTACCACGATGTAAACGGGAAGAAGATCCGCCATGATAAAGTGCATAACCTGTACGGATCAAATATGACGCGGGCCGCTTCTGAGGCGTTCGCCCGGTATGCGCCGGATAAACGGATCTTGATGTTCTCGCGTTCTTCCTATATCGGGATGCACCGATACGGCGGGATCTGGATGGGGGACAACAGATCCTGGTGGAGCCATCTCCTGCTCAACCTGAAGATGCTCCCGTCCCTGAACATGTGCGGTTTTCTCTATATCGGCGCGGACTTAGGGGGGTTCGGCGCGGATACGACGGAAGACCTGCTGCTGCGCTGGCTGGCCCTCGGTGTCTTCACCCCGCTGATGCGCAACCACTCCGCGCTGGGCACCCGGGAACAGGAATGCTACCGTTTCGACCACATTGAGGACTTCCGCCACATCATAAGCATCCGCTACCGGCTGATCCCCTATCTGTACAGTGAATATCTGAAAGCCGCGCAAAACGACGACATGTACTTCAAGCCCCTGGCTTTCGTATATCCTGAGGACAGATCCGCCCGCCGCGTGGAAGATCAGCTGATGCTGGGAAATGAGATCATGATCGCACCCGTCTATACCCAGAATGCGGTGGGCCGCTACGTCTATCTCCCGGAAGAGATGAAATTCATAAAATTCCTGCCGGATGGACGCCTATATGAAGAGATCCTGGAAAAAGGCCATCACTTCGTCGAGATCGCCTTAAATGAAGTGCCCCTCTTCATCCGAAAAGACAAAAAGATCCCGCTGGTAGATCCGGCCGAGTATGTCAGTGCCCTTGATATGGACACGCTCACTTTTATCGGATATACAGATGCCGTATATGAACTTGCAGATACAGAGAACAGCGATGACGACTGAGGAGGTTCCTAAATGATCGCCAGATTATGTGAAGAATTTAACAAGATATTTGACCGCAGCGACGAGCCCCGCGTATATTTTGCGCCGGGACGCGTCAACCTGATCGGAGAACACACCGACTACAACGGCGGACATGTGTTCCCATGCGCCCTCACCCTGGGGACTTACGCCGTCGTCGCGGACCGCGGTGACGATAAGATCCGTTTCTATTCCATGAATTTTGCGGACATGGGCGTGATCGAGACAGGCATCTCGGATCTGCACCCATCCGAAGATGACGGCTGGACCGATTATCCAAAGGGCGTCATCTGGGCCTACGAGAAACGCGGCCTCAGACTGACCCACGGCATGGATATCCTGATCTGGGGAAATATCCCCAACGGCTCCGGCCTCTCCTCTTCCGCTTCCCTGGAAGTGCTAACGGGACTGATCATCAAAGACACGTTCGGCTTTGCGTCCATATCCATGACCGACATCGCCCTGATCGGACAGGACGCAGAGAACAATTTCAACGGATGCAACTGCGGGATCATGGATCAGTTTGCCAGTGCGATGGGAAAGAAAGACCATGCCATCTTCCTGGATACTGATACGCTGCGCTATGAATACGCGCCGGTCAGACTGACCCACGCCCAGATCATCATCACCAACAGCAACGTAAAACACAGCCTGGTGGATTCCGCCTACAACGACAGGCGGAGGGACAGCGAGAGAGCCCTGAAGATCCTGCAGGAGATATGTCCGATCCAGACACTGGGCGACCTCACCGAAGAAGGATTTGAAAACGCAAAGGCCGCTCTCTCCGATCCCATCCTCTGCAAGCGGGCGAAGCATGCCGTCTATGAAAACCAGCGGACGATCCGCGCAAAAAACGCCCTGCTGAACAACGACATCCCCCTCTTCGGAAGCCTGATGAACGCTTCCCACATCTCATTGCGGGACGACTATGAAGTTTCCTGCCCGGAGGTGGATCATCTCGTGGAGCTGGCCTGGAACACGCCGGGCGTATTGGGTTCCCGCATCACGGGCGGCGGATTCGGCGGATGCACGGTCAGCATCGTGGAAAATGATGCCGTTGAAAAATTCCAGGAGGATCTGCGCAGAGCCTACCACGAGCGCTTCGGCCTGACGGCAGGATTTTATCTGGCCGCCATCGACGACGGCGCCCGACGCTTAGATCGATCAGAACAAACGAAAAAGGAGCACCGCCATGTTGTATGAAGATATCAAAAAACTCGTCACCTACGGGATCCAGACCGGGATCACCCCGCGCTCGGAGCGCATTTACACGACCAATCTCCTGCTGGACCTCTTTCACGAAGATGCTTACGAAGACACGCCGCTCGGATCCGACGGGGACCCGGATAAGATCTCCCTGGAACAGACCTTGCGCGCCCTTTTAGACGAAGCAGTCTCCCGCAAGATCATCTCCGACGATATCACTTCCCGCGACCTGTTCGATACGAAGATGATGAACTGCCTGCTGCCCCGACCGGCGCAGGTCCAGGCAGAGTTCTGGGCGCATTATGCGAAGTCACCAAAGGAAGCGACCGGATTCTATTATAGATTCAGCCAGGACAGCGACTATATCCGCCGTTACCGCGTCAAAAAAGACATGAAATGGAAGACGGATTCGCCCTACGGAGAGATGGACATCACGATCAACCTCTCCAAACCGGAAAAGGATCCGAAAGCGATCGCCGCCGCCAAGAACGCCGCTGCTTCCGATTATCCGAAATGCCAGCTCTGTATGGAAAACGAAGGTTACGCCGGACGCATAAACCACCCGGCCAGAGAAAACCACCGGATCATCCCGCTTACGATCAACGGCACAGACTGGGGATTCCAGTATTCCCCTTATGTATATTACAATGAACACTGCATCGTCTTCAACGGGGAACACACGCCGATGAAGATCGACCGGGCCGCGTTCGTCAAACTGTTTGACTTTATCACACAGTTTCCCCATTATTTTCTCGGCTCCAACGCGGACCTTCCGATCGTGGGCGGATCGATCCTGAGCCATGACCATTTCCAGGGCGGCCATTACACCTTCGCCATGGAAAAAGCCCCGGTGGAAAAGGAGATCGTCCTCCCAGGTTTTGAGGATGTGAAGGCCGGGATCGTCAGATGGCCCCTGTCCGTCCTGCGGATCTCCTGCCGGAAAAAAGACCGCCTGATCGATCTGGCCGAACATATCCTGGACTGCTGGCGTTCTTATACGGATGAAAACGCGTTCATCTATGCATATACAGACGGAGAACCGCACAATACGATCACACCGATCGCACGGATGCGGGACGGCGCCTACGAACTGGATCTGGTGCTCCGCAACAACATCACCACCGAGGAGCACCCGCTGGGCGTTTACCATCCCCATGCCGAATACCATCACATAAAGAAAGAGAACATCGGACTGATCGAGGTCATGGGCCTCGCCGTCCTCCCCTCCCGCCTGAAAGAAGAGATGGAGATCCTGGCAGAGTACATCACAGAGCACAAGGATCTTCGGAGCAATGAGAAGATCGAAAAACACGCCGATTGGGCGGAGGGCTTCCTCCCGGCGTATCCCGATGTTTCCAAAGAAAACATCATGGATATCCTGAAAAAAGAGATCGGGATCGTCTTTACACATGTGTTGGAAGATGCCGGTGTCTACAAGCGCACGCCAGAAGGGCAGGCGGCATTCCTGCGTTTCATCCAGACACTCTAAAACCTTAGATCCAACTCAATTACCACAGATTTACGGATAATAGAACGCCGGCCTTTCAAAAGAAGCGTTTTAAGGGGCCGGGGGAGATCGCAATCCCCCGGCGCTTTTGGTACTTTTCTCGTAGAAAAGTACATGGCAAAGATCTGAGTGGCTGTAGATCGTACCAAATAAAAGATCCTGCGGACGACACATCTGCAGGATCTTCCTGTCTTTACAGAAGACCTCTATTTCTGCCTTTTCAGATAATAAAATCCATATGCTCTGATGTTGACCCCTTTCGCCTCCATCACGTCCCCAGAGAGCAAGTCCTCATACATCCCGTCTTCCTCGTTGATCCAGGCCGTCCGGTCCTGTTCGCTGAAATTGAAGAGTCCGATCAGCTTCTCACCCTCAGACTCCCTGACTAGGCCGAGCACACCACCCTCCCAAGTCTCCAGCGTCCGCATATCCGCTTCCGTCATAAAGACTTTCTCTCTCTTTCTGATCTCTTCCAATGTGGTAAGACTTGAGAACAATCTTCCCTGTACCGTCTGCGGATCTTCGATATTCTCCGTGAGCGCCCACTGCAGCCTGCCCCGGTGGATGTAGCGGGAATCGGCGGCTTTCTTCGGATCTTCTTTATAGCTGTAATCATTGACCTGCCCGATCTCATCCCCACTGTAGATGACCGGGATCCCGGACTGCATGAACAGATACGCGTGCAGCATCACATCCAAGCGGATCGCCAGATCCATGGCGCCCTCGTCCTCCTCGAAGCCCGCCTTCTCGATCCCGCACATGGAGGCCGTCGTCCCGCAGAACCGGGCGTCCTTGAGCACCGGATCGTCGTTATACAACTCTCCCCGGCTGTTGCTGCAGCCGACATATCCCTGGAAATAATCGTTCAGATATTTTTTATGAGCCGCCTGCTCCAGGCCGTCCCGCCCCAGCATGTCGTAATCCAAGCCCCATCCGATATCGTCGTGGCAGCGCAGATAATTTAAAAATACATATTGCTTCGGCAGCCGCGCCAGTATCTTAAACTGCTCTTTCAGCAATCCGATGTTCCGGGTCGCGACGGTATGCCATGTGGTCGCCATCGTCGTCACATTGTACAGCATATGACATTCCGGCTTCTCCACTGTGCCGAAATAAGGCACGACTTTTTCCGGTTCCATCACCACCTCGCCCAGGAGCAGCGTTCCCGGACAGACGATCTCACTGATCAGGCGCATCATACGCACGATCGTATGCACCTGCGGCAGATTCCGGCAGGGCGTGTGCAGTTCCTTCCAGATATAGGGCACGGCGTCCAGCCGCACCACATCGATCCCCCGGTTGACCAGGAACAGGAAATTGCCCATCATCTCATTGAACACCCGCGGATTCTCATAATTCAGATCCCACTGATACGGATAAAAGGTCGTCATGACATAATGCCCGACCTCCGGGATCCACGTAAAATTCCCCGGAGCCGCTATGGGGAATACCTGCGGGATCGTCTGCTCATACTGTGACGGCAGAGAGTAGTCCTGGAAAAAGAAATAACGGCTCATGTACTCTCCGTCTCCGCTCCTTGCCTTCTTTGCCCAGATGTGCTCATCCGACGTATGATTCATCACAAAGTCCGCGCAGACACTCATCCCCCGCGCATGGCAGGCATCCGTCAGATGCTCCAGGTCTTCCATCGTACCCAGCTCTTCTTTTGCTTTTCTGAAATTTGATACAGCGTACCCTCCGTCTGAGTTTGCTTCCGGCGTCTCCATGAACGGCATCAGATGGAGATAGTTCACGCCGCATCTTTCCAGATAGTCCAGCTTCTCCTCCACACCTTTGATCGTGCCTGCAAAATTGTCGATATAGAGCATCATGCCCAGCATATCGTTCTTCTTGTACCAGCCCGGATCGGCTTCGCGTTTTTGATCCGTTTCCTTTAACCCCGGCCGTCTCTCCATATAAGACCGATACATCTGGTCCGTCAATTCCGCAAACATGGAATCGTTGTCGTACAGCTCCATATAGAGCCACTTCAGCTCATCGTGACGGGTCCTTAGACGCCGCATGAATGTCTCATGCTCTTTGGATCCCTCCGGCCTGGACGATGCCGGCTCGGTGATCTTACCCGGCTTCCCTTTTACGCTCGTCTTAATATTCTTTTTCACCCTATCATCCCCTCTTCTATATGCGTTGAAAAACTCGGATAGTTGTCGAGAATAAGCCTATCATAACACAGTCCATGCTATATTGATAGTCTTGATCTTCTGAATTTTTTATAAAGAACGGGCAGGGGTTGAACGCCCTCCGGCTCCGTGCTATACTATACCCATGACGAAAGAATATATTACAAAACGGGTACATGAGCTGTACTGGGAAGAAGATATCGATTGCGCCCGGACAGCGCTCATCTGTCTGAGCGAGATATTTAGGATCCCCATCGAGCCGCAGACGATCCGCTCCGCTGTCGGACTGCACGGCGCAGGCGGGTACAGGGCGCAATGCGGCCTGGTGGAAGGCGCGCTCATGTTCATAGGGATCTGGTCTTCATACAGATATATTTCAGAAATATAAAGCTCCTCCATGAGTCCGGGACTTGAGAACAGGTTCCCGGCTCTCTTCATATAACCCCCTGACCATGATAAGGAGATAAAAAATGACCGAGATCTATTATATCGAAGATGATGCGGACATCGCCGCCACCGTAAAAGCATACCTGCGCCAGAAAGGCTATGCCGTCTCCCTGTTCGCCACCTTGGAGAGCGGCCAGACAGCCTTCGGAGAGCGCCTCCCGGACCTGGCCCTGATCGACTGGAATATGCCAGATGGCCAGGGGGACCGATTCTGCAGATGGATACGCTCGAAATGGAGCGCTCTGCCGATCATCTTTCTCACCGTCCGGGACGATACACGCGATATCGTCGCCGGATTCGAGAACGGCGCGGACGACTATGTGACAAAGCCCTTTGAACTGGAGATCCTATCTTCCCGCATCAGCGCCTTACTCCGCCGGGCCGAAAACGCGCCGGGGACATGCCTCTATTGCGGCCCCATCTCCATCGATGAGAGCAGGATGGCGGTCTTCTGCGGCGGGGAAGAGATCACGGTCAGCCAGACGGAATACCAGCTCTTGCGGCTCCTGATGGAAAACAAAGGCCGGACCGTCACGAGAGATCGGCTGCTGACCCAGATCTGGGACAGCAATGGAAATTATGTCAACGACAACACGCTGACCGTGGCCATAAAGCGGCTGCGGGAAAAACTCCACCACCCGCCCTGCCTGAAAACGATCCGGAGTTTTGGCTATCGTATGGAGGATGCACGATGAACAAGAGACCGGATATACAGATGACCATCCCATCCGCCGCGGCAGTCAGCCTGCTCGCGGCCTCCGCCACCGCCGCCCTGCTCACTCTTTACTACCGTCACAGATCATTTAAGCTGCTGGGCGGGATCTGTGAACGGATCGTCCAGGAATGCCCGGCCTCCAGACAGAGCATCCTGCGCGCGCTGAAAACGCCCGATCCCTATACGACAGACGCCTGCCTTTTAACTGCTTTCGGCTATCACCCTTCCGATCTGGGACTGGCGGACACGGCCGTCCTCTGGATCGCCCTCTTCGGATCCTTGGCCGGGATCATGCTCTTTCTCTTCTCCTCCTGGCGCCAGCACAAGCGGACAGCCGCCCGCATCCAGGCACTCACGGACTATCTGGAAAAAATAAATACCGGCGGCCAGGGATCTCTCATCGACACCACAGAAGATGGATTTTCAAAACTGCAGGATGAGATCTACAAAACAGTCACAGCCCTTTACCAGACCAGGGGATCCGCCCTCGCCGCGCGGAATGACCTGGCCGAAAATCTCTCCAACATCGCCCACCAGATCAAAACGCCGATCACATCCATCTCCCTCTCGATCCAGATGGAAAGAGAACGTCTGGGCGATGTCTGCCTTCAGACGATCCAGCGGCAGCTCGACCATCTCACCCATCTGGAAGAAGCACTATCACTGCTCTCCCGCATCGACGCAGGCGTACTCGTACTGGAGCGAAAGCCTGTCGATATCTTCACACTGCTCACCCTGGCCTCCGACAACCTTTACATACTCTTTGCGCAAAAAAACGTCCTGCTCCATATCCCGGAACTGGGTGAGATAGAGATCACCGCGGATCTGGACTGGACGATGGAAGCGGTCATGAACGTGATGAAAGATTGTCTGGAGGCGGTCCCCCCAGGCGCCGCGGTCTACTGCTCCTATGAACAGCATCCCCTTTATGTGCAGATCCGCATCTGGGATGAAGGCGAAGGCTTCGCAAGAGAAGACCTGCCCTATCTCTTCGACCGGTTCTACCGGGGGCGCCGCCCAAAAGGTGCGGGGATCGGCATCGGACTGTCCCTTTCAAAAGCGATCATCGAGATGCAGAACGGGATCATCCGCGCTTTCAACCTTCCCCTGGGCGGGGCCTGTTTCGAGATCCGCTTCTATTCATGAGATGTCACCGGGATGTCACTTTCCTTTGTTAAGATAAAACAAAACGATGACAAGGAGGAACTTCTGCTATGGAGATACTCAGATGTGACAACATCCAGAAAGTATTCGGAAAAGGCGCCGGGCAGGTCGCCGCCCTGAACGGGATCGATCTGTCCATGCACGCGGGCGACTTCGTGGCGGTCACGGGATCGTCCGGATCCGGAAAATCCACGCTCCTGCACATCCTGGGCACCGTGGACAAGCCCACAAAAGGCACCGTGACGATCGACGGCGTTGACATCACCCAGCTGAACGCCACGGACGCCGCGCTCTTCAGGCGGCGGAAAGTCGGCCTGATCTATCAGTTTTACAACCTGATCCCGACCTTGACCGCTGAAAAAAACATCCTGATGCCCATGCTCCTGGACAAGAGGAAGCCCGACCCGGACTATCTGGCGACGATCGTACAGACGCTGGGGATCGCGGATAAGATGGAGAGCCTGCCCAGTCAGCTCTCCGGGGGCCAGCAGCAGCGCGTGGCGATCGCAAGGTCTTTGATCTACCGCCCCGCCATCCTCCTGGCCGACGAACCCACCGGCAATCTGGATCAGAAAAATTCAAAAGAGATCATCGACCTCTTAAAACTGTCCAACCGCGAGCTGAAACAGACCATACTCCTGATCACCCATGATGAAAAGATCGCGCTGGGCGCAGACCGGATCGTGACCATCGAAGACGGCCGGATCGTCAGCGACCATTCCCATGGACCCGCCGGGAAATGGAGGTGACTCAGATGTGGAAAGACTACTCCAAAAGCTACATCAAGAATAACCGCGCCTCCAGCACATCGATCATGGCCGCGGCCCTGGTCGCCGCCATGTTCCTGTCCCTGTTATGCAGCATCGCCTATGATCTCTGGGTCTATGAGGTAGAGAAGATCATCCTGGAAGAAGGCGACTGGCAGGGACGCATCGTCTGTGAGAGATTTACGGAAGAGGATCTCTCCCTGATACACCGGTTTCCGAATGTGAAAAAAGCCGTCGTCCGCGACGGATCCCCCGAACAGGACGCGGCCGTGATCGATCTCTATTTTCAGAAACCCCGGAGGATCTACCAAGATCTGCCGCTGATCCTGGCGCAGTTGGGTCCAGAGAGAGCCTCCATCGCATACCACGCGCTGCTCCTATCCCGGTATCTGATCCACGACCCGGAGGATGCGTCGCCGCCGCTGCTCCTGACATTGTATCTGGCGATCCTGATCGTCGCGGCGGTGTCATTGATCCTGATCATCCGCACTTCTTTTGAGCTGTCGATGAACGCCAGGATCCACCAGTTCGGGATCTTTTCCAGCATCGGGGCCACGCCGCGGCAGATCCGGATCTGTCTGCTCCAGGAAGCGGCGGCTTTAAGCCTTTTGCCGATGCTCTTAGGTCACGCCCTGGGGATCTTGATCAGCGCCTGCCTGATCAGAGCCGTCAACCTCTTTGCCGCCGATGTGGCTGGGCGGCACGCGGCCGCTTTTCATTACCACCCGCTGTCATCCGTCGTCGGCATCGCGGTCTCCGCCCTGACGGTGCTCATCTCCGCCTGGATACCCGCGCGGAGACTGAGCCGGATGACGCCCCTTAAAGCGATCCGGGAGACAGGCGGCATCCAGTTGAAAAAGAGACGGCATTCCCGGATCTTATCCGCATTGTTCGGCATCAAGGGCGAACTGGCGGGAAACGCATTAAAGGCCCAGCGAAAACACCTGAGGATCTCCACCTGGTCGTTATCCTTGTCCTTTCTGAGTTTTTCCGTCATGCTGTGCTTTACCACGCTCTCCGCCATCAGCACCCGGTACACGTATTTTGAACGGTATCAGGATGCATGGGACATCATGATCACACTGAAGGATACGGCGCTCACAGACCTGGATCTGAAAAGGAGCGCGCCGGATCTTCCCGGGGTACGAGATGCCGTGATCTATCAAAAAGCCGAAGCCGCCACGTACCTGAAGGAAAACTCCCAGAGCGACGAACTGTTGTCCCTGGGCGGTCTTGATACGGTCGCCAAGATCCAGGAGACAGACCGCGGCTTCCCGGTATCCGTCCCGCTCGTCATCCTGGACGACGCCAGTTTCCTGGACTTCTGTTCACAGATCCAGGTCACGCCGAGCCTGGACGGCGCGGTCGTATTGGATCGGATCTGGGATCGTACGAACAGTGACTTCCGATTCCCCGCGTACATCCCTTTTGTAAAAGAGGACGCACAGCCGACGATCATCTGCAGAGACGACCAGCGCGCCCAGATCCCCGTTTTAGCTTATACACAGACGGTCCCTCTGCTGCGGGAAGAATATGACGATCCCGCTCTCGTGCACTTTATCCCGCTCACGCTGTGGAACAGGACATCCAGAGAGCTCTGCCAGATCGAACCCGACATCTCTATCCGGATCCTCTCGGAGGGAAACGCAGACCTCACCGATCTGGACCGCCTGGAAAAAGAGATCCTGCAACGCATTCCGCGAGACTATAGAGCCGAAAGTGAAAACCGGGTGCGCGAAAAACTCTCAAACGACGACCTGATCCACGGGATGAAAGTCATCATGGGCGCTTTCTGTGTGCTGCTGGCCCTGATCGGGATCGCGAATGTGTTCGCAAACGCCCTCGGATCCCTTCGCCAGAGAAAACGGGAATATGCCCAATATATGTCCATCGGCCTGACACCGCAGGAGCTGCGGCGCATCTTCTTTATCGAGGCATCTGTGACCGCGGGACGGCCGCTTTTGATCACATTTCCTCTGACAGCACTGTTCATACAGTTCACCGTGACCATCAGTCATCTGGATCCGAGGGTGTTCTGGGCGGAAGCCCCGATCCTGCCCATCCTGCTGTTCGCGGCCGGGATCGTATCATCCGTCGCACTGGCCTATCACATCGGCGGCAGGCGGCTCCTTAAGTGCGATCTGAGCGAGACTCTGCGCGATGATACGCTGATCTGACACATATTTATGAGAACAGAAAAAACGGGAGCGGTCCGCCCCCGTTTTTCATATCACCAGATGTCACCGACCGTAAATCCATTCGGAAATGGATCGGTGTCGTCCAATACATATTTTGTATATCCGTAGATCCAGGCCTCTCCGCCGATGGTCGGGACGATCGCCTTATGTCCATGGATCTCTGTCTCCGCGATCGCGTGGCCTGTGAAGATGATCCCGATCAGCCCTTCCCGCCTGAACGGCTGGTTCAGTTTCAGCTCGCCTTTCGCGTATTTTGCCGCCATGAGCGCGCAGGTCCCTGTCCCGCAGGCGCATCTGTCCAGCGCGCCGGTCCAGGTCTCCGGCCTGTCAAAGTCGATATCCCCGGTGAAGACCGTGTTGACACTCTGCCAGTCCGCATTGGGATTGTCCGTCGGACCGTGGAGTTCTGAGATTGTGATCCCCACACCCGGATAATCCGGATGCTCCACGGGGAGCTGCTCTTTTGCCGCCTGCATGCACAGAGCGCTGACCTTCGCGATCTCCCGCCCCATCTCCGGGATGAGCTTTAAGCCGTCAAATTGGCGCACGTCGATCAATGTATAGAACATGCCGCCCCATGCCACATCCACTTTTACTTTCCCGAGCGTCGGCACGTCGATCTCTTTGTCCAGATGCACCGCAAAAGCCGGGACGTTTTCAAAAGTGACCTGCTTGCATTTCCCATTTTCACAGTCCGCCTTGATCTTGATCAGACCAGCAGGCGCCTCCAGGTAAAATTCCGTGACCGGATATTCCATCGGGATCATCCCGGTCTCTAAGAGTGCCGTGGCCACCGAGATCGTATTCCCGCCGCTCATCATCGGGTACTCCGTCTGCTCCATGATGATGTATCCCGCCTTCGCCCGGGGATCTTTTGCCGGCACGATCAGGTTGCAGCAGAGCGGGGGATATCCCCGCGGTTCCCGGAGCATCAGGCGGCGGAGCTGGTCGTCATTTTTTTCCAGCCAGAGCGCCTGCTCATAGACAGAGTTTCCCGGGATCGTGGGGATCCCGCTGGTCACCACCCGCATCGGTTCGCCGCAATGAGTCTCCACGGCGTCAAACATCCTCTTTACAGCCATGTTCATTCCTCCTTATCAGATCTATTTTGAGTGTGCTCTGATGTACGCGTCCAGTTCCTCTTCCACCGCTTTATCCAGCATGGACTCCGGCGCTTCTTCAAGACGTCTCTTCCACTCCTCGTTTGCCTTGCGCAGCACATACTCGTAGTCATCGCCCGGGATCTTGTCCGGGTCCCGGTTCCAGTCTGTGTAGGTCGGATACCAGGCGTCATGCATCTGCTCGACCGTATCCTCTTCCATCAGGAACGTGCCGCCGCTGCCCACATCCATGATCGACTCGATGGCCGCGTACTCCCTGGAGACGTCGATGCCTTCTTTGATATAGAACAGACGGCTGGTGATCTCCTCATCGATGATGGTCTTCTCGTATGAAGTGGTCATGAGGGAGTCCAGTGTCCCGATCTCGCCCAGCTGATAATCCGCCCCGGAAAGGATGTTGCAGATGGATCCTTCATAGGACTCTATGCCGCACTGCACATCGATCGTGTTGCTCTCCGTCGTATAAGGCTCTGTACGAGTCGGCAGATGGTAAAATCTCTTGCCCATCTCGATGGATCCGATCTGGAGCATGACCCTTCCCGGAGATCCGCAGCAGTATCTCGCGCCGCGCATATTGCCTGGGCAGGCAGCCACGCCGTAACCCACCGCATTTCCTGGATTGATGAGCTGGGTGAGTACGATCCCGGCCAGCTGCTCCGCATTCTGCATCACGATCGTCCCGAAGATCTGGATCGGGCCTGTCACGCCTGTGCTGGTGGCTGAACCGAGTGTGACCACCTGTCCGCGCTCTGCCAGGGCGACGATGCAGTCCGCCACTTCCCGGCTGTACGCCATGGGGCTTAAAGATGGACAAGATCCCGGCGCCAGCCAGATGTTCCCGCCCTTTTCCAGCTTTTCGCCGGATGTGATCTCCACCATATCCATGATCTCATGCATCTGCTCATAGGTGAACAGACGGGTATAGACAGGTTTATCCGTATTTTTCAGCACCGCCTTTGTGATGAGGAGATGCCCGGTCTTCTCGTCCACATCGTAGGCCTCGACACCGTTGTTCGTATTGATATTGATGACGTCGCTGCCCTGGTAGATCTTTGCGAGATCTTCCACATCCTTGAGCGTCCCCTGACGGATGCCGTCGTCCAGAGTCCGCACATTGACCGGCCCGATCGGGGAGCACACGCCGTAGTCGCCGCCGCCCAGATCCAGATCCCGCGCGCTGCTGCGCCCGTGGATGACGAAATGACTGGGCGTCTTCTCCAGTGCATCCATGACTTGTTTTTCCGTCATGTATATCTGACTTCCCTCCACACGGAACCCATTCTCCTTAAAGACCTTGAGCACCCGGTCATTGGCGATATTGATGCCATTCTCCCGCAGAAGCTCCAGTGAATAGTCGTGGACCCTCTGCATGTCCTCATCCGTAAACATACGCATTGAAACGCCTCTCATCCAGTTTTCCATGGTCAAACCCTCCTTGATATCTGTTTATATTTTTATAGATCCTATATCTCTCCATGTTCTCTGCGCAGCCTGCGTGTCTGTCGGACGAACACCGCCGCCCCGGCCATCCCGATCACCGCGAAGACGATGAGCAGGATGAAGATCTTGTCAAAACCCGCGCTCACATCCCCGGCTCTCGTCGCCGCGTCCAGCCACACACCGCATACCGTCGGTACGATGAAATCAGGGATAAATGCGATAAACGATATGATGCCCGTCGCCATCGCCGTCATACCTGCCGGGATCCCGGCCTGTCCCATCACGCTCCAGTATGTAGATTTCATGATATTGGCCAGGAATGCGAGAAAGATCGTAAGCCCTATGCAGACTGCCGCCACCCTGTCCGTAAAGATGACCCCGGCCGCCACAGCCGCGGATGCGCCAAAAAGTATGAAAAATCCTTTGCCTTTATAAGAAAATCTGTCAAGCGCCCAGCCGCCGATGAAACCGGCGAGAAAGACGATGATGTAACTGCGGATGATGCCCAATGTGGAAGCCAGGGACTCCGAGACACCCAGCACCCGCACCGTGTAGGTAGTCAGATAACCGTTCCCCAGCGTCCAGACCACATAGGCACAGCAGACGATCCATATGGTGAGCCACACACCTTTATCCGTCAGGACATCCTTGATAGAAAATCTCTCCTTCTCTTCCCCAGCCTCTTCTGCTCCCCCGTCACTCTCCTTCGGGAGGAAGATGACCGCAAGGACCAGGATGATCCCGGTTATGACTGCCCCGGCGATCAGCACCGTACGGAAACCTGCCGCAGGAGCCGCCGCCGCGCCCATAAGGCCCAGGAACACAAAAGCCGTGAGTGTCTGGACGATCCCCCTGGTCGCCTCGCTGCTCCCGAACAGCCGGCTCTGAGAGTCTTCATCGCCAAGGGCGCGCAACCCTGTCAGATACGCCGACCACAAGGTCGCGATCCCGAAAAAGCCAAAGAGCACATGGATCCCCACTAAGATCACATAATCTGTCGTAAATGCAAATGCCAGACTCAGAACGGTGAACGCCCCCAATGTAACGCACATCAATGTCTTCATCGAGAAACGATCCGCAAAAAATCCTCCGATCGGATAGCACAAGGTGCTCGTCAAGGAGACTGCCGTCGCCAGCACGCCCATCTGCGTATCGTTTAAGCCCAGTGCCGCCGCCATCTGGTCATAAAAGGTGTACCGCAGATACGGGATCTGGTAGGCGAGCGCCACAGTCGCACTCAGGATAAAAAAGATCATCAGTTTCTTGAACCCAAAATCCTTCATCGTCCGTCTCCTCCTGCGCTCTGCCCGCACTGCTCATATACGGCGATCGAGACTGCCACATCGAGCACACAGGAGCCGACACTCTCATACAAGGTGATCTGCTGGTCGTCCGTGCGTCCCTGGATCTTTCCTGCCAGAAGATCGCCCACGCTCCCTGTGACCACATCTCTTGAGATGAGTCCTTCTCTCAGCGGGATCAATATGTCGCCGGCCGCTTCCCAGAGTCCGTCCACATGTTCCGTCACAAGGACTGCGGACCTTCTCACCGCCTCCGCGTCGATCTCCTGCATATCCGGAGCAAAAGATCCCACCGCGTTCAGATGCGCTCCCGGCTGCAGGTCTTTTCCGTCGAACACTGGTGTCTTTGACGGAGTCGCCGTACACACGATGTCCGATCCGCGCACACAGGCCCCGGCGCTCTCGCACAGGATGATCTCGTATCCCTTTTTCTGCACCGCGCGGATGCGCCCGGCGAAGTCCTCCATCCGTTCCCGGGACATATCGAAGATCCTGAGTTCTTCAAGCTGCCGTACTTCCTGTATGGCCAGCACCTGAGCATATGCCTGTACGCCTGTCCCGATGATCCCCAGCCTGCAGGCATCTTTTCGCGCC
>CAJTYN010000020.1 GCA_910584115.1 uncultured Lachnospiraceae bacterium
ATCGGCAATGACCTGGAACAGTATGTCGCAGAACGTTTCATGGAAGCGACAGGCTTGAAGGTACGCCGCTCTAATTTCATGTACAAGAGCCGGGAATACCCGTTCATGATCGCAGACGTAGACCGTCTGGTGGTCGGGGAAGATGCGGGGCTGGAATGCAAGACTACCAGTGCTTACAATGCCGACAAGTGGGCGGACGGGAAGATACCGTTACATTACATGATGCAGTGCTACCATTACATGGCCGTCACCGGGAAGCGCATCTGGTATATCGCCTGCGTGATCCTGGGCAGGGGATTTACATATAGGAAGCTGGTCTGGGACGATACACTGATCCGGCAGCTCATCGGGGCAGAGCGGGAGTTCTGGGAAGGCCATGTCGTACCAGGGGTCATGCCGCTCCCGGATGGATCGGATGACTGTGACGCTATATTGGGCAGGTATTTCAGGGATACAAAAAAGGCGGGCACAATCCAACTGGTGGGCTTTGACGAAAAGCTGGAACGGCGGGCGGAGATCCTGTCCCTGATCGATGAGCTACAGACGGAACAGAAGCAGATCGACCAGGAGATCAAGCTATATATGAAGGAGAATGAACTCGCCGCCAATGCCCATTACAGGATCTCATGGAGCAGTGTAGCTACGACCAGGCTCGACACGAAACAGCTGAAGGAAGAAAAGCCGGAGATCTATGCTGACTATGCAAGGACTACATCTTCACGCAGGTTCACAGTGAAGGCGGCATGATCTTATGAGACGGACAGTGGGGCATATAGCTCTCCCTGTCCGTTTTCCATTCACTATAACGAGAGAAAGGATACATATCCTTATGGAGAGAGATATCATACGACTATTGAGGGCGGACGAGATCGAATGCCGGGTGTCCATCGTAAAGGAGAACGGCCTGAGCCTGCTGCTCTACAAAGACGCCCGCGTAGACCAGCGCATCCTGGATGAGACCTTCGGGCCGTTCGGATGGCAGCGGAGCCACCAGTGCATAGACGGTAACCTATATTGCACGGTGTCTGTCTATGACAGGACGACAGGTACTTGGATCTCCAAGCAGGATGTCGGCACGACAGGATACACGGAAAGAGAGAAATCCCAGGCATCAGATTCTTTTAAGCGTGCTTGCTTTAATTGGGGCATCGGCCGGGAACTCTATTCAGCCCCGTTCATCTGGATCCCGGCAGGGAAGGCCACCATCAGACAGGATAAGACAAAAGACCGCCTATACTGCAATGACCGTTTTTCTGTACAGTCGATAGGGTATGATGGGGGACGTGAGATCACCTCCCTCACGATCGTGAACGATTCAGCTCATGGACAGACGGTATATGAGTCACGGACAGGCAAGAGGACGGAGCCTGCGGGCAGGACTACCACCGCCGCTAAAAAAGGAAACGCGGGGGGACGGGAGTCCGGGACAGGGATATCCATCCAACAGATGGGGGCATTGGAAAAGGAATTGGAACGCACAGGCGTCCAGATGGATGAAGTAAAGGAGAGATACCATATCAGCCAGGCAGACCAGATGACGGATGAGATCTATAAGAGAGTCATGACCGTGCTGGCAAAGATGGGGACGGCAGCTTGATATGGCGACATAGGAGGGAAGAGACGATGAGTATACGAGAGTTCATGGAAGATGTGATACAGGAGATGAGGGAGAGGCTCGGAGGGGATCACATGATCGGGATCCAAGATATCTTAAAGAACAATGATGTCACAGTACATGCGGTCACTATACGCAGACAGGGCAGCGACATAGCGCCCTGCATCCATATAGATGATATCTATGGGCGATACCTGGCCGGTGATGAGGATATCGACAGTTCCGTGGATGTGATCATGCGTAGATACCGGGGACAGGCAGTAGGGCCTGACATGGATACGCTCACCCCCTCGGATCCCCAGGAGATCCTCTCCAAGGTCCATGGCCGTCTGATCAACACAGGGATGAACCAGCGGCTCCTGAGAGACGTGCCGCACCGGGAGTATCTCGACCTGTCGCTAATCTATATGGTGAGGCTCCCCATACCTGACGGGATGGCCGGGAACATCCTCATACATGACGACCATCTCAGACTATGGGGCATGGATGAAGAGGACCTGTACAGGGCGGCACGCAGGCGTATGGAGGATCCTGACGGATGTTTCTTCGATGAGATGGCCGCAGTCCTCGGCCGATGGCTGGGAGAAGATGCCAGCCACATGGAATGGCCCATGTATGTACTCAGCAATGGGGATCTCCGCGACGGTGCGGTACAGATGATGAACGGGCATATATTGGAGGCGGCTTCCGATACCATGGGCCATGGGGACCTCCTGATACTGCCCTCTTCGATCCACGAGCTGATCCTCCTGCCCGCAGATGGGGAGGATACGGATACGGCCCAGATCCAGGAGCTGGCGGGGATCGTACGTGAGGTGAACGATACACAGATCGAAGAGACGGAGATCCTGTCCTACCATGTGTACCATTATGACAGGGGATCTGGCCGGGTCACGATCGCAGCGTAAGGAGGTGATCAGCAATGAGGAGGGGCGAACATCCCGACAGAGAGATCCAGCTCATCACGGTGGCAGAGCGGGAATTTGAGCTCTTCAAGTACAAGATGCTGTCCAAGAGCAGGAAGCGGATCTTCGACGACTGCGGCAGGATCCGATTCTATTCCTGCATATATGAATATCTCATGTATGTGGACGATATCAAAAAGGAGCATATAGAAGTCTGCCTGAGATACGACAGGCCGATCGCGGAGCTATACAGAGTGTATCAGGATCATGAGCACCTGCGTTATGACCGCTGGGAAGATATCGAAGATCTGTTAGATGTGCTGGTGCATGAGCAGGAAGGGTATCGTGGACCGGGCGATCACACATCATGAAAAAACGCTTTTCAAGGATCTGTCTCCAATGTATAATAAATATACAGGAAATCTGTTGGGCGCAGGGAGGGGGATATAAGATGCGGACGAGTAACGAGCAGAGGGCATTGATCCAGCAGATGAACATCATGGATGATGTGTTCTTCCAAAAGATCGCGGAAGATGAGGAGGTCTGTGAAGAGATTCTGCAGATCCTCCTTCAGAAACCGGAGCTAAGAGTGATAGAGTCGCAGACACAGCGTTTCCTGCGCAATATCGGAGCACATTCCGTGATCCTCGACCTGATCTGTCAGGATGAGGATGGCGCACGGATCAATGTGGAGGTCCAGAAGTCAGACGATGACGACCATGTAAAACGGGCACGTTTTAATATCTCGAACATCGACACCACATTTACTGAGAAAGGGCTGGACTATGAGGATCTGCCGGATATCTATGTAGTGTTCATCACTAGGTCTGATATATTTAAAGAAGGGAAGACGATCTACCACCTGGGCATGTCCATCAGAGAGACAGGGACGCCTGTCGATGACGGCGTTCATCGTATCTTTGCCAACTGTGCAGTAGATGATGGTTCAGATATCGCGGGATTGATGCAGTATCTTAAAGTCACTAAAGGAGAGAACAGTAAGTTCCCAAAACTCTCAGAACGTGTAAGATATCTTAAAGAGTCACAGGAAGGAGCGGATGATATGTCAGATATCGTTGAGGAATATTTTAAGAAAAGGATGGCCGAACACGATAGAGAAACAGCAAAAGCCCTTTTACAGAACGGTGCATCTGTTGAATTGATCCAGAAGTCTATCCCGACTCTTTCAACGGATGTCATCGAAGGATTAAATGAACAGCTCATGTCATCAGCAAGATGATCCAAGAGTGCGATAAGAGTCTCCGCCTAGTCGTTAGGACGATTATTCGGAGGCTCTTATCATGTTCATCTATACTTGCATCTGACATATATGTCCCACATATAGATAGCTGGTGTTATCTGTCGAAAAAATGAAAGGATATCGTATGAAGACAAAAGATATATTGGATGGACTATATGATCTGTTCCAGGAAAAGATTCCCTGCCATACAGATGATATGGCAATATTACAGGCAAAAAAGAAGCTAGACACACTAATGGACGATTCAGAAGCTGAAAACGCTATATTAGACTATGGGATCGCATATGAAAAAGCAGGATTCCACTATGGTTTTATACTCGCAGTCTGCATAATGTCCCAATGTATAAATGAGATACCAGTCTCTACGTCATAGTAGTGATCCTCCCCGTCTTATAAAGGCAGGGAGGATCTTTTTAACACTCCAAATTTCCGATCTCTAACGTCCATTTTTTCATCTGACCACTTACTTCAGCATATCCATGATAGTACAGAAATGGGAATCCGCACTACATTCTATATCTTTTTTTAAAAGGTAAAATTCTCTATGATTCGGACACCATTTTTTACCCGTGACATAAGATACCGAATTGAAAACAAAATGGATATGCAGATTGTCCGTATCTTCGTGGACAGCAAATATAGTCTGGTATTCACTAAAAAACTCATCCATGATCTCCAAACCTATCTCATATACTTTTTCCGGATCTTTCACTGATCCGTCAAAGCTGAGTATATAATGGTACATCTGTCTACCTCCAGGTTTTTTGAAATATTTCTTGACCGTCTTCATCTGACGTACAGCATTATGCGGATTGTTTATATCCACACAATTTGAGTCACAGTAACGTACTTTAGGTCGAGTCCTCCTATTTTTACAATAATATTTATCATAGGCTAATGTGTAATTGACCAGATTGCTTATCGCTCCGATATTATGATAATATTTTTCATGACCATTTTTATCTGGTACTATCAATTTACTATATCCCATAATCTTTCACCGACCTCCATTATATAATCATCATCTTGATGATTTCTTCTCAGATAGTTCACTAATGCCTGTACCTCACAAGCACATGCAACTTGATTGATCTCCTTCTTTTTTGTTTTTTCTAAACATTCAATGCCCTTCATTATCAATTCCTTCTGTTGCATACCTTCTTTTTCCGCAAACCGTTTGATCTTTCTTTTTTCGTATTTTGTACAACGGAATGATATCTGCTCTGTACATAGATTCCTTTTATCCTTCTTTCTCGTCATACTTAAACCTCCTTCTTATATGTTTATTGACCTGACGATAACTGATAATCCTATCACTCTGATCTCATGATCAACAGTAACTATCTGATGATTATCTCCTGTGTATTACCGATCATATATTTTTAATAACCCATGATGATCAGTAAATCCTTTATGTTCAACTATTGATCAATGCAACTGAGGATACTGTTGATGACGGTAACTTGTATCATGATAAGTTCATTTAGCTTAATCATGATCTTCGTATCCGTATGATAGAAATCTCTACTAAAAGACTACCTTTGATTTAAACTAGACAGATTCTAATAAATGAACTATTCGGAAATAAGTGGGCTATGTGTCGATATAGTAACTACAACCCCTATGTATGAGACGGCTATTTCCGCTAGGCTACAATATCCAACATATCTCATACATAGGGAACCCTTACAGGTATCGTATAATGGTAATCTTAATATTAGCCTCAATAGAGTTTTTATGAGCAAACATCAAGGTATTTTTATAAAATCTGTGTTTTTTAGCAGCTACACATTTACATCATTAGTAAATATAAGATGATTTATAATGATAGTTCATAAACTTAAAAGGTATTGGAAAAATAATATAGGACGACAATCACTTTAACTAAAAATGTACGAAAATAATCCAATCAATATTTATGTTGACAAACGTAAACCAGAATAGTGGTTTATTTTTATATGTATCCCTGATATACTATGTTTGGGAATATGTGTTGATTTTTTATGCCATATCATCATGTTGTATTTTAATTTCATGAAAATAAAGGAACTCATAAATGGAGGTAACTATCTATTGTATTTAACAGAAATAATCAAAAAAAATGGCTACGATATAAAAAAATGGAAAGATGAAAAGACACTCATTGTATTAGAAGCACCAACGGGTTGCGGAAAAACATATTTTATCCAAAACACTCTACAAAAAATCTGTTTACAGAGCAATGATCAACTCGCTCTCATTGTGAATAGGCGGATACTTAAATCTCAATTAGAAAAAAACAACCAAGAATATATGCTCAAAAATATGGTGCCTGAAACTCCTCTTGATATCTATACATATCAACATTTTGAATCCGATGGATTTGATACGGAAAAAGAAGTAAATGAATTTTTAAAAAAATATAAATATATAATTGCAGATGAAGCACATTATTTTTGTTCTGATCCATTGTTTAATCCTGCGGCAGAAAAAAGCTTAAGATTTCTAATGAATTTAATCGGAGAAACATGTGTCATATTTTTGACAGCAACGCCCAAAAATCTGATACCGATATTAGATAACGTCCTGGAACGTATCAATGCTTCACGTATGAAAGAATGGGAGGATGAATGTAGAGGAATAGATGAGAATAAGGATGAGAAAATCAATGAATATCTTCAAAGTATTTGTCCTGATGGAGACTATGCATTTATGGACTTTGTCGATGCATATGAAGCATCTAAAGACGATTCATTTTTTCCAAAAAAATACAGCTCAGAATCTTCAGAAGACGGATCTTATACATGGGAAGAGTATCCAAGTCTTTATGAATATCCTCTTAAACCAGAGCCTTATGATTACCAACTGATCGAAGAAAATAATCCCGACTACGAATATATCAATCTAACTTTTTACGATTCAAAAGAAGGAATTTTAAAAACAATCATTGATTCAAACAAAGCGAAAAAATGGTTGATCTTTGTTAATACAAAGAAAGAAGGGGCTAACTTAAAAAAAGAATTACAGGAAGCATTTCAGACCAATGAAACAGATAAAAGAACTGTGAGTTTTATCAGCTCTGATTACAAAAAAAACCAAGAAATGAATGAGATAGTCACTGAGATTGTCCAAAAAAAATCCTATTCTGTATCTATACTGATTGCGACAAAAGTAATCGATAATGGAATCACACTTACAGATACTAACATAGAAAATATAGTAGTGAGTGCGTACAATGAATATGAGTTCATACAAATGTTGGGTAGACGTAGAGTCTCGAAAGATGAAAAGATTAATTTATACGTACCAGATCTAAAAATTTCACGCTTAAAAAAGTGGAAAGATGAATTATTCAGGAAATTTACGATAGCAGAACCTCTCATCAAAGGAAAAGATGAAAATATTAATTCTATCATATTACATGAGCAGCTTCGATGGGATATTGTAAATATATTTACCTACGAAGATAATAATAATAAAAAATTTTCTCAGCTTACATATTATTTATTTTCCAAAGAATATCGCGAATTAGATGAAATGATCCAAGCTATGGATGAAGATCCACATGCATTTAGAAAAGCGGTCTGTAAATGGTTAAAAAAAGATTTTGTTCCAGACTCCCAGATACTCCATGAAAAGATATCTGATGAAGTATATACAGATATAGCAAATGAAATTGATAAACTTCCTTTTGCTATTTCAAGAAAAGAATTTGATGATTTTATCAAACATTTAAATGATTCCATAAACAAATTGACTATTGATAAAAAAAATTTAAATGAGATTTTATCTCAAAATCCAATCACAACCAAATATACATTTCATCCAATGCCAATTTCAAAATCTACTTATATCTTCAAAAAGATAGAGGGAAAGTATTTGTTTCGATTAATATCAGATATCACAAATAAATCTGAATTAGAAATTTTCATAAAAGAAAATAAAGATTTACCTACAAAGGATATATTTAAAAAATTATTCAATATGAATATGCCATGTATAAATGAAAAGGATGAAGTTGCATTCCTTTCTTTTTGTATTCAGGATAATGAGATGTTTAAAGAAATATCATTTAGACGCAATAAAGAAAAACTAACATTTTATTCGCTAAAAAGCAAAAGTTCTTCCGATTAATAGGTTGCACTTGCTAAATTATCAATTTTTTAAAGTATAAACGCATTATTTCGAGTATGATACAAGTATTTTCTTAATATTTTAGAAATTTTCAAGAAGATGTGTTAATAGTTAATTGTTTACGATTAACTCAGTTTTTTGTTTACTAAAAGGGTGTTTTGAAACCCATTCCCGCAATCTGTATTCCCCATTTTGCGGTATACCTGTCCCTTCATTATGGTCACCGTAATCCGTTACGTCGCCCTCATGCAGATATCTCACAAATTGTGAGGTATTTAATATAGATTGGGGTATCTAAATGACTTAGATTAAGTGTGGCATTACGCTATGTGAAATTTTATATGGTGATTTTTCGCCCGTATTTTCCCTTTATTTTGATCATTTTGGTTTCATTGATTATTTTTATCGTAAAGAAACATATAATGGATATATGGGCCATATATGCGCGAAAAAACAGCATCTCAAAATGACAGGTAGTGTCCATGACGAGTAAACCCGAGTTTTGATGTGGGATAGCACATGATCCCGACCTTCAATCTCTCTCATTGGCGTAAGTAGGATGGATTACCTGATGGACTGATGAAAAAGCACCGGACAATAGGATTACCTTTCTCCTTTCATCCAACTGGATCGATCACAGATCACAGGTTTAAATATAACCTTTTGATAGTTTTGAAAATCCTATATAAATATATAAGTTATTATAATTATATAATTAAATAATTTATAAGGAAGGGAAAATTCATCAATAATCGTATAAAGCTAAGAAATATAAGGGTTTGAGGGCTGTTTTATAAAAAATTAAATATAACCTTTTGATAGTTAAATATAACCTTTTGATAGTCGAAATATAACCTTTTGATAGTTTTGAAAATGTGGATAACTTTTAAATATAACCTTTTGATAGTTTTGAAATCCGTTAAAATACCCTTTTGACAAAGAGGGTATTTTTGCAATATAATATGTCCTTGAGGATTAAGTAACCAAAATTCTGAGAGGTTATTTTTATGGCGAGAGGCGCTAAGCAGATAGATGGGCAGTTATCTTTTGATTTCTGTTTGGATACGAGAAATTATGTGGTACAGGCAAATGCTCTGATCGGTGGCAAGCAAGCGTTGAAATTGAATAGTGCGAAATTGATTAGGAGCGCCATCATGCAGGTAGTCCGGGATGATGAGGAGCTGAAACCGTATATCGTGACCATCAATGAGTTATCAGAGTTATTGAATGTGCCAGCTAGTAACATCTATCGAGATATAGAAGATATCACAGATGATATCATAAAGAATCCAGTATACATCCGGGAGACTAAAGATGGAAAGACGATAAGGTTCATAAAGATCCCATGGGTTGCCTGGTGTGAATATAAAGCTGATGTTGGGGTTGTTGTAAAATTAAATGAAAAATTAAAACCGTTCCTTGTCAGTCTGCGGAAGAATTATACACAGTATACCCTGCAGGAAGTCCTGGCGATGAAGAGTATATATGCCATCAGGATCTTTGAGATATTGCAAAGTAATATGATGAATGTGAGTGTGCTCAAAAAAGGGGTACATGTGATCTTGTCGGTCCAGGAATTGAGAGAATGCTGTGCTTGTGAAGAGAAGTATCCAGCCTTTGGAAATTTTAAGAGTAAAGTCATTGATAGAGCTGTAAATGAAATAAATAGAGTTACATATTACAATGTAACATTCACATATCAAAAAAATGGACGGGCTGTTGTCGCAATAGATTTTTTTATTGTGTCAAGATTTCAGGGAAAACATGTGTAGGGGTGAGCTAGTGTACTGACCTTATTATATTTAGCTTAATTATGTTCCATCTGCAGTACCGAACTTAGGATAAAGTGATACCAGCTTAGTCCTTGCGTTATCCGTAGTGAAGTGCCATTGGATACAGGCGGTATGTTCATTGCGGTCACTCTCCCATGCCGCCAGTTCCTGCCGGAGTAGCCCTATGTCTTCAACCCTTCGTGACAGGCATTGTCGCGTCATGACATTCAGCTCTATTTCGGCAATGTCCAGCCAGCTCCCATGCTTAGGAGTATGATGGATCTCCAGCTTTTTGGCGATCCTGCGGGCTTCCGGAGCCGGAAATGCCTTATACAGGGAGGAGATGGCATGGGTGTTCAGGTTGTCCATGACAAGTATGATCTTGTCTCGGTCAGGATAACTCATATCCACCAGATACCTGATCTCTCCGGCCCAGTCAACTGCAGTACGGTGCTCCCGCACACTTACATGGCGTATGCCTCCCAGAGGCTCCACAGATGCAAAGATGCTGCAGGTGCCGTTCCGGATATATTCGGGATCGATCTTCCGGGTATCCCCTGGACGCATGGGTAACGGCTCCCTGACCTCCCCCAGCAGCTGGTATGGCTTTTCATCCATGCACACCACTGGCACGGCAGGGTCATAGGGCATTTCGTAGATGTCCAGGATATCCTCCATACAGGCTACAAATTCTGCGTTTTCTTTGGGAGGGATGCACCAGTAGGCATTCTTGTGGGGTCGGAGTTCATTTTTTTTAATGCCCGACGGATCGTTTCCCTCCCTACCGGGACATCAAGCTCAATACGGGCTTTCTCTTCCAGGAGCCGGAGCGTCCAGCGCGGATGCCCTTCGGGTGCTGGGCTGCAGGCCATCTGGATGAGATGTGCTTCGGCACGCCCGTCCACTTTTCGCAGGGCAGCACTGGGATTGGGGCTGATATTATAACGGATGATATCCTTTATGCCATTCCTGACATAAGATTTGACAATATTGGTCATAGTGGCAGGACAGACAGCATAGCTGTGGGCAAGCTGGGCATGAGTAAGCCCTGTTCCCTGTTCTTCGTCCAACTCAAGCAGTATCTGGCAACGCTTCAATACCGTTTTACAGGTCTTCTTATTACGGATCGTTTTTTGAAGTGTAGCCCGTTCATCGTCACTGAGTTTAATGATGTATGTCTTAGGTCTTGCCATAGTCGCCACCGCCGTTTCTTTTTAGTATAGCATGGAATGGCATTTTATGGAATGATTATTTAGCTAAATATATACAAGTCAGTACACTAGTAAAGAGATATCCGGCTTTAACTGGACGGTAAATTTTTAGTGGGAGTTATATTGCCCTACGGTCTGAGCTAGGGGCAATATAACTCCGATAGATTAACAGTTAACAAAAAACTATTAACTGTTAATCTTTAACTTCTTTTCTGCGTCCAATGTTTGTTTCTTTAGATCAAAAAGCTGCTGTTGTTCTGGTGTCAGTTTATGTCTGGATATGTATTCTTCGATCGCGATCGTACCGAACGTGCCTATTTCCTGTCCGGTGACACTAGCATATAATCTCCATTTTTCTATCTTTTCGATCTCTGCCCGGAATCCCATGACCGCTTTTAAGGGTTTTGTGTTTGCGGAATTTTGAACGTTCTCTTTTTTGGTGTCTTTTTTTTCATGGTCCTGTTTTGTGGATGTTTCTGGATGCTGTGGGGAGTGTGGTATATCCTGCGTAGGATCCTTGCTCTCTTTTTGTCCGTGTCTGCTCTTATCAAAGACATTTTCTTGATCTTCGATACCTTTTAAAAGATTCATATTGATCTTTCCCATAATGGTCTATACCTCGATCCTTTCCAATAATTCCTCTATAAATGCTTGGTAGTCTAGAGTAACGGGGGCTTTTGGGGCGTATTCAAGTAGGTCGATCTTTGCGATCTGGCTTTCCTGAAGGACAGTAGCCTGCCGGATCCTGCTCTTAAATACTTTAGTATCCAAGAGTTCTGCGGCTGAACTGATGGATTTTTCGAGTAATTTTGATACGTTAGTCCTATTGGTATATTTTGTGAGGAGTAGGCCGACGATCGACACGGCACTTTCAGTCTCTTCTGAGACTTCATCGAGAGTCTGTTTTAAGAGACGGACGCCCTTTAGGGAAAAGCTATCTGCGGCCATGGGGACGATGAGATGGTCGCTCACCAAAAAAGCATTTAATGATAGGATCCCTAGATTGGGGGGCGTGTCGATCACTATAAAGTCATATTCACTGTCCATGTTCTTGATAGCTTTCTGGAGCATCTTCAACCGTCCGGCTTTTAAGAACTGCATATCAGCGTTACAGAGTTCAAAATCGCCGATGACCAGGTCAAGATTTTCTTTGATGGATGTTCTTACTGTATCCAGAGACATCCCTTCAGCGTATACATGATAGATGCTCGGGGTTTCATCCGGTGGCTCCGGCAGGAAGCACATCGTCAGGTTGGTCTGCGGGTCACTATCGATCATCAATACGTGGTATCCTTTTTTTGCTAGTCCTGCAGAAAGTATCGCGGCAGTGCTTGTTTTTCCTACACCGCCTTTCACATTAGAGACTGATATTATTTTCATAGGGAACTCCTTTTTTAGTAGTGTGAGTTGGGGTCAGATGAATAGATATAGCCATAAGAACATCGTGAGTTAATGATTAACTGTTATCAATGTCTTTTTATATCATACAGCATATAAGAGATAATTGCAAATTTATTTTATATAAAATCCTTAAAATACACATTAACTATTAACAGTTAATCATTAAATACTAACAATTAATGATTAACTGTTAATTGATAATTCAAAGGGCGAAGGATATAGTATTAAGAATGGGAAGATTTTTTGTAGAAAATATCATGAATTAAATAATGATAAAATACAGGATATTTCCGAAATGATGGAGATCATATTGAATGATATCTGATCGACATATACATGTGAAACAGGTATAATATATCTATGATAAAAAATTTCGCTGATAAAGAAACGGAAAAGGTATATCATGGGGCCTTTTTTTAGAAACTACCTCAATCCATACAGCGGGTAGCATTACGGAAACTGATCATGATTGACAATGCAGGGTGTTTAGAGGATCTGAGAGTCCCACCAGCTGATCATATCGAAGCGCTCCAGGGAGACAGGGCCGGGCAATACAGCATCCGCATCAATGACCAGTACCGTATCTGCTTTAGGGTGGAAGTTGATAACTTTTATGATGTCGAGATAGTTGATTACCATTAAGTGAATGGAGCATACTATTATATATACAAAGAAAAAGGATATATATGTCAGATATTATCCCTATTCCAAAGATGAGTGAGATACTCATGGAGGAATTCATGGAGCCAATGGGACTTTCAGCATATAGGCTTGCCCAGGAGATCCATGTCATTGAGCGAGGGCATTTTGATGGAATAGGTAAGCCTGAACCATTAAAGGGAGATCACTCTGGATTTTGGAGCAGACGCATTGATGATAGCAACAGATTGATCTACCGCATCAGTGATGGTGTGCTTGAAGTCCTGTCTTGTAAAGGCCACTATGAAGATTGAGGAATGGGGGATCGTCAAACGGAAACTTACTTTTTCGTGTCCTTATAGCAATGATCTAAGACCGTTCGTCACGGCCGCAGATGTACTGCAGATACCCTCAATTTGAGATATCCGTATACTGGAAGATCATTATCTTATGCCTGAAATGTTAAGATTATTTGGGAGTGTAAGATAATGTGTGTAAATCCCTGAACTGCCACGATTGATCCTATCAAACTGTCAAAAGCCCGTAAAGGCTGAACCCCTTGCCTTGACTGGATCCTGGCAGTTTGATCTAGGCAACCAAGCAGTTGAATGAAAATTTTCAGATGATTAAGACACACACTTTGTTTGACATACTTAAATATGATATTTTGTACTACTGATTAAAAATAGCACTGTGTGATATATCCTTGCATACAGTGTTGTTTTTTCTTGAACATATAATATTTTCTGGTCAAGAGTCGTGGGCGACTTTGTTCTTAGCACGGACGAGCGTTGACTTGGAGATTCCCGTCATCTCCGTTACCTGCCTGTAAGAATGGTCTTGCAAAAGGTCGAGTGCGTGTTGGATCTGTTTCCTATTATATAAGCGAGGACGACCCTCCCTAAAGTCGGGTTGTCTCTTGGCTATCGCTTTGCCCTCTTGGGTGCGCTCGATGATCATATCCCGTTCAAACTCTGCGAAAGCCAGCATGATGTTCCGGATCAGCTTACCGGTAGGCGTGTTATCTAACAGTCCCATATTCAACACATGGACAGTAACGCCTTTGTCTAATAATGATTGGACAAGCTCTATTCCTTGTGACGCGCTCCTAGCTATTCGGTCCAGCTTTGTGACCACCAGCTTGTCCCCTGGCTGTAGCACGGCCAGGAGCTTGTCAAGCTCTGGCCGGTGCGCCTTGGTCCCTGTGAAGGCGTCTGAGTATATCTTTTCTGCACCATTCTCCTTCAATAATTGTTCCTGTGCCTCCAGGCTGTTCCCGTCCTTGGCCTGTGTCTGTGTTGACACCCTGCAGTATCCGTAGATCATGGTAAGATTCCCCTCACTTATGGTGCCGAGTTACGACACCTTCTCATGCCTTGATTTTACTACATCCCGTTTTCGGTGTCAATACTATTGAGTTATGATACTATACCAACCCAAAGTTTTTCAAACCAATGTACTGTTTGATAGGATAATATATGTCTTTTGTCTGATGAATATTGAAACAGCCAAGAGAGTGTGTTACAATAAAAACTATAAATTCAAAAAACAGGTAATTGATTTGGCATTGTAAAAACCAGAGGGAGGATTTTGTATGAAAAAGAAACACATTTATTTATTTACTTTTTTTATGATTTTTGTGTTATGCTTTAGCATTTGTACCAACGTATATGCGGCTGAAAAAAAATCAAAATCGTATTCGTTAGTAGTTAGTGGCGCAGGTATAGGGAATGGCGATAAAGATGAAATGGAAAAAATTTTACAAAATAATAAGCTTTATTGTGATAATTCTGTATGGACATTTACATATGATACAGAAGCTAAAGGTTTAGCAGCAGGAACCACTAAAAAGAATTATAACAAAGCAATTGATACTGCATACGAAGGATGTACAATAAATGATACTGCATATTTTTTTCACAGTGGGCATGGAATGGAGGGCTTTACAAAAGGATGGGGACTTGTATTGAAAAATGCTTTTGGAAATCCTACTTCATGGTATGGGTATGATGATTTGCTTAAAAAACTCAGCAATATTACTTGTAAACATATGGTGATAATTATCCAATCGTGTGAGTCTGGTGCTGTTAAGAAGGCTTATAATAAATTACCTTTAAGAAAAAAAAATAAAATATCGCTTTTTTGGTCTTCTGGTGCAAATCAAAAAAGTTATAAAAAAGAATCTGTTAATGTATCTATATATGGTCAAACACTCATACAATTGCTCGGATACAATGGAAATCTGTATGCAGACATAAACAATGATGGAAATGTAACAGTAAGGGAATTGGGAAGTGAAATAAACAAATATATTGCAGATGTCATAGAATATCATAACACACCCATTCAAACGCCAGGCTTTTGTTCGGCAAAGAATTCAAATACTATAATATATTCTGATAATATTTTTGAGTTGAATAAAACAAGTGAAACAATTTATAAAGGTTCTTCTATAAATTTATCAGTAACGCGTAATAGAACTAATAAAAAAATAACATGGAAATCTAGCAATCCCTCAGTTGCTACTGTATCATCTAATGGAAAAGTTGTTGGAAAAAAAGCAGGAAAAGTCATAATTACAGCTAAGTCTAATGGATTGACTGTGAGTTGTAAAGTTACTGTAAAGACTCCAAGTATCAAACTTGATAAAACAAAAGCAATCATTTATACTTCTGGCAAAAAAGATATCTTTCTTTCAGCTACTGTTAAAGGTGCATCTTCAAAAATAACATGGAAATCTAGTAATACAGCTGTAGCTACTGTTAATTCAAAAGGAAAGGTGACTGCGAAAAAAGGTGGCAGAACAATCGTTACAGCAACAGCAAATGGAAAGACCGCAAAATGCAATATTACTGTTATTTATACAAAATCACCCATTACAAATCCTGAAGAAAATGGAAGTTTTAGAAGTTTGGAAGGAAAAGGATTTATCTATAAAAACAATGAATTTCTTTATGGTGTTGGATTTGGTAAAGATGATAAAGTGTATATTGGCGTTTGGAATCCATCGGGAACGAGTTCATCTTATGAAGATTTTCGTTTTGAGATTGTAGAAGGTATGTATGATTATTCAGCAAAAGGACTGCGAAGCGGTAGTATTTATGATATAACACTCATCCCATATAAAGATACCGTTAAAGTGAGTATTTTATGCAGAGATAATTCTTATGGATATTTTAATTTAAATCAAATATTCGATTATACGGAGAATGCTGATTTCGTGAAATATGCAAACCCTGAACTATTTGATTATGAACTATACCATAATTTTTGAACATACTAAAATATACCCTGTGTTTATACGGATTAAAATTTTTACTTGCCCAGTTGTCTGTTTTTCAAAAATTGTCAAGTCTGCGAATTAAACAATGATTGGATGCTTACTCCTGTCCAGTTCCGGTTGTAAAACATCTCGTTTTTCAAACGGCCAAACAGCCCCTCATAGGCGGAATTGTCAGGGGAGCATCCTTTTTGGTATATGGAACGCTCCAATCCGGATTTCTTCATACGGCTAATCCAGCCAGGCCAGCGGTAATGGCATCCCCTTCCCGTTATCTATAAATAAATATAAATAGAACTCCACATTACATCACTGCAGCGCGGAATGGGCAGATACTCTCGATTTCTTCAGACATACTGTTCTTTAATCTTCTCATCTCAATATCATTCTGTATATCCAGAAAGAACCGGTCAGGGACACCGAAAAACTTAGCCAGCCGCAGTGAAGTGTCAGCTGTGATCTTTCTCCTATCATGAAGAATGTCCTGGATCCTGGATACCGGGACATCCAAGCGGCATATTGTAAAGCCGCCTGTCATTAATGGTAGCTGCTACTGCAGATTCCACGGTCGTGTTCCCATCAGAATATCCCTTATACCAGTCATCTAAGAAAACTCCTGTTGACTCCTTGTTCCATGGGTGGATGATTAGCAATATTGTACGTGTATCATCATCTCCCATGTCCAGTCTGGCATGGAGATTTACAGAAAAAAGCACAGCTCTTAAAGCCATGATTCCCATAAGAATCACGGGATAGATCCCTTATGATCCAACAGTCTTAAAAAATATCCCTATTGAGTCAATATCGTTCCAAAAATCCTGCCATTGTCACGATCTCTGGTATATCTACGTCCAGGACCAAAAAATCTTTATCACCCGTAACGAATACGTCAATGCTCTCTAGAAGAGCCGTCGCCAATATGGGAGAGTCCTTTGTATCACGCATCTGGGGGAACTCGTTCAGATCCAGTTCTTTTGGTGTATAGACCAGCTCAAAAGGCAGTTCAAGAAAGAAACGGTCAAGGAATTTCCGCTTCGCCGGGAACTTCCGGTCTGTCACAAGACGCAGTTCTTCGACCACATAGTCACACACCACGATCTGGTGACCGTCTGCCAACCGTTTTGCAAGTTCTCTCGTCTGTGCGGACGGAAAGAAGATCATAGAAATAAAAATGTTGGTATCAAGCATTACCCGCAAACTAATAGCCCCTTACTTCCTTTCGGATCCCTTTCATGTAGTCCTGCATTTCTTCCTCAGATGCAAATCCCGCTCTCTCAGCTTCTCCGGAGAATGCTTCTTCCGCGCGCTTGAATGCCAGCATCGCAGGATTTTCAAAGTAGAACCTGCCATTCTCCTCCAAGATCACGATCTTATCCCCTGCTTTCAGCTTCAATGCATTTCGTACAGATACGGGAATGGTGATCTGCCCTTTGCTGGAGATCTTTGCTACCTCCATGTATCATCACCCTTTCCAAAAATAGGCGCTTGGTTTTCTTTACTTTCTTTACAATCCTATTATACACAGCCAAACGCAAAATATCAATCTTTTTCAGCGGTTATTTCTATGATATTCCAGACCCTTTTTATTGTCCAACTATTTCATCCCAAAAGCACTTGTAAATCCATGTCACTTATATTTGTAAATCTAATAATAAAAAGTGCGATATTTATCATTACATTTTATATTGTTTTATATCCAAAGGCCTATGCGGCTGGGAGCCGGGTGCGTAGCACGCACCGCTCCCAGGCTGCGATAAAAGCCTCTACTTCAGGGGTCATGGCGCAGTTTTGCATCCCCCGCACCTGAACGGCTTTATTTCCCTAAACCTCAATGGTGTAAAACGGTCGGGATCCATCGGAACACTGACGCAAGAATAAGATGATGCTGTGTCGATCTGCCACACTTTTTATATACCTTCCAACGCAATGATGCAGAGCGTGTCCTTCAGAGACCACGTCGTCCGGCGTATGAGGATATACAATCTTTAGGCCGTCCCTCTCGAAGTCGTACTTCCCGTCAAGTTCCCGGTATACTGCGATAAAATCCTGCTCTATGCGCTTGTCCTTTTGATATTTGAACTGGGCTGCCGTCCTGTCATGAGCTTCCTGTAGATGGATCAGGAGCTGATCCGGAAACGGGTATCTGTATAATATGCTCCCGCTTTTCTGCCGCAAGGCAGAAAAAATAAGCCACCTGCAGTTTGCAGATGATCTATATATTGGGATTTATTTCTATATTAGACGTGTGATATAATGATGGATGAGGACAGGACAACAGATTGGGATCTGTTTGAACAAAAATATAGTCATATCATGGAGGTTCATGCCTTGAATACAGCAAAAGCAAGATTTCTGCTGGTTTCAGTTTTTATTGCCAGAGGAACATCTTTTCTTTTTTCTAAAACGTTAATGCAGTCACTCTCACCTATGAACATCCTTTCTGCGCGGTTTTTACTGGCTTTTGCCATTCTAGCGCTTGTATTTTATAAAAAGCTCTTGAACTGTGACAGGAGAAGCCTGTGCGGTGGTATCATCTTGGGCGTTCTCTATACCATCTGCATGTCTTTTGAAATGTTCGGACTGCGCCTGATAGACAGCGGGGTCAGTTCACTGATCGAGAATATGGCTATCGTCCTTGTTCCTATCTTTGCATCGATATTGAGCAGGAGCCTTCCTAAAAGAAAGACCATGTTCTGTGCGCTCATGGCGATCGCGGGCGTAGGTTTTCTATCTCTCACTCAAAATGAGAGTGTCAATGGAGGGTTGGGGATCGTCCTGACTATCCTTGCTGCGGTGACTTATGCCGTCTGTATCATGATGACAGAGAAGGTGAGCAAAAATGCAGAACCTTTAACGATCGGGATCATCCAACTTGGTGTCATGGGTATCCTGAGCTTTTTTTCTGTACTGCTGATAGGAGATCTAGAAGTGCCCCAGACTAGCCAACAATGGTGCATGCTGCTCATCCTGGTACTCCTGTGCAGTTGTTTTGGCTTTGCATTCCAGCCGCTCGGACAAAAATATATTTCCTCAGAAGAAGCAGCTGTGCTTACAGTGATCAATCCTTTTACAGCTAGCGTTATGGGTATCATGGTTGCAGACGAGAGCATGACGGTCTACAAATCGATCGGCTATATCCTGGTGTTAGCTGCGCTGGTCTTATACAATATGAAACCTGGTCGGACAAGAGCATCTTAACTCCCAGTTTATCAGATTATCACATATAAGCCATCGACAGACTGTGGATGGCTTATAACAGGTGTACGAGTGTTCTCTCTTCCAAGATAACGATGCCTCCTTTTTATGTATACTCCTGGCTGCCGCAGACAGTAAATAAAAAAACAGGGATGTTATCATGTATATGAGGATCACATGAGACCACACACTTTTTATGTGCCTGACATACAAAAATGTTCCAAGAAGGACGATCAGGTATATCTGGATATTCAGCGGAGAGCCTCTCAAGAGGAGTGTGTGAAATAATCTCTGTAAATGGAAGTGTAAGATAATGTGTGTAAATTCTCTGAACTGCCACGATCGATCCTATCAGACTGTCAAAAGCCCGTAAAGGCTGAACCCCTTGCCGTGACTGGATTCTGGAAGTTTGATCTAGGCGACCAAGCAGTTGAACAGAAATTTTCAGATAATTAAGATACACACTTTATTTGACATACCCATATCTACATTTCTAAATCCCTCCTATATCATTGTGGTATAAAATGATGTGTGTGTATACTCTGATTTACCACAGCCGATACTATCAGATCGCCGGGATCCAGTCAAGGCAAGGTGTTCAGCCTTTACGGGCTTTTGACAGTCTGATAGGATCGATCGTGGCAGTTCAGAGTATACACACACATCATCTTATACCCTCAAGATCAAACTTCTAGGGATCGTTAGAGCAGGAATCGATGTATAGTGTGGCTATACATTTATGAATCTTTTATATCTATAAAATGTAGCACTGCTTATACCTAATATATCTTGTATCTCTTCCCTGCTCTTTCCCTGGCCCAATAATAGTCTGCATCTTTCTACTGCGTCAGCCCGCTCCTTGGAAGGTTTCCTTCCTGCTCCCCGTGCATTATGTCCGGTGTTTTTCTCAGCAGCATTCTTTATCCGGGCCAGTTCATCTTTAAGATCAGAGATTAATTTATGAGACATATCTAGTTCTTTTTTTAGCTCCTGCATTTCTGCTCTTGCCTCTTGTAGTGCTATCATATCCTCACTATTTAATTTATGAGACTCATTCGTGGATCCAGTCATCTGTCCATTAAGATCCGCATTATCTGACGCCCGGATCTTCTCTTGTGATATCTGCCCGACCTCTCTCAACTGTCTGTTTTCTTCTTCCAGACCCTTGATATAGTCGATATCTGCGGGAGGGGTTCCCTGTGGGTTCCGGAAGCGGAACTGTAACTGGCCGTCTGCATCCCGTTCCCATATATCATACAGGTTTATCTTACCATCACATCGTGTATGTGTGACGATGATGCGGCCCGTTCTCTCGCCACAGAGCAGCTCTTCGGAGAAGCTGATTACATATCCTTTCAGACGGATACTCTCATATGTCAGCTCTTGTAAGCCCTCTATACACCTGAACTCGTTCTTCTGCAGACGGTATAAAGAGAGGATCCTCTTTATATCCGTCTTGGTCAGCACCCGCGTCTTTTTGTGTGCCATATACGCCCTCCTACGATCATATCATTAATTAATTTTTGATACACAGTATAGCATACCGTAAAAAGGATATCAATGATCGATTTTTGATGGTATGATCATTCTTCCCTTACCGCTCTCCGTGCTGCAGGGTACGGCTCTGAGAGATACTCGGACACGGCGGGAAGACTCGGGACTTTTAGCCGTTCTCCCGTTAAGATCAGATCCGTAGGGACATCCAGGACATCACAGATCTTCAGCATTGTGGGGCCGGGTATTACAGGTGGGTGAGACAGATGGTCGTTGATGCGGGGTGATCGATCCTCGAAAAATAGGCTTGTTCGTGAAACAAGCCCAGGATAGGAGATGCACATATCGGGATATATAGGCGATATGGGTAGGACCCGTCCAGTCTTGTCATCGGGATAGATGGAAAGACTGAATCATGAGGTTTATCATCTCTTCCACCAAACGCTTTTCCTGTTTTGAGAGATGCTGTATACGTGAATAAAAAGATAAGTCGGATCCTTCATCGTCGCCATCCTGTCCCAGCAAGAGGAAATCTGTAGAAACGGACAGGACATTGCAGAGCTTGATGATCGTTGTGATGGACATGCCTGTGATGCCTCTCTCAGCATCTGACAAGAATTGGGTAGACACATCGATCAGTTCAGCAAGCCTTTCCTGTGTGAGGCCAGCAGCTTCCCGCGCTTGTCGGCAACGTTCACCGATCTGCCGGTTGATCTCTTTTGGGATACGTCTTCTCTTGATATTTTTTTGATCATCCATGAGCGATACCACCTTTGCTATTAATATGATCAAATGTTGCGCGCTTATACAGAGTGTGATATACTTATTTTTATAAAGTGTAATACATTTATAAAGAATCAAGATAAGATTTCTAAAAGACAAAGAATGTCATCTTGATATGCTATCATTTATTTAAGGTGACCAAGAACTGATAGGGATGGGGGGGATTCCATGGATCAAGATGTTTGATTCACAAAACCTATGTTCGCATTATGAGATATAAAGATCTTTAACTTCAGGATCCACTGGATCGGCTGGGGATGAGGTGATCTTAGATGTATAGTGTTGATCCGATCTCTAAACAATGGGGAGGATGAGTTTATGCGAAAAGAAGTGAGTATCTGGTCCTGCATCATTCCGATCGCTACCGCGATCATTGCAGTATCAGCCGTGGAATTTATACGATCAAATGCTGGATCAGAAGCATCAAAGCAAGCGATCTCTATAAATGAGAGGATCCAAGAAGGATCTGCGAAGGTTGCAGAGCTAGAAAAAGAATTAGCACTCACTCAGAAAGATCATGATGCAGTAAAAAAAGATTTAAAAGAGACCGAAGATGCGCTCACCGATATATATGATGAACTCAGAAAACTGGAAGGAATGATCGATCAATATGATGATGAAGAGGTTATGATGACCCCGACACCTACTGTGGTCATCACTCAACCACGTATTACAACAGAAACATTCGTCGGGACGTGGCAAGACATATGGAGTAAACGAGCACATATGGAAGTTACGATGGTAGAAGGGAGATTGAATTTTAACGTGCAGTGGGCGAACAGTGCATCAGACGGTGTGATATGGAGATTGATCTCGGACGATGGATTCGACCCGGAATATGGCTCGATTGGCTACTATGGGAGCAGATATGAGTGGAATGAGCAGCATCCGATGGAAAATCCGGAGCAGAGATCCTCTGAGGAGCATGGATTGTTTAAATGGGAGAATGGATATCTGCATTGGTACGATAATTCAGATCATTCAAATAGCAGCTGCATGTTCGAGAAGATCCAATAGAGTTAATTCATGATTCATGGTATCGCTTATCAGCAACAGTATAGCAATGATTTGCATTCCTTTTTATTAACACATTTCGACATAAAATGTTTACATTTTGTCGAAATGTATAATCAAAAAGATGTAATATATAGTCAAAATATGTTGACTTTAGCAAAATGCTAATAATATAATATATTTATAACTATAAATGAGTAAATTTGAAATTTTACACAAACTTGTCCGTCGTACAACAACAAGTTTGAGGTTTTATATATGCTCTTTCCGCGAATAAAAATACAAAACGCAAAATGTTTTGTGCAGTTTCCTGTATATACTCAATTATAGTTTGTAATTACGCATTGTAACGCTAAATAATTACGCTATATATTCAAAGGAGGTATATGAAAAATGCTCGATAGCTTGATACACATGAAAATGGAAAGATTTCTGGATGAGAGTCGCCAAAGTTCAATCTTAGAAGATGAGGTGTATCTAAAAGATATCAGGGATGAAACAGAACTCGAACAACGATACATGCAGCTTGATATCCCCAAGACACAAAAGTTTTTGATTGATGATTACATAGCTTGTGTGAAAACGGCAGGAATCCGTTATTCAGAACTCTCGTATGTGGCAGGGATTAAAGATGCTGTAAAGATGTTGGTAGAGGAGGGATTGTTGGAAGATCAAGAATGTGGAGTATTAGGTGATATGCGTCAGAAGTTTAATCTTTAATGTGATAAAATGAGGAGATGATATATGTGTTTTTTGAAAGCATGTGCTGTGATATTAGTAGGCAGTATTGTGTGGATTACGCTCAAGAAAAACAAAGAGGATGTATCCGGAAATAGAAGTTCCAAACATCCCATCAGTAAACAGGATCAGTTCTCTGTAATAGCCAAAAAAGACTTGGGTGCAGGGCCAACAGCGAGAATGATTATGCGTAGAGAAATCAGCCACTTTGCAGATCTGCTAGAACCGCTATACTCTGTTTCACTGGGACGACTACAGAAAATCGAGGCATTAGCGATCCTTAATGAATGGGATACGGAGATGAAGACATTGAAAGATGCTGATAAGCTGGTGAAAAAATGGGATGTGCTTACAGAAGGCTTCAAGGAGGCTGAAGCAGATGTACTGAATAACATTGCATCCCTCTGGATAAATCAAATGGCATCTTTTGGCATATGTAGGGATGACAAGGATGCGGTACAGATAAATGAGAGGGTAAAACATGCTTATGTTGCAGATGATGGGCAACCCTTGGTCCTCAATGAATACATGTTGATAAAAAAAGGGGCATGGTTCTCAGACACGGATATCGTCTGTAAAGGAATCTTGAAAAAGGAAGATAAAAATGGATAAACATTACCGGGACTATAAGATCGTTTTTTTAGGAAAATCGGGAGTAGGGAAAAGTAGTCTGATCAATTCATTGTTCAGTCTCGATCTTCCTGTAAATGCAGTAGAAGAATGTACTAAAAACGCTATAGCTGTTTGGATACGGAATGATGCTGGTGTCTTAGCTTCAGACTATGATCTCATCATGGCCATAGATACCCCTGGGATCTCTGCGACATTAGAAAATGATGGATCATACATCCCTTTTTATCACCATACTTTGTCTTTGGCCGAATGTATGATATGGGTCGTCCAGGGGAATACGCGTTCTGATAGGCAGGATCAGGAAATGCTCCTGCGGTTAAAACCATTTATCAGACAAAAGGTAAAAAAGATAGTATGTGTGAATATGGTAGATAAGATAAGCAGCGGATACAAAGAGGATTGGGATAAAAAAATGGATATCCCTAATGAAAAGATGCAGTATCTTATCAAACAACGGTGTGATGATTTGGCAAGGAAATTCGCTGAAGTGGATTTTTATCCAGATTACATCATCCCCTGTTCAGTCTTCAGAAAATATAATATAAAAGAAATATCATCCGCGATCAAGAGATGATACAGGAAAGGAACAACATGAAAATGCACAAAGAAAGATCTAGTGATGATCAAATAGTAAAGAGTGAAGAAACCCGCATTGATGAAAATGAATGGAAAAGGATCCTTGAGGGGCTTCCAAAAGATCAAGCGGAAAGATTACGTAAAGCAATAGAAGATGAAATGGCAATACCGCCTAAAGTGGCGGTGATCGGAAAAAGTGGTGTAGGTAAGACAACAACGATAAACAGTCTATTTGATGTGGAATGGCATACGAGCGAGAATATCACTGGGACGATGGATGCCCAAAAGGAGACTTTCCAGCTAAAAGGCGGAGGGAAACTGACAGTGATCGATATGCCTGGATTAGGAGACTCTATAACCAATGATGCAAAGTTCATGGAGATATACCAGAGTGTACTCCCGGATGTAGATGTGATCTTTTATATCATACAGGCCGATGACAGAGGGCTTGGCGAAGATGAACGTATCATAAAAGAAGTATTAAAGTGTGGAAAAGATTTCGATAAAAAATTTGTGATAGGGATCAATAAAGTCGATCTGCTGGGAGAAAACGAAGGACTGGAATGGGATGATCTCTCCAATCTGCCATTAAAAAAACAAAAAGCATTGATTGAGAGAAAGTGTGCTGATATCAGTAAACATCTTTCAAATATCAAGGGCATCAAAAAAGATGCGATAACATACTATTCAGCGATCAAACGGTACAATCTATATCATGTATTATATGCTATCGTCACACATAGTGGGATTTTAGGATGGAAAATCGCAGTCCAACCTAAAGATTGGAAAGATCTGGTAGACCCACGGATAAAGAAATTGGCTGAAGAAAAGATGCAGAGGAAGGATTGATGATATGGGGAATTATGATGATGAACGTATTGATGAATTTATAAATCAGCATAAGAAGGATGAAGAAACCCGCAGAAATATAAACTCTCAAAAATGGGATGAGTTAAAAGAGTTACTAAAATCATTACTTGGTGTTGCTGTATCAGCAGCAGTCACAGCCATAGCCAAGGTTATCGCGGACTATTTTTCTAAAAAATAATTGTTTTATTGGTCATAGGAAAACAGAAATGGACAATCCTACTTTTTTTGAGGGGTTGCAGATGATCGGAAGAGTGAGTTGGACGGTCATTGATCTGAAAAGAATGCTTGGGGAATGTTTGCGGGCTATAGAGATAAAAATACGGAGATTATTGCCAAAGGTTAGCGAAATAAAAGAATCTGTTTACACTGCATTATGCAGAGCACTGAAAGATGTGTGATACTAAAAATAAAGTTAAGGTGAATGAGCGGTATCATCTTTATTGGTATATTCTGATAAAAAAATTCCGGGAGTGTCATATAATGTATATAAATTCTTTGAACTGCCACAGTCCATCTTATCAAACTATCAAAAGCCCGTAAAGGCTGAATCCCTTTCTCTGACTGGCTTTTGATAGTTTGATTTTGGCACTCGATCAGTTAAACAAAAATTTTCAGATAATTAAAAATACACACTTTATTTGATATACCCATAGTTCCAGCGTATCATCTTCTTTAATAGTTCTAATATATCTTTTTAATAAAAATAATGGACAAAACTACTTTATAAAAATTCTTGCATTAAAATAAAGAGAGTTGCAGATTAAACTCAATGGTCTGCAGCTCTCTTTTTTACTCTTTAATTTGTCCATGTCTTTGCATATTCAGCAAGCGATTTCCGGCTAATCCGCCAGACTTTCCCGCCCACACGCACAGCTTTGATCGCGCCCTCATTCAAGAGCCTATACATAAGGTTCTTTCCTATCCCAAGGGCTTCCATAGCTTCCTTCGCCGTCATGAAGTCCGCATATCCTTTGAACATATCAGTCACCTCCTGTCGTTTCCCGGCACGGTTTATCACATCCCTTAATACGCTGTTCCTGAATTTATATCCACATATTATTACTATGTATATGACCTCAGACCCTGGGAGCAGGAGAGTCTGGGGCATATTTGATATCCAGGGTCTCAGTGAAAAGATCCGTACAGATGAGCGTCCACACACAAAAAAGGAGGTGAGGAGCACATGAGAGAGAACTTAAAAAAGATACTCGCGGTCACGAGATGCATCCTGAATGTAGTGCTCGCAGCTGCATCGATGCTGAGTCTATGAGAGTAAAGGAGGGATCCGAGGAGAGATGATGAAGGATCAGCGATATCACCATGATCCCGGTATGGGCACGAGAGGCTCATCATGGGACAGGATGGGCAATGGCGGGGACATCCCGATGATTGGACATGTGATCAGCCTGCTGTCTGCCCTCGTGAGCATCATCGGGATCATCAGTGACGACCTAGGGAAACGCAAGTAATGAAGAGCAGAGAGGAAAAAGGAGGATACTGCGATGGCAGCAAATGTAGAGACGATGTTCTCAGTAAGGGAGAGACCTTGGCACGGATTGGGGCAGATCGTAACGGAGGCGCCCACATCAGGGGATGCACTCAGGCTGGCAGGGCTGGATTGGGAAGTGCGCCAGAGGTCTATCTATACCAGCATAGGCAAGGTAGAAGGGTATAAGGCGAACGTCCGTGATACAGACGGCCAGGTCCTGGGCGTGGTGACAGACCGCTATAAGGTAGTCCAGAATACAGAAGCGTTCGCGTTCACGGATGAGCTGTTGGGCCATGGGGTACGGTACGAGACAGCCGGGTCACTGCAGAATGGCCGGAAGGTATGGCTGCTGGCGAGGCTCCCCAGCGAGTTCATGATCGCCGGGGAACGGATCAGCCCCTACCTGGTGTTCAGCAACACCCACGATGGGAGCGGCGCGGTCCGTGTGGCGGTCACGCCCATCCGGGTGTGCTGCAACAACACATTGAACCTTGCCCTTCAGACAGCCCCCCGCAGCTTCAGTATGGTGCATACCGGGGACATCAGGGGGAAGATCCAGGAAGCTAGGCAGACGCTCACCATGGCCGACCAGTACATGGAACGCCTGGGGGTGGAGCTTGAACGGCTCCGCAGGCAGGAGATGACCGAAGGACAGGTCCGAGGATACATAGAGAGGCTCCTGCCCATCGGGGAGGATGCGGGCCAGATGACAGCCAGGAACGTCAGGAAGCTCCGTGACGATATGATGGCGCGTTACCTCGATGCACCCGATCTAAAGGATCTGGGAGACAATGCGTACCGTTTCATCAACGCCGTGTCCGACCACGCGACCCATGCAGACCCGATTCGCCGCACCAAGAACTATAAGGAAAACCTGTTCATGAAGACTTATGAGGGTAACCCGATGATCGACAGGGCATACCAGATGATGCGGGATGCCGCATGATAGCTGGGAGATAGCCGGGGGAGATGGCGGGTGTGGGGATAGCCATGGCTCATACCATCTCCCTATCAATATATATGGTGTATGCAGTTGTAAACTTTATATATATATAGATAGATATCGTGACAGGAGATATACATCCCCATCTCCATCTCCCCCGGGATCACCCAATCCTTATATATAGTACATATATCTCACAGGGAGATGGAGATGGCGGAAGTCAACCACACGATCTATGACAGTCAGTACGAGAAAAGACCATGAGTAAGGAGGTAAGGATGAGATGTACGAGAAGATACCAACAGCAGGGATAGACCATGAAGGATGGCTCCAGTTGAGGAGACAGGGGATCGGAGGATCCGATGCAGGGGCAGTATGCGGGCTGGACCCGTATAAGAGCAGGATGAGGGTATTTGTCGATAAGACCACGGATGAGACTGAGACACTGGACAATGAAGCAGTCCGTATCGGCAATGACCTGGAACAGTATGTCGCAGAACGTTTCATGGAAGCGA
>CAJTYN010000021.1 GCA_910584115.1 uncultured Lachnospiraceae bacterium
CTTATATGTTATGATTATTACAAATAATTCCAGTTAAATATGAACGAACAGAAAGGAAACGTAAAAAAGATATGAAGTTTTTTGGGGACAATCATTATCTGAATTGGGGAATCACCGGTTTTTTGGTGGCGGCGGCCAGTATGCTCTTTTATTTCGGCATCTTCCATATGGAGATCTTGATCAGCGGGATCAGCATCGTCGTGGGGATCCTCACGCCGCTGATCTACGGGGCGGTGATCGCGTACTTGCTGAATCCGGTGCTCAATTTCCTGGAAAAAAAAGTGATCTATCCGCTCTTTGCCGCCAGGGACTATAAGGTGCGCAGGCGGGGCAGGAGATTCATCCGGTATCTGTGCGTCCTGGTGTCCGTTTTTTTGCTGTGCTGGCTGGTCTATGCGCTGGTCATGACGATCTTGCCGGAGATCATCAACAGTACGGTGAATATCATCAACAGTTTTCCACAGTATATGGACGATATCCAGAGGTGGGTCACTAAGAATCTGGAGGATAACCCGCAGCTCAACGCTCTGGCCGCGGATATGTTCGACCGGTATGCCAATGAGTTTGAGCTCTATCTGACCAGTGATATCCTGCCGCGGCTGCAGGGGGCGCTGATGCAGCTCTCCTCCGGCATGCTGGATGTGCTCGTTTTCCTGAAGAATCTCGTACTCGGTATCATCGTCTCCGTGTATATCCTGGCGGATAAGGAGACTTTTACAGCTAAGATCAAGATGTTCCTATACGCGGTATGCACTGCCCACTGGGCGAACAGGATCCTGGAAAATGTCCGGTTCACCCATCGGACCTTTGGTGGTTTTATCAACGGGAAGATCATTGATTCCATGATCATCGGGGTCTTGTGTTATCTGGGGACCAGTTTCATCGGCACGCCGTACGGCATCCTGGTGAGTGTGGTGGTGGGCGTCACGAACATCATCCCGTTTTTTGGGCCTTATCTGGGGGCCATCCCCTGTGCCTTTTTGATCTTGTTGGTCGATCCGATGCAGTGCCTGTATTTCATCATCTTCATCCTGGTGCTGCAGCAATTTGACGGGAATATCCTCGGGCCGAAGATCCTGGGAGGATCCACGGGTTTATCCAGCTTCATGGTCATCCTGGCGATCTTAGTCGGCGGCGGCCTCTTTGGGATCGTGGGCATGTTCGTGGGCGTTCCGGTCTGTGCGGTTCTGTACGCGCTCTTGTGGAATTATATCAGGAGATCCCTCGCGCATAAGCGGCTCCCGCTGGATATCAAGACCTACGAGACCAGCCGCTATCTGGATCCAAGGAGGAAAGAGAGCAAAAAAGATGTGGAAAACTCTTGACTTTTTCCTATAGTATGTGGAAAATATAGGGAGTGCGGCCCAAATGCCGCCATCCATCGGACTATGTAAGGAAGGAAATGAAAGAAAGGAACAAAAAATATGAGATTCGTGATACAGAGAGTCAACCACGCATCCGTGACAGTGGGAGAGAAGATGGAAAAGAAGATCGTGGGGGAGATCCAGAAAGGTTTTCTGGTCTTCATCGGCGTAGGCGAGGGGGACACCGAGGAGATCGCAGACCGGTTCGTCCGGAAGATGCTGGGGCTTCGGATCTTCCCGGATGCACAGGGTAAGACGAACCTGTCGCTGAGGGACGTGGACGGCCAGCTCCTTTTGATCTCCCAGTTCACATTGTATGCGGACTGCAGGAAGGGCAACCGTCCCAGCTTCACTGGCGCCGGCGATCCGCAGAAAGCTGAGAGCCTGTATCGATATATCGTGGATAAATGCCGCGCGGAAGGACCTTCCGTGGAGACAGGCTGTTTCGGCGCCCATATGAAGATCTTATCAGAAAATGACGGACCGTTTACGATCATCCTGGACGAGTCCATCTTATAAAACGATCGCAATAAAAATATCATGATGAAAAGGAGTTCAAAGAGGGGAATATGAATAGGAGAGTGTGTCGTCAGATCTTGTTATCGATCTGTATAGTGGGGATCGTCCTCAGTGTTTTCGTGATCTCGTCGGTCACGGCCAACGCCGCGGTCACGGCAGGCGGGAGATGGGTCTCCCAGGACGGGAAGAGTTATTTTATGGAAAGCGACGGGACCATATCAAAAGGCTGGCTGCTCCGCAATGGTCATAAATACTATCTGGACAGGCGGACCGGGGAAAAGGTGACCGGCTGGCAGATCATCGACGGGAAGCGTTATTATTTCCATAGGAAAGGCGGGAGAGCGGCGACCGGTTGGTTCAATGCCGATGGGGAAAGATACTATGCTTTTTCCAATGGGATGTTGAAAACCGGCTGGTTCAGCGAACAGGGAGAGCGTTTTTATCTGTCCAAAGAGGAAAAAGGCGCCATGCAGACCGGCTGGACGACGATCGAGGGAAAACAGTATTTTTTCTATCCGGACGGTCGTCTGGCTGTGAAGGTCTGGCTGGATGAGAGCCATTATGTGGATGATAAGGGCGTTTTCCGATCCGATGTGGTCCGGCGGAAGGAATACACTTTCCGCTGGCCGCTGGATCCGTCCTGGAGGGAGATATCCAGTCCTTTTGGCTACCGCGGCTCTGTGACCGTGGGCACCAGCGACCATAACGGGATCGATATCCCAGCGAGCATGGATACGCCCATCTATGCCGGGCGGACCGGGGTCATCATCAAGCGGGAATACAACGATTCCGAGGGCAACTATATAGAGATCGATCATCAGAACGGGCTGGTCACCGAATATATGCATATGTCGCGTTTCAGCGACCAGCTCCAGGTGGGGAGCCGGGTGCAGAGAGGACAAGTCATCGGCTATGTGGGCAGTACGGGTTGGTCTACCGGGGCGCATCTGCATTTCGGCGTCAAGATGAACGGGGTGCGCGTCGACCCGCTGGGCTTCGTGCGCCAGCCATAAAAAAACAGGAAAGACTCTGTGGGGAGCACGGGTCTTTCCTGTTTTTTTCATATTTTTTTATATTCTTTTCAGATCATTTCTCGCGCAGGCGGACGGCAGACGCCGCCTTTCTCCTGTGGGCATCGCCCATATCCGCGTAATGTTTCCGGGTGGTGTTGACGTCTTTGTGCCCCAGGACATCCGCCACCAGATAGATATCCCCAGTCTCTTCGTAGAGCGCTGTGCCGTAGGTGCTGCGCAGTTTATGGGGCGTGATCTTCTTGGTGGTGGTGATCTCCCTGGCGTATTTTTTTACCAGATTTTCCACCGCCTTCACGCTGATCCGCCGGCGCTGGGTGGAATAGAAGAGTGCGTGTTCATGACCGGGCAGGGGTGTGATCCCTTTCCGGATCTCCAGGTAGTCCAAGAGCGCCTGGGCCACCTCGTCGCCGAAATAGACGATCATCTCATTGCCGCCTTTGCGGTGGACCTTGAGGCCGTTATTCTGAAGATCGATATCCTCCACGTCCAGTCCCACGCATTCAGAGACACGGATCCCTGTGCCCAGGAGCAGCGTGAAGATGGCCAGATCCCGTTCTTTTGTCTTTTCATAATATGTTTTCTTCTGTCCGGTCAGGGTGTCCCCGGCGTGTTCGATGTGGTCCAGGAGCGCGGCCACCTCATTGGGATCCAGCTTGACGATGGACTTATCGTGCAGCTTCGGCATATCGACCAGCAGCGTCGGATTGCTGCGGATCATCTCCCTCTTATAATAATAGGCGTAAAAACTGCGCAGGGCGGACATTTTCCGCTTGATGCCGCGTTCGCCGTTGGTGTTCTCAAGCCCTGTGTCCTGGGACTGGTAGACCTTCAAGTATTCCTGATATTCTTCGATATCCACAGCCTCAAGCCGGTCCAGCACATCCACCTGGAGATCCGCCATGGTCAGATCTTTGAAAGCCGGATTTTCCTTTAAGAGATACTGAAAAAAGATCTTCAGGTCGTAGGCGTAAGAAAGCCGCGTCCTGGACGATGCGGTGGTCCCGATGGCCCGGAAATAATCCCGTGCGAAAGGCGGCAGTTCTTTTAGGAGTTCCCGCAGTTTCAGTGTATTTTCTTTGTCGATCTGTGTGTGGTAGGCGACCCTTGGTCCTTCCATATCATTTTCCCCCTTATCTATTCGCAAAACATAGATTTGTAGAATAGATCTCTCTACCCTTATATACTACCATTTCTTCCCGTGTCTGTCAAATTGTTTCTGCTGTAAAAAAAATCGAACAGATATTCCGAATATGTGTTTACATATGTCTCTCAAGGTGGTATAATGAGTAAAACAGATAGGGAGGTATATCACATATGGCATATGGAAAGATCAGCCCAAAGCAACAGGAGATCTTGGATTTTATCAAAAACGAGATCCTCAATCGGGGATTTCCCCCTTCGGTCAGGGATATCTGCGAGGCCGTCCATCTAAGATCCACCTCGTCCGTCCATTCCCATCTGGCGACTCTGGAAAAAAACGGATATATCCACAGGGATCCGACCAAGCCAAGGGCCATTGAGATCCTGGACGATAATTTCAACCTAACCAGGTGCGAGATGGCCAATGTACCGATCGTGGGAAAGGTGGCCGCCGGAGAGCCTATCCTGGCCGTAGAGAACATCGAAGGCTACTTCCCTCTCCCGGCGGAGTATCTGACCAACAACCCGGCCTTCATGCTGCTCGTCCAGGGCGAGAGCATGATCAAAAAAGGGATCTTAGACGGGGACTATGTGATCGTGGAGAAGAAAGAGACGGCCGATAACGGGGAGATGGTGGTCGCTCTGGTGGACGATTCCGCCACGGTCAAAACATATTATAGGGAGAAAGACCACATCCGCCTGCAGCCGGAAAACGATACGATGGATCCGATCATCATCCACGAGGAGGACAACATGCAGATCATCGGCAGAGTGATCGGGGTCATCCGCATCTTTAGATGACCATAAATATATTATGTAAACTTATATGAGGCCATCAGATCCAATGATCTTCATAATAAATAAAAAATCCAGGGGAAAGAGTCCATCCATGCGCTCCTCTCCCCTGGACATCGATCATCCTTCATCCATGAAGGACTGGGCATCCACGATCTTCCCATCCCGCCAGATCCGTTCCAGGTCGTAGAACAGCCGGTTCTCTTCATCGAAGATGTGTACGATCACATCGCCGAAATCCATCAAGACCCAGCTGGATCCGCGGTCTCCTTCCACATGTCTGACCGCGTGTCCGGCCCTGCCCAGTGTCTCGTCCACATGGTCTACCAGAGCCTGTACCTGGTTGGAGTTCTTGGCCGTACTGATGATGAAATAGTCGGCCAGGACAGATACTTCATGGATGTCGATCACTTTTATGTCGACGGCTTTTTTTGCCTCCAATGCCCGGCAGGTCATCCGGGCCATCTGCTCGGCTTCTCTCCTATCCATTTTCTCCATAGTCTCTCTCGTTCCTTTCCCTGTAATATGCGTACGCTCTCTCCGTCGTCAGATCGATCTTCCGGGGTGACTGCTGCAGATATTCCAGCGTGTCTCTGAGGATCTCATAGGTGCATCGATCCAGGTCTTGAAATGCCAGACGGCGGATCTCATCCAGACGGGGCGCCGTATCCCTCATGGGTTCGATATAGTCTGCGATGAAGACGATCTTTTCCAAAACGGTCATCGCCGGTCTTCCGGTGGTATGGCAGCGGATCGCGCTCAAGACCTCCCCATCTTCCACTCCATATTTCTTCCGGGCATAATGAGCGCCCAGTTTGGCATGGAGCAGGAATGGGTTCTCCTCTTCAAATGGCGTCACTGATATCTTATGTTTTTTACAGAGTCTGACCTTCTTTTTGTTCGGGACACATTTGGCGCAGTCGTGCAGAAGCCCGGCAAGCTGGGCCTTGTAGAGGTCTGCGCCGTGAGCCATCGCCAGCGCCGCGCAGGTATACATGACACCCAGTGTGTGCTGGTAACGGCGGCTGTCCAGTTTTTTGCAGAGTTTCTCCTGTATCGTGTTGAAATTTTCTGTATCCATATCTTTTTACCCTCAGTCATCTCTATGCGTGATAAATGTGATGTCCGTAGATAAAATCTCTTACAAGATCCGGTACATAATAGCGGATCGTCTCTCCCGTCCTGACCCATTCGCGGATGTGTTCAGAAGAGATCTCCACGTCCGGGGTATCGAGCTGGAAAAAAGTCCCCTGGTATTTCTCTGAGAGCCGCTCCATCTCTCGCTGCAGGGTCGCCTGATCCGTATGGTTGCGGACGGCGACGGCAATCTTGCAGTTCTGGCAGATACGTGCGGGTTCCCGCCATTGTTCCAGCGTGAACAGGGAATCCGCCCCGATGATGAAATAATGATCATCCTCCGGATGGGCCGCCCGCAGCCGCTCCAGCGTCCGATACGTATAGGAATATCCTTCCTGGTGCATCTCCAGGAGGGACAGCTCGAAATGGGGGTTTCCCGAGATCGCCATGCGGACCATCTCGACCCGCTCTTCGTTGCTGGCTCTGCCGGGACGGATCTTCTTATGGGGCGGATTGCCCGAAGGCAGGAACAGGACTTTCTCAAGACCAAATTGTTCGTATGCCTTTTCACCCAAGATCAGATGCCCGACGTGTATGGGGTCGAACGTGCCGCCCATGATCCCGATCTTCTTTTTGCCCGTGTCCATCTTATCTTGGCAGTCTGATCTTGCCGTCTTTTTTCGGACGGTATAAGATGATCTTCTTTCCGATCACCTGCACCACAGACGAACGCGTGCGTTCTGCCAGAGTCTGCGCTACTTCCTTTGGATCCTCCAGGCAATTCTGCAGCACGCCCAGTTTGACCAGTTCCCTTGCTTCCAGCACCTGATCTACGGAGGCTGTAAATTCCGGCGTGAGTCCGCTCTTCCCTAATTGCAGCACAGGGGTCAGCTCCATCGCCAGTCCTTTTAAATAAGCTCTTTGTTTACTCGTCATCCGTTCTTAGCACTCCTATTTGTAATATTCGAACGCGAACCCGTATATGCGCACCGTGTCCCCGTCCTGTATCCCTGCGTCTTCCAGATCTTTCAATATCCCCTGTTCCTTGAGGAAATTCTGGAAAAAGGCAAATCCCTTTTCAGAATCCAGATTGGTGTATCCCAACATCTTCTCGATCTTGGGGCCTTCCACGATAAATGTGTTCTCTTCCTTTTCGGAGCATTCCACTTTATACGGGAGGTCTTCCACCACGAGCTCTTCGTCCGGGAAAAATTCCTGTTCGAATACGATGCGCTCTTTTGGCAGCATATCGAGCAGTTCTTTTACCGCATACAAGAGCTCCTTTATACCCTGGCCGCTGACCGCTGAGATCCCGTAGACGGGAATGCCTTTGGGGTCAAATTCCTGTTTCAGTTTCCGCAGGACCTCATCCGCGTCCGGACCCAGCGCATCGATCTTATTTGCCGCGATGATCTGCGGCCGCCCTGCGATCTCCTCATTGTAGAGCCGCAGCTCCTCGTTGATCTTATACACATCCTCCACCGGATCCCGGCCTTCTATGGAGGCGGCGTCCACCAGATGGATGATCGCCCGTGTCCGCTCGATGTGGCGCAGGAATTCATGTCCAAGGCCCGTCCCCTGGGAAGCGCCCTCGATGAGCCCCGGGATGTCCGCGATCACAAATCCGTCCATCTCTTCATAGTTGACCACGCCCAGATGTGGATCTAAAGTGGTGAATGGATAGTCAGCCACTTTTGGGCGGGCGTTGGATACCCTGGAGAGGAATGTGGATTTTCCCACGTTGGGAAAGCCTACGAGTCCTACGTCCGCGATCACTTTCAGTTCCAACTGGACTTCCAGCTCCAGTGCGGCTCCCCCGGCCTGGGCATATTTTGGCGCCTGCATGGTGGATGTGGCGTAATGCATATTGCCGTTGCCGCCCTCGCCCCCTTTTAAGATGACCTGCCTCTTGTTGTCCCCGGAAAGGTCGGCGATCACCTTGCCGGAATGGGCCTCCATCACCACGGTCCCGGCCGGCACTTTCAAGATCAGGTCTTCTCCGTTGGCACCGTGGCAGCGGCGTTTCCAGCCGGGTCTGCCGTCTTCAGCCGCATATTTTCTCTTATGGCGGTAATCGATCAGGGTGTTGATGCCCTCGTCCACCTGGAAGATGATATCTCCGCCTTTTCCGCCGTCGCCCCCGTCAGGGCCTCCGCTGGGGACATATTTCTCCCGGCGGAAACTCACAAAACCGTCCCCGCCTTTTCCCGAGCGGATGAAGATCGTTGCTCTGTCTGCGAACATTCTGCCCTGCACACCTCCTTTAAAATATGATAAAAAGGCCATGATAAAAAAGGCTTCAGACCCTAGACATGATATGCCCTCAGATCTGAAGCCCTATACTGCCTGTTTATTCCTCAACAGCAACAGGGATAACGGAAACCTGTTTCTTGTCCCTTCCTTTTCTGGTATAACGCACGATACCATCTTTCAAGGCAAATAAAGTATGATCCCTTCCCAAACCTACGTTTACTCCAGGATGGATCCTTGTCCCACGCTGCCTGTAAAGGATGTTGCCTGCGAGTACGAACTGTCCGTCCGCCCTCTTCGCACCTAATCTCTTAGACTCGGAATCACGTCCGTTCTTTGTGGAACCTACACCTTTTTTATGGGCAAACAACTGAAGATCCATTTTCAGCATGTCCTACACCTCCTTCACGATCACTTTCAAATAAGCTCTGTCATAACTATCCTGTATCTGGGACAGACCCAGCATCAGGGAATCTATCAAAAGTCCGGAATCTCTACCGGGGCCAACGATGAACTCCAGGGACAGATATCCTTCCTCACTGACCACATGGATGATATCATCGGTAAAACTGTCGATGGAATTTACGGTATTGACCAGCAATGCGGAGACCGCGGCGCAGATGATGTCACGCCCTTTCTCGGCAAAACCGGCATGCCCGCTGGATTCGATCTTATAGGATTCCCCGTCTCTCTTCCATACCGTCACTGTGATCATACGACACCTGACACTTACATGTTGATCTGTTCGATCTTGACTCTCGTGTACTGCTGTCTATGTCCTTTTTTATTGTGGTATCCGGTCTTGCGTTTGAATTTATAGACGATCACTTTCTTTCCTTTCACGTCTCCTACTACAGATGCAGTCACTTTAGCACCTGCAACGTCATTTCCGAATTTCAGGCCATTGTCGTCGCTGACAGCGAGCACGTCGTCAAAAGTGACTGTCTCGCCGGCCTCCACGCCCAGCTTCTCAACATTTACGAAATCGCCTGCAGCAACCTTGTACTGTTTCCCGCCTGTTGCGATGATCGCATACATAAGGCACACCTCCTATTTCATTTACTCGCCAGATATGGTAGTTGGATATCAACACTTAAAACCTCTCTGTGCGGCATACTCATACATTCTAACACAGAAGTCCATGCCCGTCAACAAAAAATTCCGATCTTATCCCTGTTCATTCAGCCAGTAATCCATGCGCCTGATCAGTTGGGGGATATCCAGCGGTTTGGCCAGGTGGCCGTTCATCCCGGATTCTCTGCTGGCGGCGATGTCCTCTGCCGTGACATTGGCGGACAGGGCGAGGATCGGGATCTTGGCCGCGTCGCTGCGGGGGAGCTTGCGGATCGCGCGTGTGGCCTCGAATCCGTTCATCACAGGCATCTGGATATCCATGAGGATCAGGTCGTAATATCCTTCCGGCATCTCGGCGAAGCGCTGCAGACCCTTCCGGCCGTCGGAGGCGCATTCCACCATCGCTCCCATCTCTCCGATGAGTTCCATGGCGATCTCCTGATTCAGCTCATTATCCTCTACCAGCAAGACTTTGTAACCCCTGAAAGAGATGTCGGATACGTCCTCCTCGTGGGACTGGTCAGCATGCTCGCTCAAGCATTCCGACGGATCCTGCAGCCGCAGGATGACAGTCACCGTGAACTGGGAACCCTGACCGGGCGCGCTCTTGACGCTGATGCTCCCGCCCATCATGCGGGCGATGTTCTGGGCGATGGATATACCTAAGCCCACCCCGTCGAGATGGTTGACGCTGGGGTTATACGCGTGGCTGAATGGTTCAAAGATATGCTGTGTGAACTCTTCTTTCATCCCAACGCCATTGTCCGTAAAGATAAAATCGTACGATCCGCAGCTATGTTCTGCAGATCCGTGCTCATGCTCGATGACCGATATCTCAAGGGTCCCGCCGGAAGGCGTGTATTTCACGGAATTTCCCAGGATGTTCAGGAAGATCTGCTGGAGCCGCTGACGGTCGCCTAAGATGTCCTCATGTCTGACCAGCATGGGATGGATCTTCAGCTCTAAGCCTTTATCCCGGACACTGGAGATGATCGAAGATACGACTTCTTCCATCAGGTCGGATAAGCTGAACGCTTCTGCTCTCAGGTTCAGACTGCCGGATTTTATCTGGCTGATATCCATGATCTCATTGAGCACAGAGAGCAACTGGTGTCCGGAAAAGGCCGCTTTGTCCAGGCAGTCCTTGACTCTCTCCGGGTCGTCGGCGTGGTCGGATGCGATCTTGATCATCCCCATGATCCCATTCATCGGGGTCCGGATATTGTGGCTCATACTGGATAGGAACATCTGTTTGGATGCGTTGGCATGGTCGGCGGCTTCGCAGGCCGCCTGGAGCGCCATCTGTTCCCGCATCTCTTTTTGTTTGCTGGCCGTCACGTCCTGAGCGGCGTAAACGATCGAACGCGCCCGCCCGTCTGTGTCCGCCTGGGCCATGATCGCCGTGCTGCGGATCCAGCCATAGTCCTCGGGCCGGGTGTCCGGTTCCTGGGGCAGTTTCCGGTAGGCGTATGTAACATAGGGCTGTTTTTTGCTCAGTTTTTGGCGCAGATTCTCGATGCTCAGTACGTGCAGATACTCCTCCCGGTCGTCGGGATGGACAAAATTCTCGGCATAGGTCTTAAGTCCTGTCAGATAGTCTACTTTGCCGTGCAGGATCTTTTTTACATCCGGGAGCTGGGTCACATCCCGGAAAGTGTTCTGTACCAGATCCGCGTAGTATGTAGCAAAGAACATCCCGCTCAATGTGCGGATGATGTCGACCTGCTCCTGTTCTTCCTGTCTGCGGAGTTCTTCCTCAAGTTTTTCCCGGGTGATGTCCCGGCCCAGGATATTGATGGAGATCCGCTTTCCCTTGCGGGCGTAGATCACATGCTGTTCCACCCACCGCAGGGACGTCCCGGCGATGCGGTACTGGCAGGTCTCCTCTGAATAATCCCGGGTGCTCGCCGCCTTCTGGTACAGATGTTCCGGGCTCATGACTTTTTTGAAAGCCTCCACGTCTTCCGGGTTGATCACTGTATCCAGCGCCTTCTGGAAATACTGATGGTAATTTCCAGTGTAGGTCTTCTGCATCAGGGTGTCTTCGTTGATCCAGATCCGTTCGCACTGGCCGTTCTCCAGGTAGACCGTAGTCATGACGCTGTATCGGGATTTTAAGATCGCGGCCAGCTGCATATCCCGGAGATTCAAGGCGTGTTCCTGGCGTACGCGTTTATCCACATTCTGGAGGGCCAGGATGATATAATTCTTTGTGGTGGCGCTCTGGCCAAAATAGGCGATGACGGCCATATAGCGGTATTCATGGTCGTCCTCTCCCCGCCACTGGCACAGCGTATCCTTTTTCTTGAGGGAGGAATCCTTCATCTTGCGCAGCCCCTCAAGGGAAAACATCTCATAGACTTTCTCCCGGTCCGCGGGGTGCAGCTGCTTGATCAGACGGGAATCCATGATCTCATCCCACTGGATCGTCCAGGATTTCCACCCTGTGTGTGTACGGCCGTTTTCACGCACCAGGTTCGCTTCCCCTGTATCCAGGTCGATGCCGTAGATCCCGAAGTTCTGTTCGCCCAATGTGCGGATGACCTCCTGGATATGGATGCTCGCGTCGTCCATCTCCAGGCTCTCCTGCAGGATCTCATGCACATCCTTCACATACAAAAAGACGAGCTGGTCCGTGATGGATGGATCCGCGTCCGGCACGACTTCGATCATATGCCAGCGGTAGTCGTCCCCCTCAGAACGCCTGCGGTAACAGCAGGTCAGGATCTTTTTGCCCGCGCCCAGCTCTTCCCGCATGTGGTCCAGGCGGGTAAATGATATAAAATTGTTCATATCATCCGGGTGGATGCCGCCGTTGTAGATGAACTGTCCCAGCCAGCTTGAGAATGTATCTGTTCCGTAGCCGAAAGAGCGGTCTTCCGGACGCATCTTTACCACCTCATAGGTATCCTGGGTCAGATTGACCCGCAAGATCTTGTGATAGGCGTGGTTGATCGCCTGGGTATGGGGCGTTACGGTGATGATGAACGCCGGGATCGTATCTTCCCATTTGGTACGGACTGCTGTGATATCCACGATCCCGCCGAACGGATTGTTGTAGCTGACGGTCTGGTGCTCCTGCTTGTCCCCGATCGTCAGGAGGGGGCAGTTGACGCAGGGAGCGCTCCCCAGGTCATGGCAGGGTATCCCTTTGCGGACAGAAGGCGAGACTTCCCGTACACGTTCGTTATAGTATAAGATCCTATGGTCGTCTTCCCGGATGACAAAGACCGCCGCCATCGGCAATACGTGCAAAATCTTTTCGTATTCTTTTATATCCATGATCTTACCCTCATTTCTGCCTTTCAGATGCCTTATACCTGTATTGTACCATAAACAGCCCTATCTTACAAACATCCGCACCAAAGTTTCTTTAAACTTATCATAAGGCTGGTAACGCAGGGGCAGGTCCATCCAGGTGGATTTTTTGAGGATGCTCTTCTCATGGCTGAAAGTCTCGAAGCTCTTTTTGCCGTGGTAGGAGCCCATGCCGCTGCCTCCTACGCCGCCAAAACCCAGATACGGTGTGGCCAGGTGGATGACCGTGTCGTTCACGCACCCGCCTCCGAAGGGGATCCTCTCAAGGAGATGCCTCTCCGTCTTTTTATCCTCTGTGAAGATATAGAGCGCCAGGGGCTGGGGGCGTTTTTTGATAAAAGCATAAGCCTCGCCTACGGAGGAGACGGTCAGGATCGGCAGGACCGGCCCGAAGATCTCTTCCTGCATGACCGCGTCCTCTTCCGTCACCCGGTCGAGGACAGTGGGCGCGATCTGCAGGGTCTCGGGATCACTCTGGCCGCCGTGTACGGCTTTTTTGCTGTCGATCAGTCCCAGCACCCGGTCGAAATGCTTCTGGTTGATCATCTTTCCGTAGTCCGAGTTGTGTAAAGGGTCTTCTCCGTACATGCGGATGATCTCCTTTTTCACATAGGTGAGGAACTTGTTCTTTACGCTCTGTTCGATCAGCACGTAGTCGGGGGCGACGCAGGTCTGGCCGCAGTTTAAGTATTTTCCGAATACGATCCTGCGGGCGGCCAGCTTTAAGTCCGCCGTGTGGTCGATGATGCAGGGACTCTTCCCGCCCAGCTCCAGGGTCACGGGGGTCAGATGAGCGGAGGCTTTCTCCATGACCAGTCTCCCCACGTTCACGCCGCCGGTAAAAAAGATATAGTCGAACTTTTGTTCCAGAAGGCTCTGGTTCTCTTCTCTCCCGCCTTCCACCACGGTCACGTATCCTTTCGGGAACGTGTCTTGGATCAGCCGGGCGATCACGCGGGAAGTCTCCGGGGAGTAAGCGGAGGGTTTCAGCACGCAGCAATTCCCGGCGGCCAGGGCTCCGATGAGAGGTTCCAGTGTCAGGAGCACCGGGTAATTCCACGGGGACATGATCAGTACGATGCCGTAGGGTTCCTGGACGGTGAAGCTCTTCCCGTGGAACTGTGACAGGGGTGTGGGGACGATGCGGTCTTTCGCCCAGGCGCGGATGTGCCGCCGCACGTAGCGCAGTTCGGACAGGGTGAGTCCTATCTCGCACATATAGGATTCGGCCCTGGATTTGCCCAGGTCTTTCTTGAGCGCCTGGCAGAGGGCCTGTTCGTGCCGGAGGATGGCCGCCTCCAGCCGGTCCAGGGCTTTCACCCGGAAAGAAAGGGAAAAAGTCTTTCCAGATGTAAAGAAAGCTTTCTGTCTGTCGATCGTTTTCTTAATATCCATGTCCGGACTCCTTTCGTGTGCGCAGGATGTGATAGATCTTCTCTAATTCCCGTCTGTCCATCAGGACCGGGACCGGGTACAGCGGATTCCCCTCTTTGTCGGCGTGGCGGGCCATGGTGGGGATGTCCTCCGGGCGGATCCGCTGGAAATGGCGGGGGATGCCCATGTGATCGTTGAGCTCCTGGATCCAGTCGATAAAATGTTGAGCCGCGTCATGACTGTTCATCCGGCCTTTTATGATTCCGGCTTTTCGCGCCAGCTTCGCCAGTCTCTTTTCACAGGCAGGGCCGTAGAGGCGCAGGACCACCGGGAGGGTCACCGCGTTGGCCAGCCCGTGGGGGATCTTGTACTGTCCGCCCAGGGAATGAGCGACGGCGTGGACGTAGCCCACATAAGATTTTGTGAAAGCGGCCCCGGCGTAATAGGCGGCCCGCAGCATGCCTTTACGCGCCCTCTTATCCTGTCCGTCCTCGTAGGCGGCTCTCAGATGGCGGGCGACCAGGCGAACGGCCTCCTCGGCCATCTTTCTCGTCTCTTTCGTGGTGCTCCGTCCGATGTAGGCTTCCACCGCGTGGGTCAGGGCGTCCATCCCGGTGGTGGCCGTCAGATCCGGCGGCAGTCCCAGGGTCTCATGGTAGTCCAGCACCGCATAGCGGGGGATCAGGCTGAAATCGTTGATCGGATATTTGTGGTGCTTCTTGCTGTCCGTGATGACTGCGGCCAGGGTCGTCTCGCTCCCGGTCCCGGCTGTGGTGGGGACTGCGATCAGGAGCGGCAGCTTCTTGTGTACTTTTAGGATCCCCCGCATCTGGCTGACGCTCTGCTTTGGTTTTACGATCCGCGCCCCGGCCGCTTTCGCACAGTCCATGGAGGATCCGCCGCCGAATGCGATGATCGCCTGCGCTCCGGTCCGCAGATACAGCCTGCGGGCCTCCTCCACGTTCCAGATGGTCGGGTTTGCCACTGTGCGGCTGTAGATACAGTAAGCGATCTTGTGCTCCGTCAAGGTCTTTTCAAGAAAATCCGTCAGGCCCAGGCGGCGGATCCCTTTATCCGTCACGATCATGACGCGGGCGATCTTCTCTTTGTGGCATACATCCACGATGTCGGCCACGGACGGGATGATCTTCGGCCTGCGATAGGGCAAAAAAGGCAGCGCCGCCCGAAAGACGGTCTGGAACGTCCTGCAGTAGATCTTTCTCAAAATAAACATAGCTTCATCCTCCTTTAAGTCCTCCTTTAAGTTAAGAGCAGATCTGTCAGCGACAGGATGGTATGACCGGGATCTTTGGGTTATCCGGGCTCTCCAGTCCATGGACGTTCAGGCCCATATGGATACAGCGCCGGATCATATCGGCCAGCGTGGACGAGATCCTCTCTCCCGGCACGGCCAGCGGGATCCCCGGCGGGTACAGGGACAGAAAACCGCCTGCGATACAGCCTGCGCTCTGATCGAGGGGGACGGATACAGTCGTCTGTTCCATCGCTCTTCCTATGGGGAGGACCTTTTCCGGGTAAAGAAGATCAAAGCTCCCCAGGCCAGAAGATGGATCTCCCCCGCTGGGCGTACGACCTTCTTTCTCCCATGTCCGTTCCAGATCTTCCAGCGCATGGCACAAGCGCAGATACCCTTCTTCCGTATCTGCAACGCTGGTCATTCCGAGAACATATGTTTCTGCCGCCATTTCCATCTGGAGACGGTGCTCTTGCCAGAGCCATTTGTACAACTGATGCCCGTCCATCCCGCTGGAGCTCACATCCAGGATCAGTTTAGAGCGGTCCATATCCCACACGATCTTTTTGTCGATCAGCTCCTCTCCCGCCAGTCTGATAAAAGAAAGTCCCGACAGACGTTGCCGTACTCCCTCCAGTCTTTCCACATACCGATCGAAGAGATCCCTGCCGGAGGCGGCCAATCTCTGGATACAGGCGTCCATACTCCCCATCAGGAGATAGGACGGGCTGCTGCTCTGGAAGATCGCCATGAAGCGGCGGATCCGCACCCGGTCGGCCAGATCTCCTTTCACATGGAGAAGGGCCGTCTGCGTCAGCGACGGAAGCGTTTTATGCAGGCTGTGGATCACCACGTCCGCCCCCTGGTGCAGGGCTGTCTCCGGAAAATAGTCATGAAAGAAAAGATGCGCGCCGTGGGCTTCATCTACGATCAGAGGCCGTCCATGGCGGTGACAGACCTCCGCGATCTCTTTTATGGGAGAGACGATGCCGTCATAGGTGGGGGATGTGATCAGCACGGCCTGTACATCCGGGTGGGCATCCAGTGCCTCTTCCACCTGGCCGGGCTGTATGGAGCCGTTCAGACCATAGGGGATCGTGATCTGCGGATAGAGATAATAGCTCTCCAGCTGCCTCAGGCAGACCCCGTGGTAGACGGACTGGTGACAGTTCCGGGCCATCAGGAGAGCGCCCCCGCAGGTGGTACAGGCAGACACAGCAGCCAACAGAGCGCCCGTGCTCCCATTTACGCTGTAAAATGTCTCGTCGGCTCCGTAAAGCCTGGCAGCCGCATCCTGTGCCCTGCGCAGCACGCCTGTGGGATGGTGCAGCTGATCGAACCCCTCGATCTCCGTGATGTCCTTTGTAAGACCCGGCAAGAAATCCACGGCTCTCTCGTTCCGTTTGTGGCCGGGCATATGGAACGGATAGATATCACGGCCGTGGTAGACATCCAGTTTTTTATATAAGAACTCCATGATCTTCCCACCGTCCTTTCATCTTCTAAAGATCCGACATGTTTCACGTGAAACATATGTTCGCGATCATGCTAAAAAGGGACGCTGCCAGAGTGTGTTTGTGCAGCGTCTCTGTATGTGTCTTTGTACTATCGTTTCACAGGGATCCTGGATCAGTCTTTTGTCAGTCTTTCATAGACCGGAAAGCAGTCGAAAGTCGCAAAATAATCTTTCGGCGTTTCCGCCCTCCGGATCAGCTGATGTGATCCGTCCTCCCGCAATAAGATCTCCGCTGAACGGAGTTTGCCGTTATAATTGTATCCCATCGAGAAGCCGTGGGCGCCCGTGTCATGGATGAAGAGATAATCCCCGATCTGGATCTTCGGCAGGTTCCTGTCAATGGCGAATTTATCGTTGTTCTCGCACAAAGATCCTGTGATGTCGTAGACTTTTGAGCAGGGTTCATCCTCTTTGCCCAGTACGGTGATATGATGATAAGCTCCGTACATGGCCGGGCGCATCAGATTTACGGCGCAGGCATCACAGCCGATGTATTCTTTGTGGGTATGTTTCTCATGGATCGCCTGGGTGACGAGTCCGCCGTAAGGCCCTGTCATGTAGCGTCCCAGCTCCGTGTAGATCGCCACGTCCCCCATGCCCGCAGGTCCCAGCACTTTCTGGTACACTTCGCGCACACCCTCGCCGATGGCCTGGATATCGTTCGGGGTCTGATCCGGATGGTAGGGGATCCCGATCCCGCCGGACAGATTGATGAACGTGATGTGACAGCCCGTCTCCTTCTGGAGCTTCACGGCGATCTCAAAGAGGATCTTCGCCAGCATGGGATAATATTCGTTGGTCACGGTATTGCTGGCCAGGAACGCATGGATGCCGAACTCCTCGGCCCCTTTGCTCTTTAAGATCCTAAATGCCTCGAATAATTGTTCCGTGGTCATGCCGTACTTGGCGTCGCCCGGGTTATCCATGATGTTGTTGCTGATCTTGAAGAGTCCGCCTGGGTTGTAACGGCAGCTGATCACTTTCGGGATCGTGCCGATGGTCTTTTCCAGAAAATCGATATGGGTGATATCATCCAGGTTGATGATCGCGCCTTCCCGGTAGGCATAGGAATACTCTTCCGCCGGTGTGACATTGGAGGAGAACATGATATCCCCCGGTGCGGATCCGACGGCCTTGGCCAGCATCAGTTCTGTCAGTGAGGAACAATCGTAGCCGCAGCCGCATTCCTTGAGGATCTGGAGCAGGTAGGGGTTGGGTTCCGCTTTTACAGCGAAATATTCTCTGAAACCGGGATTCCAGGCGAACGCTTCCTGTAATGCCGCCGCATTGGCGCGGATGCCTTTCTCATCGTAGATGTGAAAAGGGGTCGGGTATTCTCTTACGATCTCCCGGACTTTCTCAAGGGATACAAAAGGTGTTTTTTCCATTTTAGCTTGTCTCCTCTCCTGTCTCTATACTTCTATGATCTGCAGCATGTTGGTGGATACGCCCTCCCCGGAGGTGGCGTTGGTGGCCGGATCCCCGGCGGTAAAGACCAGCATCTGTCCGGGTCTTGCCAGTCCCTTGTCCATGACCGTACGGGCGGCATCCTGGATGATGTATTCTGTCTTGCTCCGCTCATTTCCCTTCAAGGGCGTGATGCCCCAGTAGAGCTGCAGCCTGTAGCGCACCGTATCATGGGGAGTCACCGCGTAGATGGGGACTTTGGGGCGGAAACTGGAGATCAGGCGCGCAGTCTTGCCCATGGATGTGGGCGTGACGATCGCGTCGGCGTTTAAGTTGTTCACGCAGAGTACGGCCGCATAGCCCACTGTGCTGGATACGGATTCCTTCATATCCATCTGGCGGTGTTCGATGAATTTATCGGATTTCATGTGTTTTTCCGTGTTCTCGGCGATCTCGACCATCATCTTTACGGATTCCACCGGATATCTGCCGGCGGCTGTCTCGCCCGAGAGCATGATCGCGTCCGTACCGTCGTAGATGGCGTTGGCCACATCTGTCACCTCCGCACGGGTGGGCCGCGGATTGCGCATCATGGAATCCAGCATCTGGGTGGCTGTGATCACGGGCACATAGCTCTCGTTGCATTTTTTGATGATCTTCTTCTGGATGTGCGGGACTTTGTAGGCCGGGATCTCCACGCCCATATCGCCCCGCGCGACCATGATCCCGTCTGAAGCCTGGATGATCGCGTCGATGTTCTCGATCCCTTCCGCGTTCTCGATCTTGGCGATGATCCCGATCTGCTCGCCGCCATTCTCATCCAACAGTGTACGGATCTCGTGTATGACAGCGCTGTCGCGGACGAAGGAGGCGGCGATGTAGTCAAATCCCTCCCTGATCCCGAACAGGATGTCCTCCCGGTCTTTTTCTGTGATGCCCGGGAGTCCTACCTTTACGCCCGGGACGTTGACGCCTTTTCGTTCACCCAGCTCGCCCCCGTTGACGACCTGGCAGGAAACTTCAGTCGCGGTGGTGGAGAGGACTTTCAGTTCCAGCAGTCCGTCGTCGATCAGGATCTGGGATCCCGGCATCACATCCGCGGGCAGTCCGGGATAGGTGATCGACACCTTTTCGGCGGTCCCTGTGATCTCTTCTGTGGTCAGGAGAAGATCCTGTCCGGCAGTCAACTGGACTTTTTTGCCGCCCTCCAGCAGACCCGTGCGGATCTCCGGTCCTTTCGTATCCAGGAGCAATGCGACAGGGATGTCGGATTCCTGCCGCTGGGCTTTGACCAGATCGATCCGCTTTTTCTGTTCTTCATGGCTCCCATGGGAAAAATTAAACCGGGCGATATCCATGCCGTGTTCCATTAAAGCACGCAGGACTTCCCTGTCGTCTGTGGAAGGCCCCATCGTGCAGATGATCTTTGTCCGTTTCATTGATCTTCCTCCTATTTGACATGGGTATGGGTAAATAAATGGTTCTGGCAGTATTCATAGTTTCCGTTGCATTTCGAACAGAACCGAAATTCCAGGTTCGGGTCATCTTTCTCTGTCTGGCCGCAGACGGCGCATTTATGTCCGACGATCCTCCCGTTTTGTGCGCGGCCGGGATTTACGGCTTTTTTGAACTCATGGCGGCGCCTGACCTCCTTGGGCTTATAACGGGCCAGATTCCGAGTCGCGAAAAAGAAGATCACGAAATTCAGCAGGGAAGCTCCGATGGGTATGGCCATGAACCATAGTCCGCCCCGCATATAGGTGATCATATTGTAGATGATCATCGCGCCGTAGATGATCCCCAGCCACTTGATCCGCAGCGGGAAGATGAACCAGAAGAGCACCTCCATATCCGGATAGGTGGTGGCAAAGGCCAGCAGGATGGACGTACTGATATAATAAGTAGAGAAAGCCATCCGTCCCAGGTTCAGCATCGTATACATATCCCCCATGATGAAATAGAGGATGAACGAACCGATGATGGTGAACAAAAGCCCGCTGAAGATATACAGGGTATATCTGAAAGTCCCCCAGGTGCGCTCAAGGGTCGCCCCGATGGAGTAATAAAAATAAAGCATGATGATCGTAAAGATATCCAGGCTGTCCGGCGGGATCAGAAGCCAGGTGAAGATCCGCCATACCTGCCCGTGGAGGATCATTCCCGGATCTAAGGCCAGCTGATCCAACATGGCCGGCTGGATCAGTTCCAGGACATATCCGATCACATAACAGATGATGATGTAGATGGTCAGGTTATGGATCCCCCACCTGCCAAATTTCTGTTCTAATCTCGTAAGCAATTTTATAGCTCTCCTTTACACAGATGCCCTTTTCAAAAGAGTTTCTTTCTTGAAAAGATGATAGTTACGATCAGGCTGATGACCAGTGAGATGCAGATCACGATGAGGAATCCAAAGGGATCGTCCGCAAAAGGCATCCCCCTTGAATTTACGTTCATACCGTATGCGCTGAAGATCATCGTCGGGATGGACATGACGATGGTGACGGTCGCCAGGTACTTCATGACGATGTTCAGGTTGTTGGATATGACCGAGGCGAATGTGCCCATCATGCTGCTCAAGATCCCGCTGTAGATATTGGCCATCTCGATCGCCTGTTTGTTCTCGATGATGACGTCCTCCAGAAGATCCGTGTCATCCGGGTATTTCTTGATCTTATCCACTTTCAGGAGCTTTTCCAGCACGATCTCATTGGAACGTAAGGATGTGGTGAAATACACCAGGGATTTCTCCAGCTCCAACAGTTCGATCAGCTCCCGGTTCCGGGTGGATTCGTGGAGTTTTTCCTCCACCTGCTCGCTCTTCTTGTCGATGATGCGCAGATAATGCAGGTACATGCTGGCGTTCCTGTGGAGGATCTGCAGGATGAACCGCGTCTTCATGTAGGTGTAGAAACTGCGCACGCGCCCTTCCATAAAACGGTCCAGCACCGGCGTATTTTCCAGGCAGATGGTCAGGATCGCCGTGTCGGTGACGATGATCGCCAAAGGGATCGTCCCATACCAATCTTTATCGTTGCGCTCCTCGATCATGGGGATATCCACCAATATCAGCGTATACTCATCTTCCACTTCTATACGGGAACGCTCTTCTTCATCCAGAGGCGCCCGAAGATCGTCTACTTCTATATGATATGTCTCGGCGATGTGGAAGACTTCTGCGGTCGTGGGATTTGTCATTGCCACCCAGCAGCCGTCTTCGGGTCCGTCTATGTCGCGGATCACGCCGTCCACAGTACGAAAAAATCTGACCATGCCATCCCTCCTTTCTGTCCGGAAATACTCCCGATCTGTTTTCCGATCGTTTCCATTATAAATTCAAGACCCCCATTTTGTCAAATCAAATGTGTGCGCCTCACTCTGTCGCTGATCTGCCAGAGGGTGTTTGGAGATCTTCCAAGTGTACTTTTCTGCGAGAAAAGTACCAAGAGCGCCGGGGGATCGCGATCTCACCCGGCCCCTTAAAACGCTTGTCTTTACATTTTCACAAGATCTGTCTATAATAGGGCCATGATCATGACCTAGATTATAGAAAGGAAACTTCAAATATGAGCGGTTCGACTTTTGGAAAGATATTTCGTGTCACCACATGGGGGGAATCCCACGGGCCCGGCCTGGGCGTCGTGGTCGACGGCTGTCCGGCCGGGCTCTCCCTGGAAGCCTCAGACATACAGTCCTACCTGGACAGACGTAAGCCCGGACAGAGTCCGTTCGCCACGGCGCGAAAAGAGAGCGACCAGGCGGAGATCCTCTCCGGTGTCTTCGAGGGAAAGACCACGGGAACACCCATCTCGATCCTGGTGCGCAATCAGGACCAGCGCTCTAAGGATTACGGGAACCAGGCGGAGGCTTACCGTCCCGGCCATGCCGACTATTCCTTTGATGCCAAATACGGCTTCCGCGACTACAGGGGCGGCGGACGTTCCTCCGGCAGGGAGACTCTAAGCCGGGTGGCTGCCGGGGCTATCGCCTGCAAGATCCTGGGAACGCTGGGGATCCGTATCCAGGCATACACCCGATCCATCGGTCCGGTAGAGATCGGGGCGGTCGACCTGTCACGGATCGGGCAGGATCCTCTGTGTATGCCGGATGCCCAGGCCGCAGAAAAAGCCCGGGCATATCTGGAACAGTGCAGGGCGGATCAGGATTCAGCCGGGGGCGTGATCGAGTGCCGGATCTGGGGCTGTCCGCCCGGAGTGGGAGATCCTGTCTTTGACAAACTGGACGCGGATCTGGCAAAAGCCATGATGTCCATCGGCGCCGTCAAGGCGGTTGAGATCGGGGACGGGACAAAAGCCGCCCTTTCCCGCGGCAGCCAGAACAACGACGGATTCCGTTACGGGGAGGACGGCCTCCTGACAAAGACCTCTGACCACGCCGGAGGGATCTTAGGGGGCATCAGCGACGGCAGCGAGATCTGCCTGCGGGTCCATGTCAAGCCCACGCCTTCCATCAGCCGGCCGCAGGCGACCGCCGACAGCAGCGGGAACAACATAGACCTGACGATCAAAGGCCGCCATGACCCGGTCATCGTCCCCCGGGCCGTGGTGGTGGTGGAATCCATGGCCGCCCTGGTGCTGACCGACGCGCTCTTGGGCGGCATGGGCGCACGCATGGAATATCTGGAAAAGGTGTGGAAAAGATAAGATCTTATGCGTCGACTTTCGTGAACATGATGCAGTTGGGCGTATCCACCTTGAGCGGACGGCCTTTTTGTACCAGGATGTTCTTTTCGTAGTCGATGGTGAAGGTGGTTATGGTACTGCTCTCGTGGTTGGCGACGGCCAGGTGCCTGCAGTCCGGGAAGATCGCCAGGTCTTTCGGATATTCGCCGCTGATGGGCAGGGCAAATTTCTTCGTGAGCAGTCCGGTCTCCTCGTCGATCTCGTACATAGCCACCGAATTGTCGCCTGCCGTGGAGCAGAACAGATGCTTTCCGTCCGGCGCCAGGGCCAGGCCGGAGGCGGCATCATGCACCTCGTCCAGTTCGTCGGACAGAGTGCTCACGGTCTGCAGCAATTCGAACTGCGGGTTTTTTCCCTCGCCGTCGTAGCTGTAGACGTTGATCTCATTGCTCAGCTCAAAGAGCAGGTAGGCGAACCGTCCGTCGGCGCTGAAGCGTATGATCCTCGGCCCCGATTCTCGTTTGCAGCGCAGGACATCTACCAAGCGGAGCTTGTGCTGCCATCTGTCGATGGTGTAGAGTTTTACCTGATCGATCCCATTGTCCACGGCACACAGGTATTTATTGTCCGGTGTGGGGCGGACGCAGTTCACATGGGGACGGAAATTCCGTTCCGCCACGCTGCCCAGCCCTCTGTGGAACACGCCGTCCAGGACATTGCCCAGGCTCCCGTCCGGGTGGGTGCGCACCACGGTCACTTTTCCATCGTGGTATCCCGCCACATACAGGTATCTCCCCTCCTGATCCAGGGAGAGGAAACATCCGCGCATCCCGTTGATGCTCACCCGGTTGATCCTCTCCAGGTTCCCGGCCGGGTCCACCGCGAATACGGCCACGCCTTCGTCCTCGATGGAGTAGAGATATTTGCCGTTCTTTGACCGTGTGACGTATGAAGAATTTCTCACAGGCACCTCACACCGTTCTGTCAATATCCCTTCTTCTACATCCACATCATAGATGTGGATTCCTTTGCTGCTCCCGTGGGTGTACGTGCCTACATATGCTACATATTTTTCTTTATTCATGGGCTCCCTCCTCACTGCTTTTCAAAGAATCCTCTGAAGGCTTTAAAAGTGGCCTCCAAGTCGCTTTCCGTGTGGGCCGCGGATAAGAACATCGCCTCGAACTGCGCCGGTGCCAGATGGATGCCGGATCCTAACATGTGTCTGAAATAGGCCGCGTACCGGGCCGTGTCCGCCGTCTTGGCGCTGGCGTAGTCTGTGACCGGATGTTCTGTGAAGAACAGGCATCCCAGGGACTGGATGTGGGTCACCTGGCAGGGGATCTGCTGGTCTTTTACATACGCGGCCATCCGACCATAGAGCGTATCACCCATCTCTGAGAGTTTCCGGTAGATAGCAGGATCCGACTGCAGGATCTGAAGCTGCGTGAGACCAGCGGCCATGGCGATGGGGTTGCCGCTCAGGGTCCCGGCCTGGTAGACGGGTCCCACGGGGGCGACCATCTCCATCACGTCCCGGCGTCCGCCGTACGCGCCCACCGGCATCCCGGCGCCGATGATCTTCCCATAGGTGGTCAGGTCCGGCGTGACCCCGTAGAGTCCCTGTGCTCCGGTAAAGCCCAGACGGAAGCCCGTGATCACCTCGTCAAAGATCAGCAGGGCCTGATGTTCGTCGCAGAGCCTGCGCAGTCCTGGCAGAAAGCCATCCGCGGGGAGCACCACGCCCATGTTGGCGCCCACCGGTTCCACGATCACGGCCGCCACCTGTCCTGGATTTTCCTCCAGCAGCTGTTTTACACTGTCCAGGTCGTTGTAGACCGCGGTCATGGTATCTTTCGTACATCCCGGCGTGACTCCGGCGCTGTCCGGGACACCGCTGGTCATCACGCCAGATCCGGCGCTCACCAGCATGGCGTCGCTGTGACCGTGGTAACATCCCGCGAATTTGATGATCTTCTCCCGCCCGGTGTATCCACGGGCCGCCCGGATGGCGCTCATCACCGCTTCCGTGCCGGAACTGACCATGCGGATCATCTCTATGGAAGGGATGTGCGCGCAGATAAATTCTGCCATCTCCACTTCGATCTCGGTGGCGCAGCCGAAGCTCAGGCCCCGCTCGGACGCCCGCACCACCGCTTCCCGGATCCGTTCGTCGTTGTGTCCCAGGATGCAGGGTCCCCAGGAATCGATGTAGTCGATATATGCATTTCCATCTACGTCATAGATGTGGCTGCCCGCGGTGCTTGCGATGAAACGGGGCGCGATCCCGATGGCGCCGTAGGCGCGCACCGGGCTGTTCACGCCGCCCGGTATGCAGGTGACAGCCCGTTCAAAGAGTTCTTTAGATCTGTCTGCCGTCATCATCCGATCCTCCCTTCCTGGATAAAGCCTGCCAGTTCTTTTGCAAAATAAGTCAGGTAGATATCGGCCCCGGCCCGGTAGGTGCTGACGGCCATCTCACAGATGATCCGCTCTTCATCCACAAAACCGGCATGCGCGGCCGCTTTCACCATGGAATACTCGCCGCTGACGCTGTACGCCGCTACCGGGACGCATGTCTCCCTCTTCACATCGGATAATACATCCAGGTAGGACAAGGCTGGTTTGACCATCAGGATGTCCGCGCCTTCCTGCAGATCCAGGGCCGCCTCCTTTAACCCCTCGCGGCGGTTGTGGGGATCCATCTGGTAGCTCTTGCGGTCGCCGAAGGAGGGGGCGGATCCCGCCGCATCACGGAAGGGACCGTAGAAGGCAGATGCGTATTTGACGGCGTAGGACATGATCGGCACATCCAGGTATCCGTGTCCGTCCAATGCCGTGCGGATCGCACGGACGCGGCCGTCCATCATGTCGGAAGGTGCCACCATGTCCGCACCGGCCTCCACATGGGACAGGGCGATCTTCGCCAGCGATCCTAAGGTACTGTCGTTATCCACATAGTCCCCGTGCAGCAGGCCGCAGTGGCCGTGGGATGTATATTCACACATACATACATCTGTAATGTAATACAGATCCGGGAACTGGCGTTTCGCTTCCCGCAGCGCCCGCTGGACGATCCCGTCCGGGGCATACGCCTGACTGCCCACTTCATCTTTTTTTGCGGGGATCCCGAAGAGCATCACCTGCGTGACCCCGGCTTTTTGGATCCGCTCCAGCTCATAGGGCATCCGGTCCACACTGTAGCGGAACTGCCCCGGCATGGCGCCGATCTCCTCCTCGATGTTCTCTCCATCCATGACGAACATGGGATAGATCAGGGACGCCTGATCCATCCGTGTCTCCCGTACCATCCGGCGGACTGCCTGGCTCTTGCGCAGCCTCCGCGGTCTGACGATCATATCCATTTCTCACTCTCCCCTTTCTCCTGCCATGCGGCAGACCAGATCGATCACACTGTCGATCGTTGCTCTCTCAGCCATGTATGTCTTCATGCCCAGCGCGTCTGCCTTCGCCCGGGTCTGTCTCCCGATGCAGGCCGCCCGCACTTTCGAGAAGTCCAGTCCCGGCAGAGCCCTGGAAAATCCCTGGACGGACGAGGAGCTGGTAAAGACTGCGCAGTCGATCGTTCCTTTTTCGAATTCCCCGGCCAGGTCGATCATATCCTGTGTCTCGTAGAGGGTATCGTAGGTGGCCGCCTCCTCCACGATCAGTCCGGCCTCCTTTAAGATCTCCACCAGACGGGGATTGCCCTTGCGTGCCCGGGGGATGAAGATGCGGGACCCGGCTTCGGCTCTCTCGGCCAGCGCATGTCCCAGGGCTTCTCCCTCGAAGACCTCCGGCATCAGATCCGGGAAGAATCCCTTCTTTTTCAGTTCTTTTGCCGTACCCTCGCCCAAGGCGGCTACGGAGATCTTTCCAAGGCGGCGGATATCCACGCCCAGCTCCTGTAACTGATCAAAAAACACCTTGACTCCCGTGGGGCTGGTAAAGACGATCCACTGGAACTCTTCCAGATGGCCGCAGCACTCTCTCACTGTGCTCAAGTCTTCCACCGGCCGGGTGGCGATCGCGGGGAGCTCCAGCACTTCCGCGCCCTGACGGCGCAGCTTTGCCGCCATCACGGAACTCAAGTCCCGGGGGCGGGTCACGAGGATCTTCTGTCCGGCCAAGGGCAGTTTTTCATACCAGGAGAACCGCTCGGCCAGGGCACAGACCTGTCCCACCACGATCACGGCCGGCGGCTCGATCCCCTGCCTTGCCACTTCGTTGGGCAGCGTCGATACAGTCGCCACGATCCGTTTCTGCCCGGCAGTGGTCCCCTGCTGTAAGATCGCCGCCGGCATGGACGGATCCATCCCTCCGGCCAGGAGTCCTTCGCAGATGGACGGGAGGGCCGCCACGCCCATGAGGAACACCAAAGTCCCTTTTGTGCGGACCAGCGCCTCAAAATCAATGTCGTACTCCTGTCCCGCTTTTCTGTGCCCGGTGATGATGTGTACCGAGGAACAGTGATCCCTGTGCGTCACGGGGATACCGTTGTAGGCGGGCACTGCAAGGGCGGATGTGATCCCCGGCACGATCTCAAAGGGAATGTCATGCTCCTCCAAAAGCTCCAGCTCCTCGCCGCCCCTGCCGAACAAAAAGGGATCCCCGCCTTTTA
>CAJTYN010000022.1 GCA_910584115.1 uncultured Lachnospiraceae bacterium
CGCCGATGGATGTCCCCACGATCAGCCTGGTAAATGGGATGATCGAGATCATCAGGATGATGAACGGGAACGAGCGGATCATGTTTACGATGAAATCTAGGATCCTGTTGATCACGATGTTCTCGCACAAGCCGCCTTTTTCGGTGATCGTCAGCGCCACGCCTATGAAAAAGCCAAAAAATGTGGAGAGTATGCTGGAGATCACCAACATTTTTATCGTCGCCAAGATCGCCGGTGCGATCAGCATCTGGCAGATCTGGAGGAATGTGTAATTTTTCAGAGCCATTTATCCCTCGCCCCCTCTCTCGTCTGGATCTTCCGGACCGCGGCTGAGTTCGCGCCAGTCCATGCCGTGCTCGTCCAGATACCGGGTGACCATCTCCAGATGCTCATCATCCACGTGGATCATGAAGATCCCCATGCTGTCATTCCTGTATTCCTGTATCTGACCGTTCAATATCGGGAATATGTAATCCAGGTCTTTGGACATCTTTCCGAAAAATTCCCCGTCCCGGATGTTGTTGACCATATGCGCGATCTGGATCGTGTGTCCCGTCTGGGGCAGCGCCATCTGTTCTTCTCCTAAGAGCCTGCGCAGGGAACCGGGCTGCCGGATGAAGAGTTCCTTGACCGTCCCTTCCGCCGCGATCTTCCCGTTTTCCAGGATACACGCTTTATGACAGGCCCTGCGCACCACCTCCATCTGATGGGTGACGATGACGATCGTGATCTTGATCTTCTGGTTGATCTCCATCAGAAGGTCCAGGATGGCGTTTGTGGTCTTCGGGTCCAAGGCGGAGGTGGCCTCATCGCAGAGGAGGATCTTCGGGTCCATGGTCAGTGCCCGCGCGATCGCGATCCGCTGCTTCTGCCCGCCGCTCAGGTTCCGCGGTCTTGCATGCATCTTCTCTGTCAGGCCCACCAGCTCAAGGAGTTCCCGGACTTTCTTGTCGATCTCCTCTTTGGAGTATTTCCAGCACCGCATGGGCAGCGCGATATTCTGGTACACGGTCTCCCGCTCAAGAAGGGAGAACTGCTGGAAGATCATCCCCACATGCCGTCTGAACTCCCGCAGTTCTCTGTCTTTCATGTCACTGATCTCACAGCCGTCTACTTTCAGGCTCCCTTCCTGATAAGAAGTCAGTCCGTTGATGCACCGGAGCAGCGTGGATTTGCCCGCGCCGCTGCGCCCCACGAGGGCGTAGATCTCTCCATCCTCTATGGTCAGGTCGATGTTCTCTAATACGCTGGTCCCATCGTCCTCCCACATCTTTTTCAGGTTCTTTATCTCGATCAATTTTCGTTCTCCTCCTACAACTTTTTTGATCAAGTCTTTCTCTGCATTAAACTTTACCTTGTTTTATCTAAATTGTCAATAATATTATCAATTTTCCTTATCCTTCCCTTTTTCTTGACAGGATCGCACAAGATAAAGTATAATTTTTTTCAGATAATTGTGGGATATGACAGATATGATAAGGAGGATAAAGGATGAAGATCGACATACCAGGCTACAGGACGCTGGATCTGCGCTATCTGCTCCTGGACTATAACGGTACGCTGGCGGTGGACGGGCGGATCCTGGACCCGGTCCGGCAGCGGCTGCAGACGCTCGCAGAAGAGCTGCAGATCCATATCCTGACAGCCGACACCCACGGGACGGCCAGGGAAAACTGCCAGGGACTGCCCCTGCAGATCCGGACTTTCCCCGGAGACAACGGCAGGGCCGAAAAGCTCAAGATCGTCGACAGCCTGGGGCGGGAACACTGCGCGGCCATCGGAAACGGGCGGAACGACACATGGATGCTCAGGGCCAGCGCCCTGTCCATCGCCGTGATGGAACGGGAAGGGATGTATGGGCGTCTTTTCGCGGACGCGGATGTGTGCGTCCACAGCATCGCGGACGCGCTGGATCTTCTGTGCTGTCCGAAACGTCTGATCGCCACATTGCGCGGCTGATATCCCATACGCAAGGAAGGAGGAGAATATGTTTGAAAGAGTGTTTCATCTAAAAGAGAACCACACCACAGTCCGGACAGAGGTGATCGCGGGTGTCACCACGTTCATGACCATGGCCTATATCCTGGCTGTAAACCCCAATATGCTCGCGGCCGCCGGGATGGACAGTGAGGCCGTCCTGATCGCCAGTTGTCTGGCCGCTTTTGTGGGGACCTGGGCCATGGCGTTCCTTGCCGGTTACCCGTTCGCGCTGGCGCCCGGCATGGGGCTGAACGCGTATTTTGCCTACACCGTATGCGGACAGATGGGGTATTCCTGGCAGGTCGCGCTGATGGCCGTCTTCATCGAGGGGCTGATCTTCATCGTCCTCTCCCTGACCAATGTCCGGGAGGCGATCTTCAACGCGATCCCGGTCTCCCTGAAAAAAGGCGTGAGCGCCGGGATCGGGCTCTTCATCGCTTTTATCGGGCTGCAGGGCGCCCATCTGGTGGTGGACAGCGACTCCACCCTGACGACCTATGTGGATTTCGCCTCCGACTGGCATACAAAAGGGATCTGCGCGGTACTGGCCCTGATCGGACTCGTCGTCATCGTCGTCCTGTACATCAAAGGGATCAAAGGCGCAATCCTGGTGGGGATCCTGGCTACCTGGCTCTTGGGGATGGTCTGCCAGGCCGTCCATATCTACATCCCGGATCCGGAGAGCGGTTTCTATTCCCTGTACCCATCCCTGGGACTGACGGATCTTTCATCCATCAGAAAGACGTTCGGGAAGTGCTTCTCGGCGGATCTGGGCAGCGTGCGGATCTTCGACCTGCTCATGATCTTGATGTCTTTTCTGTTCGTGGACATGTTCGACACGATCGGTACGCTGGTGGGCGTGTCCGATAAAGCGGGCATGCTGGACGAGAACGGCAAGCTGCCGCGGATCAAACAGGCCCTGCTGGCGGACGCGGTGGCCACATCTGTGGGCGCCGTCTTCGGCACCTCCACCACGACCACTTATGTGGAGAGTTCCGCGGGCGTGGGCGCGGGCGCAAGGACCGGACTGGCTTCCGTCGTGACGGGACTCCTTTTCCTGGTCGCGATCTTATTCGCCCCGATCTTTACCGCGATCCCCGGATTCGCCACGGCGCCCGCGCTGATCTTCGTGGGTTTCCTGATGGTATCGGCCATATTGAAGATTGATTTCGACGATCTGACCGAAGCCATCCCGGCCTATCTGTGCCTTTTGGCCATGCCGCTCATGTACAGCATCGCGGAGGGGATCGCGATCGGGATCATCTCATACACTGTGATCCATGTGGCCTGCGGCAAGACGGAAAAAGTCACGCCGCTCATGTATGTGCTCACCGTGTTATTTATCTGTAAATATATCTTCTTGTGATATGCTATGTAGGGGCAAAGTGTGATGGATAGGGCAAGTGTTCAGAGCGGACACTTGCCTCAGACTGTAGACAAAGAGAAGTGCCGGAGTCAGACTCCAACACCTCTCTCTATTCCTCCCTGTCGCCTGAAATCGTTCTGTTTCTCTGTACCAGCAATTTAACACCCAAACAAAAAGCAAAACTACCGAGCAATATAAAAAACGACCATACAAGATCCCAATACATGGAATCCACATCAAACATCCACATCAAAAGTCTGTTCCAAAATTTTAGTCCAGTCGCGATCGCAAACAGATCAAACAGCACATAAATGCCACCAAATAAATATATCCATCTCCACCAGTAGTTGTCATATCGATTTCGCACAAATGTGATCATTCCTAAAATACAGAGTATAGCAAGTATGCCCATTAATATAAAATAGAATGATCCCTTACCTTCCAATACACTGATCCAAAAATCGGAATAAGAATTTCTATCTATCAGTCCCCAAATCCTATGTAAATGAAACAAGCCAAAAACCATGAAAAAATACGGCTCCCACGCTGATATTTTCTTTTCCACTATATTCTATTCTCCTCTGAGCCAGAAACCGTATTCTTAAAAGATCCTAAGTGATAAAGAATAACAACTCCTCTTTGAAATATTATACAGTAAAAGCCACTTTTAAAAATAATGACATAAAATATCGTCTGTGTCATCTACATATCTGAAAGCCCTTGCAAAATAAAACATTACAAAAAGCTAAAGCGCAATATCCTTATTACTAAGGAAAATATCATTCTACTTCCTTCAAAACTATAACCCATCTGGCAGTTCCGAAAGTGATCTTACTCTATTTATATCATTTTCTGATTGCCTTTTCATTGTTATCTGTGCCAATGAGATAATGATACTTTTTAGATTTTCATATGCTTCATCTGTATAAACATCCCCATACTCTCTTATCCTATTCATTATAGCTAATACGAATTTTAAAAATCGTATTGGTATTACCAAGTCCGAAATATCATTCCATCCTGTTATATTTCCATTAGAATGTGCTATCGACTCCATTTTTCTATCACATATTCCTTTACAAACACAATAAATTTCTGTGTATTTACTCTTTCCATTATTACATCTATAATAGTCTCTATCCTGAACAAATACGACTATCCCTTCATATTTATCCAATATATCCCTGTGAAGCAAATCTTTTCCACACACTTTACATCGTAATGGTTCATATTTTGACAATAAGTTGGAGGGTGATTTTAATTCTATTTTGTTATAGGATTTTGGAAAAAAACGTCTTATCAATTTATTAACTGCTCTATTTTCCAATAAAATCCTCTCTATCTTTTCTCTATCAAATTTTTCTATCTGATATTTATCTTTTAATGCCTCGAACTTTCTATTTAGTGGCGAACTAACAACTGTAGAATAAAAGCCAATGAATCCATCACAGTGATGAAATTGTATTCTATCTGATATATCTTCTTCATCGTTCACATTAACTGCTGAACCACTATGAATCTTATGTTTACAACTAACTAACCAGCGTATCTCTGTGTCGTTTATGATACCCGTCCGCTTTTCAGAAATGATCATATCTCTTCCTCCATCCTGCCCTCTATCTGGATCTTCAAGAACAGAAAAACCTAATGCATGAAAAAACTCGCGAGCAAATAGTTCAAAAACATCTTGATCTCCATTTGCGACATTGGCTTTGGGAATCTCTTTAAAATCTATAATAGCCATAACTCATCTCCTCATTATATCATTGGCAGCAATTTTTACCTTTTGAAACAAAAAACTCTTTTTAGATACAGAAAGCAACCTTATGAACTACCTACCAGTTCTGCAAATTCAGCTTGCGTTGTGTTTTTATCTTTACACCTATATTTTACCACATGACCGCTTATTTTTCCATAAAAATGTGACAATTTGCTTGGTATCGCAAACTGCCACATTACTATTTCTTTTATCTGAATTAACTTCAATCCAATGCTGTGATCCTTCAGCAATGGACAGCGCGAAACAGTAGCGTGAGGCAAAGACCTGCTGGGAATCTTTCAAAACGGAGTATTTGACGATCGTTCCGTTTTTCTGGGAACACAGGATGATACCGATGGCTGCTCTTTTGGCTTGTGCCTCGCTCCCTGATGCTCATGATCGACGCTAACTACGTACACACCTCCAAAAGAGATGTCTTCCCATACAAGATCGATCAATAGAAAAACTGGGATCTGTACGTCTGTCATCATATCCTTGTCAGCCTCTGCACTGCCTCTTCCTTCGTTGGCACAAAGAAAAAATCTTTCCCGTTATTTGACTCATAAATAAGATCTTTCAGCGGCTTACTGGTATAATGCGAATGATCCCCGTAAACAGCTACCTTTACATGATAATTCATAAATTTCTGGAGGATCTCACCCGCTATTCCCGTACTGAGGATGAAAAAATCCTCGCATATCGCAGCCTTATCAATGACGATCCTCTCCGCACCCGTCTCATACTTCACAGTCATCGCCAAGTCCAGAGCCGACTGCGTATCAATGATCACCACCTCGTCACCGGAAACGACTGCGATATCGATCCCATTATCCTTCAAATGCTCAATATTCATAATGTCCTCCTAACTCAGACTTGCAGTACAGATCCCAGTTGAATGTAGATTTTACAGGACAACACATAGATCGTCAAGCGCTGTTTCCACAGTCCACTCCCCAAACAGAAACCTCCGACAGAAAAAATACCTCAAAAAAGATGCCCCATGACAGCCCCATATGCCGCCTCTTTATCTACGCAGTATCTTATCCATGGCCTTCCCTCTGGCAAGCTCGTCAACCAGCTTATCCAGATAACGGATCTCCCGCATCAGAGGTTCTTCAATATCTTCCACCCTGACACCACAGACTACGCCTTTGATCAGCCTTCTGTTTTCATTGGGTTCCGGGGCATTCCGAAAGAAATCCCCATAAGACACCGGCCTTTCCAGCATCCCCTCCAGTTCCGGCTGGCTGTATCCAGTAAGCCAGCGGATCACCTCGTCAACCTCCTGCTTTGTCCGCCCCTTTCTCTCTGCCTTATTGACGAGCAGATGATAGACCTTTGAAAGATCCATCTGATATATCTTCTCATTTCCCATAAAATACACCTCCTGCTCCATATTTCCGGCGGCCCTGCCTGATGCGGACCGCCCGCGAACACTCCTCTTTTGCTCGTATCGCCACTTGAAAAACAGCGGCTCCACCATCGCATAGATCATGTCTGTTGGAAAAAGCGATCTTCTGCCCTTTCCATCTACATGTACTGCCTGAACTCCCCAGGCGTACATCCTTTCAATTCCCGGAATGTCTTGGCGAAATAGCTCATCTCCTGAAACCCGCATTCTGCCCCGATGTCCGAGATCTTCCGATCGGTAGATGCCAGAAGTTCCGCCGCCTTCTGGATGCGTATCTGTCTGACATACTGGATCGGTGTACTGCCGATCATACTCCGAAAGCACCGCAAGCATTCGGTCTCGCTGAGATCTGCACTCCTCGCGATCTTGGAGAGCGTCAGTCTTTCGCTGTAGTGTTCCTGGATATAGCGGAGCATGATCTTGATCCGCTCTCCATCCCGCAGGGTTTTCTCTGAGGGTTTTCTTTCTGCCGCAGGGCGATTTTTTGCCAAGAGGAAGATGAGCCGGGAAAGCTGTTCCCGCACTTCAAACTCGAAACCATCTGCTTCAGACACACAGATCTGCCAAGCCGCCCTGATCGCTCTGACCGCAGCTTTTTCCCATTCCTGAACCTCCGCGAAATGCACGCAGGGACGGCTAGTATCAGCGAGCAGCGGTTCCAGGTATTTCTGCCAGAGGATACTGTCCACACTTCCTCCCACCAGTCGGGGGTGGAATACGATGGAACGCAGGAGGCAGAGCTCTTCCCCTTCCTGCCAGACCCCATGCAGGGCGCTGGTGTTGACAAAAAATCCCTCCCCCCGTCTTACTATGTGATCGATCCCGTTGACAGAAACGCGGGCGGTCCCGGTCTCTATGACCAGGATCTCCAGTTCCTCGTGCCAATGCCAGGAAACCTCCATCTCGCTAAGATCGTCGTGGTAACAGGCCGCGGGGAACAGCGCTGTCCCATGTTCGGCAAGTTCCCGGCCATGCTGGTCGGTCGAGACTGGCAGACATACACGCAGAGCCATGATCATTTTCCTCCTGGTGATATCGTTGCATCAACTTGTGGATTTTGTTCTAACACTTCTGAGTATTCCGTGGTATCATCATATCAAAAACAAGGGAGGGATGCAAGATGCTCCACTTGCTTCTGGCAGTCATTTATGCTTCTTTTATCAGTCTCGGCCTGCCTGATCCTCTGTTGGGATCGGCATGGCCCTCTATGTACCAAGGACTCGGAGTGCCGATATCTTATTCCGGGATCATCTTCTTCATCATCTCAGTGGGGACGGTGGTCTCCAGCCTGCTCAGTGACCGGCTGACCCGCAGACTGGGCGCGGGCAGGGTGACGGCCCTCAGCGTAGCCATGACGGCGGCAGCATTGTTCGGCTTTTCCATCAGTGGTTCCTTCTGGATGCTCTGCCTGTGGGCGGTCCCCTACGGCCTGGGAGCGGGAAGCGTGGACGCGGCGCTGAACAATTATGTGGCGATCCATTTCGCAAGCCGCCACATGAGCTGGCTCCACTGTATGTGGGGCGTGGGGGCCTCCGTCGGGCCGTATATCATGGGAGCCGTGCTGTCGCGGGGCGCCGGGTGGCCTATGGGGTATCAGATCATCAGTGTGATCCAGCTTGGGCTGACCATCATCATCACTTTAAGCCTGCCTCTCTGGAAAATGAGAGCGGATACGGATACCCATGACGAGGGAGATGCCCTCCCAGAGTCCCTTACTCTGAGACAGATCGTCCAGATCCCCGGCGTAAAAGCGGTGATGATCACATTTTTCTGCTATTGCGCCCTGGAGCAGACCGCCGGCCTGTGGGCCAGCAGTTACCTGGTACTCCATAAAGGCGTCACACCGGAGACTGCTGCCAGCTTTGCCAGTCTGTTTTTTATCGGGATCACGGCCGGGCGGGCGCTGGGCGGTTTTCTGACCATAAAGTTAAATGACATGCAGATGATCCGGATGGGGCTGGGGATCATCGCGGCCGGGATCGCCGCTCTCCTGCTGCCCCTGGGGGAATATACCGCCCTGGCCGGACTGATCCTCATCGGCCTCGGCTGCGCGCCGATCTACCCCAGCATCATCCACGCCACGCCTGAGCGCTTCGGCGCTGACAGATCCCAGGCGATTATCGGCGTCCAGATGGCCAGCGCCTACATAGGCAACTGCCTCATGCCGCCGCTGTTCGGCCTGATCGCGGAGCATATCACAGTCTTTTTGTTTCCTTTTTATCTGCTAGCGATCTTACTCTTGATGATGTTCATGTTCAGGCTGTTCCTGAAGAACAGCGAGAAAGGAGTCTGATATCATGATCGATCTGCATATGCACAGTTTATACAGCGAGGACGGCGGATTTACCCCGGCGGAACTGGCGGCACAGTGCTGCCGGGAAGGGATCACGATCATGTCCATCACAGACCACAACTGTGCCCGGGCCAACATCGAGGCGCGGCCGGAAGCAGAGGCGAGAGGTATCCGGTACATCAGCGGGATCGAGATCGACTGCGTTTACAGAGGGCTGGACTTCCATGTGCTCGGGTACGGGATCGACGAACAGAGTACGGATCTTGCCCGCATCGAAGATGATATCCAACAGCAGAGCCTCCGCGCTTCATTGGAACGTCTTGAGAAAACGCAGACGCTAGGCTTCCATGTTACGCGAAATGAGATGCAAGATCTGTCCAAGGACGCTCACTGGAAGAACAGTTGGTCGGGGGAAATGTTTGCGGAGCTGCTGCTGGCAAGACCGGAGTACGCCGGCCATCCGCTCCTTCGCCCCTACCGCCCTGGCGGGGCCAGGAGCGACAACCCCTATGTCAATTTCTATTGGGACTACTATGCGCAGGGGAAGCCTTGTTATGTGAAGATGGAGTATCCACCCATGGAAAAGATCATCGATATCATCCATCGGAATCAGGGAAAGGCAGTCCTGGCGCATCCAGGCGTAAATCTGAAAGGCCATGAGGACCTGCTGGGAGAGATCCTGGATCTGGGCATGGACGGTGTGGAGGCATTCAGCAGCTACCATACTCCAGAGCAGGCGGCGGAGTTTTACGCGCAGATGCAAAAAAGGGGCTTGTCCGCCACCTGCGGCAGCGATCACCATGGAAAGACGAAGCCCTCTATCCGTCTGGGCGGGCATGGCGGAGCGCCGTCCGGTCTTATCGCGGATATCCTCAGATCCTTTGTATCACAGTAAATATAAGACGCCGCCAGAGAAAGATGATATCCTCTCCCCGGCGGCGTCCTTTATCCGTCTTCTTATTCTTCTTCCAGCCCTTTCGGCAGGCATCCGATCTTCGCGCCGCGCCCGTATTTCCTGGCGGCGTAGATGAATGCCTCCACATTTTCTTTGGGCGTCCCGATCGGGAGCTGGCATCCGGTATTCAGTATGAAGCCCGAAGGGTTGTCCGCGCATTTTCGCATGCATTCCTTACAGGAGGCGATCACGTCGTCGATCGTGCCTTCTTTCATCACTTCGATCGGCGGGACGTTCCCCGCGATGCGCATCCGGTCGCCCACTGCTTTTTTCGCCACTTCCAGGTCTTCGCAGTTATCGATACTGAAGGAAAACAGTCCCGCGTCTGCCAGATCCTTCCAGATCGGGCTGGTCTTCCCGCAGATGTGGGCGCCCGGGCGGGAACCCATGATCTTCTCCGTCCCGTCGATCAGCTTTTTCAGATAGGGAAGGGAGAAGACGTCAAACTGTTTCTTGCTGATCACGTCCATGCAGGTCACCGGATCGGAGAAATTCGTTCCCACCGGTCCAAATTCATGGTAAAAGGCTTCGAACCACCGCAGGGAACATTCCACGGTCAGATCCAATAGCTTGTGGAGCATATCCGGTCTTTTGACCGTATCCCGCAGGACCAGTTCTACCGGACGCACGGCGATGGCCGTGGAGATCGGACCTGCCACGCTGGTGGTCATGCTCACGTCCGGGAAGCGGTCTTTGAGTCTCTTCGCGCTCTCCAGGATGGGAGCGAGCTTCGGATTTTTATAGGGGTCTGTTACTTCCAGACTGTCAAAGTCGGCGTAATCCATCAGGATATGTTTCGCCACATAGTCGATCCCGTGTTCCGGCGCAGCCAGGGTGGAGCCCAGTGCCCCACCGATCGTCTTCAGCCCCAATCCCACATTAAAGCTGTCCAGACCAAATTCTTCCCTGCGCCGTCGGATGACCTCGCTCTTTACCTCGAAGTCTTTCGCGAATTGTGTCGTCGTGAACCCGAAGATATCCGCCATGGCCGGATCGGGGGCCTGCAGGGTGTACGGCTGATAGTCCACCTCTTCCCCCGCATTGTACGCCCGGATCCGCTCCGCGGCGGTCATCTCGTTCTTCTGTTCACCCATGCGTTTCTTTAATTCGGCGTAATCCATCTATATTTCTCCTTATGGTTTCACGATCAGGTGCGCGCCGACCATCTTTTCAACGATCACATACATATTCGTCACGTCGCCCACCTTGAGCTTGTCTTTTAATCCGTAGAAATCCAGGCAGGTCCCGCAGGTGAGGATCTCCACACCCTGGGCTTCCAGGCTCTTTAGATCCTCCAGCGCCGGGGAATCCTCACAGGTCAGGGCCGCGCCGCCGTTGTAGAACAGGATCGTCGAGGGCAGCTCGTCCTGCTGGCTCAGGGCGTAGATGAAGCCTTTCATCAGCGTCCTGCCCAATTCTTCGCTCCCGTCTCCCATATTTGGGGAAGAGATGACGACGACGGTCTTTTTCTTCTGACCGGGCTGCACCAGGCAGACTTCCGCCTCGTCTTCTTTGGGCATCTCGGCGCCCTCGCCGACCGTCATGGTCACTTTATACTGGTTTTCCCCCAGTTTTTCTGACTTTACGCCGTAGCCCTTCTGGTCAGCCATCTTTGTCAGGTTCTGGACAGCGATCTCATTGTCCACCAGGGTCTCCACCACGCCGGGGCCTGCCAGCTCCCGGATCGCGTTCTTCGTCTTGACTACTGGGATCGGGCATGCGTCGCCCATGGCATTTACTTGGGTCATCTTATCTTTCCTCCTTGTCTATAACATCTCAATGAACGCGGCGATCCTCGTCTTGAGCTGTCCCACGTCTGACTGGGAATAATCTGTCTCCAGGTTCATGTACGGGATCTTCTTCTCGTCGTTGACGAAGCGTTTGATCCGCAGCGTCTCCACCGCATAAGTATGGCAGGCCTGCAGCTCCATATCGATCACGCCGTCCACATTATATTCGTCGATCATGCTATTTAATAATTTAATCCTATTGTCGTTCGGAGTCATGCAGGAGCATCCGATGTTGATGTACTTCCTGGCAAGGGCTTCGTATACGTCCGGGTTTGTCTCATCCACGTTCTCTTCCATGGATTTTGCGCCCGTGCAGTTCTCAAAGCCGACTGCCACCGCCCCGTTTTCTTCCACAGCCTCCACGACCTTCATCGTCGCGCCGCCCATGGGGCATCCCGTGATCAGGATCCGCGGTCTCTTCTCCAACGGTTTTCCTTCGGCTTTGATCTTGGCGATCAGCTCTTCCATCTGTGCCGGGATCTTCTCACGCTCAAAGTTGAAGGTGGTTGCCACCAGGGTATTGAGGAGGTCCGTGCCGCTGATCGGCGCCGGGTCCGCCTTCATGATGGCGTATAAGTTCTTCAGGGCCGTCCGCTCCGCGTTCTTCACCCGGATCCCCCGGCGGATGTCGTCCTCGGTGATCGTCACATGGAAGACTTCCTCCAGCTTCTCCTTCATGCGTATGATCTCATCCCTGTACATCTTCACGCCCGCTTCCGTTGGACAGTTGGGCAGCTCCATGATATGTACCGGTTTAAAATCGGCCATATATTCGTACATCTTCTTTTTGCCGTCGCAGGTCGTCTCGCCCACCACCAGATCCGAAAAATAGAAGAACGGACATTTATCCGTCTTGCCGAATCCATAGCTGGATTTGATCAGCGGGCAGAGGTTCTTGGGCAGATCCGCCTCCGCGGCCGGGATCGTCTCGTCCGATGTGGCGCACAGGGAAACGACTGCCGCATCCATGGCCACCGCCAGTTCCTGGGGGAAATAGGTGCAGAAGATGCCGATGACCGGCTTATCCTGGTCTTTGATCTTCTTTACGTTCAGAAATGCGTTTCTCCTGCCTTCTGCGAAATCTTCAAAGATCTCGGGTAGATTTTTTCTCAGTTCCATGATCGTTCTCCTTTGATTTTTGATCTATATCATAATAGTAATTCAGTGACTGCCTGGTACCTCATCTGCAGGTCGCGGATCTTCTGCTGACATAAGGGATATTCCCCGGCCGGGATCCGCCAGGCCAGCCCGCATCCTGCCGTGATCTCCCGGGGGATCGGGATCAGCCGTCCGGGGATCTGGTTGTCCATACATTGCTTTTCAAAAGACATGGCCTCTGTCGTGGAATGAAACGACAGGACCATGTATCTCTTCTTCTCTCTCATATCCTCATCCTATTCCTCAGCGATCTTGCGCACTGCATCTATGGCTGCCGCCACGTCCTCTTCCGTGTTGAAATACGAAAAACTGAAGCGCACCGCACCCTGCTCCACGGTCCCCAGCGCCTGGTGCATCAGGGGCGCGCAATGGGCGCCGGCCCGGACGCAGATCTCATAGTCCTCCCACAAGATGTCGCTGACCGTGGCGGAATCCATCCCGCCGATGTTCAGGGACACGATGGGCGCCCTGAGTTCCGCCTCCATGTCTCCGTAGAGGACCACCTGGGGGATCTTGGAGACGCCTTCTGCAAAAGAGCGGGCCAGCGCGTCCTCTTTGGCATGGATCGCTCCGATGCCTGTCTCCTCCAGGAAATCCAGCGCCGCGTTCAGCCCCGCGATCCCGTGGCCGTTGAGCGTCCCGGCTTCCAGCGCCGTGGGCATATCCGCAGGGTGGACCTTATCGAAGCTGTGGACGCCGCTGCCTCCTACCTTCAGAGGTGAGACTTCGATCCCCTCCCGGACATAGATGCCCCCGGTCCCCTGGGGACCCAGCAGTCCTTTGTGGCCGGTGAAGCAGAGGACATCGATCCCCATCGCCTCCACGTCGATGCTGACAGATCCGGCGGTCTGGGACGCATCCAGGATCAGGAGCAGACCGTATTTTCGCGTAAAGGCGGCGACCCTTGAGAGATCCGTCACGTTCCCCGTCAGGTTCGAGGCGTGAGTGATCACGACGGCTTTCGTATCGGGCCGCCTGTACGCTTCCATTTTTTCGTAGAGGATCCGCCCCTTCTCATCCGCCGGCAGGATGGACAGTCCCGCGCCCTCCCTCTCTTTTACATACAGGGGCCTTAAGACAGAGTTGTGTTCGCAGGCCGTGGTGATCACGTGGTCGCCTGCGCCGATCAGTCCGTGTATGGCGATGTTCAGGGATTCCGTGGCGTTGCTGGTAAGACAGATCCGGGCCGGGTCCTTGATATGAAAGAGCCTGGCCAGCTTTTCACGAGTGTCAAAGATCATACGGGAAGCCCCGAGTGTGGCCGCATGGGCGCCCCGCCCCGCATTTCCCACCGTCAAAAAAGCGCGGCAGACCGCTTCCGCCACCTGGGGCGGCTTCAAAAAAGACGTAGCGGAGGAGTCCAGATAGATCATACGCTCCCCCTTTCCGCCGTCAGGGCCGCGCCGAGAGCGCCGGCATACCGGGCAAAGGGATGGGTCTGGACGGGCCGCTCTAATCTTTCTGAGAGGACCTGGATGAAATACGGGCTGTCGCACAAGCCCCCCGTCAGCGCCAGATCCCCGCTGATCCCGAAGCGGGAGGCCAGGCTGGACACGCGGGAGGCCACGGAATGGATCACGCCCGCCGCGATGTCCTCTCTCTTTTCGCCCATGCCGATGTGGCTGATCACCTCAGACTCCGCAAAGACTGTACACATGGCGCTGATCGACAGCGGCTCGCCCTCCTGGGCCAGCTGATACATTTCTTCTAAGGACGCGCCCAGGCGGTCGGTCATGATCTCGATGAATTTGCCCGTTCCCGCGGCGCATTTGTCATTCATGAGGAAATCCGTCACCTGGCCGTCCGCCACTTTGATCACCTTCGTATCCTGCCCGCCCACATCGATGATCGTGACGTCTTTTTCAAATAAAGCCCAGCCGCCCTTTCCGTGACATGTGATCTCTGTGACGATCTTGTCCGCATAATCCACGCAGACCCGCCCGTAACCGGTAGCCACACAGCGCATGGAGGCGGCGTAGCCTTTCTCTTCCAGCCGCTGATGGATCTGCCGGGCAGTCTCCCGTCCGTTCCAGCCTGTGGGCAGGACAAAATGCTCCAGCACTTTTTTGCCGCTCATGACCACGGTCTTCGACGCGGTGGATCCGATATCGATCCCCACATGATATTTTTTTTCAGGGTATTTCTTCTCGGGAACCATTTCCTGTCTTCTCCTTATTGATAAAACTTGATCAGATGGTCGATGAACTTTTCCACATGATCCTTCAGGATATAGCCTTTCTGGTAGATGATGTAGAATTGGCGTTCCGATAAGTCGCTGGGAAGCTCAAAGCGCAGGAGGCGCTCAGGATCGTACCCCTGCACGGCCTTCTCCGATATGAGCGACACACCCAGGCCTCCGGCGACCAGATTCTTGATGGATTCCGGGTCGTTCATCCGCGCCGTCACCGACAGGCTCTCCCCGACGATCCCCATCTTCTCCAGGAGCTGTTCTGCCCTCTTCCCAGTACCGCTGCCCTGTTCCCGCAGGATCATCGGCTCCGCCAAGAGCGTCTTGAGCGGGACGGGATCTTGCGCCTGCATCGTCTTATAGCGTTCCGTGGCCGGCGTGATGAGTACCATGCGGTCCTGGTAAAATCTCTTGAACACCAGGGCTTCATCGTCTGTGCGCATCCCCACCAGCCCGATGTCAAAACCGCCCTTATGTACGGCTTCGATGATCCCCCGGCTGTCGCCCTGGTCGATCACAAAGCATACATCTTGGTGCTGCCGCTCAAAAGAAGGCAGGACTTCCGGCAGGATATACGCGGAGGGGATCGTAGATACGCCGATACGGATCACTTTCGGCTCTTTCCCGTTCCACCGATCCAGCATGTCATCCCGCAGTTTCAGGATGCTCTGCGCACATTCATAAAATTCCCATCCCCGCGGTGTGATCTCAAAATTCTTGGATGTGCGGGTGACCAGCTGGGAATCCAGCTCTTCCTCCAGGATCCGGATGTGCGTGCTGATCGTCGGCTGGGAGATCCCCACCTTCTCGGCCGCTATCGTGAAACTCTTATACTTTACGACTGCGATATATGATCGGAGTTGTTTGAAATCCATAGATCCTCCTTGAGAGATTCATTTATTGACTATTTAACTGTACCTTTTTTTATCGGATATGTCAATCAGATTATCGGATATTTTGATCTCACATGAAAAGAACTTGAAAAACCTTTCCATAAAGAATAAAATAGAACGGAAAAAAGATTCGAGGAGGAAGACGACCATGATCGGTACCATCGTAAATACCGGGACCATACTCGCAGGCAGCATCATAGGGAGTGTCATCAGAAAAGGGATAAAGGAAGAGTATCAGGGCGCCCTGTACAACGCGATGGGCCTGGCGGCCTCCGTACTGGGGATCAACGCCGTGGTGGGAAATATGCCGGACAGCGAGTATCCCGTCCTCTTCATCCTGAGCTTGGCTCTGGGGAGCCTTCTGGGGACCATGGCGGACTTAGACGGGCGCTTCCAGTCCCTGGTGGGGAGATTTTCCCATTCGGATCTGGGACAGGGCCTCTCCACGGGGATCCTGCTCTACTGCATCGGGACCCTGTCCATCTTAGGCCCCATCCAGAGTGCCTTAAATAACGATCATACATATCTGTTCACAAATGCCACATTGGATCTTATCACTTCCATGGTGCTGGCTTCCACCTACGGGATCGGGATGGCACTGGCCGCTGTCGTCCTGTTCATATGGCAGGGGAGCATCTATCTGTCCGCAGGGCTGCTGGCGGGCTTCATCTCCCCGGAGCTGATGACCGAGGTGTCCATCGTGGGCGGCGTCCTGATCTTCAGCTCCGGGCTGTCCATCCTGGGGATCAGAGACTGTAAGACATTGAACATGCTCCCCAGCCTCTTGGTCCCCATCTTGTGGTTCATCGTAAAAACACTCTTTTGACTTTTTCGTGTACTTTTCTGCGAGAAAAGTACCAAAAGCGCCGGGGATCGCGGATTTCCCCCGGACCCCTTTAAAACGCTTTCTGAAAGGCAGGTATCCTATCATCTGCAAATCTGTGGTGATCAGAGGGGCTCTTAGGCTTTCAGACACCCTCCAGGAGGGGGAATGCGATCTGTACTTTGAACAGATCCCCGTCCAGATACAGCTGAAATTCCCCGTTCTGCAGTTCTGTCAGGCTCTTGGCGATGGATAAGCCCAGCCCGCTCCCCTGGGTATTTCTGGAGCTGTCCCCGCGGATAAAGCGCTCTGTCAGTTCATCCGGCGAGATGTTCAGCGGCTGCTGGGAGATGTTCTTCATCGTGAAGACGGCCCGCACTGCCTCTGTTCCCAATTCCACATAGATCCTCGTGTGAGGCATGGCGTATTTGTAGGCGTTCTGGTAGATGTTCTCCAGGATGCGCCACACGCGCCGTCCGTCCGCCCGGATCACCACGGGATCCTCGGGGAGATGCTGGACGAGCGTCAATCCCTGCTGGCTGAATTTTTCCTGAAATTCCCCGTTCACTTGGAGAATCATCTCCACCAGATCCAAGTCTTCATACTCCAGGCTCAGATTGCCGGTGCTGGCCTTGGAGGCTTCTACCACATCCTCCGTCAGAGTCTTGAGCTGCTGGGACTTTTTTTCCAGGATGTCCAGATAGCCCTGGATCTTTTCGTCGGGGAGCTGTTCCCGTTTCAGCAAGTCCACATAGTTGATGATGGAGGTCAGCGGCGTCTTGATGTCGTGGGAGACGTTGGTGATCAGCTCCGTCTTCAGCCGTTCGCTGCGCAGGCTCTCGTCCACCGCTCTGTCAAGACCCTCCCTGATGTGGTTGATGTCCTGGGCTAAGGTCTTGCGGTCAAAGGTCAGTCCCTGAGTCGGGATCTTCTCGGCGATCTTTCCAGATGCGATCTTCTGGACGCCTTTTTTGATCTTCTGATATTCGATCTCCACCTTCACGATCCAGCCGATCCCCGCCGCCTGTATCAGGAACAGACAGAAGACCGCGAAGCCGCCTCCGTATGAAAAGTCTGCCAGACAGAGGGTCAGGAAAGATTCTGCAGAGAGATACGCGCCTAGGACGACCGCTTTCCTGGGGATGTCTCTTAATGAAAGGAACACGCCCAGGAACGCTCTCTTTCCCTGCCGCAGCAGCACGCGCAGGATGCTGTTCCTCCACAGCGTACGCGCTCTGATCCTGCGCACCAGACTGAGATATCCCCATAGGAAGAACAGGTCCATGATTGCGGCGGTCACCGCGACCACGGCCACATAAAACCGCATCTGGTATCCCGCGACAGTCCCCTGCTCCAGGTATTCGGACAATATGGACGGCTGCAGGAGTCCCGTCTCCTGGAGAAATGCCACGGAACAGGACCACACAACGATCACCAGGAGCGCCGCGGCTTCCGTCTTCCACCGGTCGAAAAAATTTAATGTTTTTCCTGCCGTCAGCGTCAGCCAGGCGAGGGAGGCCAGGAACAGGATCATACTGGCGACGCACACGCCGATCGCTTTTTTCAGGATTCCCACATTTCTGTAAAAAGAATCTTTCTCCGTGGCCATCCAATCCTGGACGGGCAGCGTCGTGTCCACGGTCACCGCGAAGACATAGTCTCTGGCGCCAAGGGCTGTGTCTGCCAGGCTGGACTCGACCAGATGCTCCCAGGTCCCTTCATTCCCGCCTATGGTGCTCTCGAAAGCCGATCCTGCGGAGCCGCTCGTCAGGATCGCATAGCTCGCTGTCTGCCGGAATCTTTCCAGGCTGTCTTTCCATTCTCTTGCGGTGCTGTACGCGGGATCGTTGGAAAAGGCCGCGTCCTGGCCCAGATCCACATAGAGATAGCGCACATTGGATGGCTGCGTATGCTGAACCCACCCTGTCTCCAGGTCCGCGGCCTTTTCCGGGATCCTGTTGATGACTGCTTCCAGCGCGTAGAAGATCTCTTCCAGGGACCACTGTTTCTCATTGACCACCTCCAGCAGGCTGGATGCGCCCTGGGGTTGGCAGATCTCGTCCAGCTGGATGCCGTCATAGAGAGCGATGCTGCTGTAGAGGGTGTTTCCGTTCTTGTCGATGACCTGTACCGGGAGCGCCTGATATTCATAATATGCCTCTTTGTCCGCGGCCCACTGCTCTAAGACCTGCCGGAGCTTCTGGCTGTCCAGGATCTTGGACTTCTGGTCTGTGCCCTCCTGGACATCGTCGGAAGTCTCCGCCGCCTCCTGCTCCAGGACTGCACCACTGTATGTTTCCTCATATGTCTCCTGCCGCAGGGACCAGTTCTTTTCCTCGGCCATCTCACAGAGATCTTCTATATAATGATAGTGTCGGCTGCCGTAAGGATCTTCACAGATGAGGATCCTCTTTTGCGGAGTGCCGTCTGTCGTGCCGATCTTTTCATTCCAGTCCAGCAGGTCGCCCAGGGTATAGGCCAGGCCGGATGTGTTCGTCCCCGTGATCTTTCCCTGGTCGTTGAAATGCAGTACGTCCACCACCGCCTTCCGATCGATCTGTCCGGAGTCGTCCAGCGCCTGACTCTCCCCGTAAAACTCCAATTCCTGGCACACATGCTCCCGCAGCCGGTTCCCGAATGTGCCGCTCTTAAAAAACGCATCTTCCTTGTCATCCAGGAGCAGGTCTGACGGTTCGACGAATGAGACCGCCGCCAGCCAGAGGATGCCGGCCGCCAGACCTGCGGCTGCCAGACAAGAAAGCGCGATACCCAGACCTTTCCCAAGCTGGGATCCTGACCATTTTTTCATAACCATGTCCTCTCCTATAAAACTCTCATAAAACTTCCACTTTGTAACCCACGCCCCAGACCACTTTCAGATATCGCGGTTCTTTGGGGTTGATCTCGATCTTCTCACGGATATGTCTGATATGTACCGCCACTGTGTTCTCCGCGCCGATGGCATCTTCCTTCCAGATGTATTCGTAGATCTGGCTGGTGGAAAATACCCGTCCCTTGTTTTTCATCAGCAGCAGGAGGATCTGGTACTCGATGGGTGTCAGACGGATCATCTGCCCGTCCAGCGTCACCTCTTTCTTGTCGTCGTCGATCATCAGACCGCCGCTCCCGTAGATCCCCGCCCGGGACAGATCCGGACTGCCGCCGAACTTCGTGTAACGGCGGAGCTGGGATCTTACCCGCGCCACCAGTTCCAGCGGGTTAAAAGGCTTGGTCAGATAATCGTCCGCGCCGATGTTCAGCCCTAAGATCTTGTCCGCATCCTCCGACTTGGCCGATAAGATGATGATCGGGACGGTGTTCTGTTCACGGATCTTCAGCGTGGCCCTTATGCCGTCCAGCTTGGGCATCATGATATCCATGATGATCAGCTGGATGTCCTGCTTTTGGATGATCTTCAGGGCTTCCATGCCGTCGTGGGCCTGGTACACCTGATACCCCTCCTGTGTGAGATATATTTCAATGGCCTCCACGATCTCCTGATCGTCGTCACATACGAGGATACCCGCCATCTTTGATCTCCTCCTTTCGTTTTTTCGTTGTCTTGACTATAGCACCTGATCCTTAAGGACATGGTCAGGTTTTTTTTAAGATTTTCTTAAGATCTGGTGCATGTAAAAAGGGAGCCTCTCTCATCCCACGGCTCCCTGTAGTACCTGATCCAGGATCTGCGCAAAAGGTTCCATAGCGTTCTTGACCTCCTGGATCGTATTCGTCTGGGCACCCGCCTCCAGCAGGATCGCCCGGGGCCGCAGATGCAGGTTGTAGCGCAGGCTGGACAGATAGATGTTCCGGCTCAATCCCGGATAACACCGGGCCGCCTGCAGATCGAGCTGAAAGGAAAACGCCAGATTTTCCTGTATATACGGATTGGGCAGGTATGTCACGTCCCCGTTGAGGGCGCTGTAGCTCAATCCATTGAAAAACATGAACCGGGCCGTGGGCTTGCCGCCGACCTCGGTCACCAGACGGCGGTCCTCCGCCACCCCGTCCCGGTGCAGGTCGATGACTACCTCGACGGTGGGGTTTTCCGCCAGGATCTGTTCCACGGCGACCATGGCATGGTCATACGCGCTGTTCCGGTCGATCTGCCCGTCCACCACATCATAGGTGCCCGTATCATGGATCACATTGTAACCGTACTGATCTTGCAGAAGCCCCGTCAGGTAGTCGCCCACCCCCACCACGGTGTCCTCCTGGACTCCTTCCCTGGAGTCGGCAAATCCTTCCTGGGAATGGGTGTGGTAGATCAAGATCTGGGGCACGGCCGGATCTTTTTCCAGGGTCATATCCCGATCTAAGAGTCCCGGGGCATTGATGCGCGTCTCGTCCACCGCCGTGGTGCTGTCCACGATGAAAAAATTTCCCAGCAGGAACGCATAGTCCTCCAACTGTTCCCTGGTGATCTCCACCTGGGGTTCCGCCGCGGCCGGAGCGCTCTTTTCATTACCGGAGACGGCGGCCGGATCCGTTTCTCTTGGCGGATCTTCCGGCTGCTTCTCCTGTTCCGGTTCATTTTTCTGGGCCAACTGGTTTTCCCCCTCTACCTGCTCCTCAAGGTAGCGGGCGTTGGCTTCGATGATCTTGTCGTATGTATACTCGTCCTCGATCGTGGGACTATAGAGCGCCTGATCTTTCATGTAACCATAGATGGGGAACTGGTGGAAGAGCTTATCCACCGTCCCGCTCTTCTGCTCCCGGGCGGATCCCCTGAAATAAGATCCTCTGGGATAAAATCCAGGGATATATATGATGAGCATACCGATCATGCACAGACAGAGCAGTATGCAGATGGATCTCTGCCAATTCGTCAACTGATCACCCCATAGTTGTTATATGAGGCGACTTTCAGAAATAGACTATCAACCGTGCGTCCTGCTCTGCACCGAAAGCGGCGCGGATCGGATACAGAGCGGGGCATGCGGTCGGCAAAAAAATACGCTCTATACATATTCCAGGGCCATGTTCAGACCTTCTGAGATCGTATATCCCAGCCGTTTGACCGTCTCGTCCACGTCTTTGGGCGTGACGAACATGGTATGCAGATGGGGTGAGATCATCTCTTCCAGAAATTCCCTGCGCTCCTGTTCTTCCAGTGCTTCCAAGAGATGCGCCATGGCGTCGTGGACGATCGTGGCCGCGTCCACCACTGTGGGGATCCCGATCCCGATCACCGGGACGCCCAGAGTCTCCGCGTTCAATCCATCCCGGTGGTTGCCGATGCCGGAGCCCGGGTTGATCCCCGTGTCTGTGATCTGGATGGTGCGGCTCAGGCGTTTGGTGCTCCGGGCGGCCAGCGCGTCCACCGCGATCACTACATCCGGCTTTGTCTCCTCCACCACCCCCTGGATGATCTCCAGCGTCTCCATCCCTGTCTGCGCCATGACTCCCGGCACGATCCCGCTGACCGCGTGGGCCCGGTCTTCCCCCATCCCTAAAGTCCCGTATTCCCGCAGGACGTGGCGTGTGATATGCAAGTTCTCGATCACGTTGGGGCCCAGCGCGTCGGGCGTCACTTCCCGGTTCCCCAGGCCCACCACCAGCACGGACTTCTCTTTATCAAGAGATGCCAGCCGGCGCAGATGCCGGGCCAGCTCCTTGGAGATCTCCCGATGGTAATCCTGGTCCGGCACAGACATGTCCGGCGCTTCCATCGTGATATAGGTGCCCTGGGGCTTTCCCATGGTCTTGGCGCCTTTCTCCGTCTCGATCTTCACCAGTGTGGTGCGGATATCCCGTTCCTCATCATACGATTCATCGATCACCACGCCGGCCACTTCCACGTTGTCCTCTTCAAAACGCTCCTTCGTCTCCAGGGCCAGGTCTGTCCGGATCCTATAATTCGCCTGCATCATATCTCCTCCTGTGTATCAACTTGATCTTCATAAATCTTTATAAGATAAGATACCCAGTCCAGAGATAAATATCCATTTTTCAGATCCGCTTCTTTCGCAGACGGTCGTACACCGCCTCGCGGAACAGGGTATAGATCACCGACGTGAGCGGGATGAAGATCAGCATCCCCACCACGCCCATCAGGCTGCCGCCCACGGTCACGGCCATCAGCACCCAGATGGACGGGAGTCCCACGGAGCCGCCCACCACATGGGGATAGATCAGATTTCCCTCCACCTGCTGCAGGACGAGGAAGAGGACCACGAACAGCAGCGCCTTGACGGGACTGACCATCAAGATCAAAAAAGTCCCGATCACACACCCGATAAAAGCCCCGAAGATCGGGATCAGCGCCGTAAAAGCGATCAGTATGCCCACCAGGAGAGCATAAGGGAATCGGAAGAGCCACATGGCCACGAAGAACATGGATCCGAGGATGACGGCTTCCACACACTGCCCGGTCAGGAAATTCCTGAAGACTTTACCAGTCAGCTGACAGACGCTCAAGACCTTCCCCACGGTCTTCCTCGGCAAAAAAGCATAGAGGACTTTCACAACCTGCCCGGAGAGTTTTTCTTTCTGCAGGAGGATGTAGAGGGCGAATACGAGCCCGATGAAGAAGTTCGTCAGGGCGCTGACCACGGTCCTGGCCACCACGAATGTGGAGTTGAGCACGTTGCCCGCGCCGTTCTTTAGAAATCCCACGCCCGTCTGGATCATCTTGTCCCAGTCAAAGTCCAGTTCTCCGATCCACTCTACGATGCCGGGGTTGTCCTGGAAGATCTGCTCTGTCCATGCCTGCACCTGGGGGAGGAAATCCTGGATGCTCTTGCCCAGCACCACGAAAGTCCCGGCCAGTTCCGGCACCACCACGAAGACCACGACGAGCAGGACGCCGATCACCGCAGCCAGGGCGAGGATCAGGCTGCAGGGCCTGGCCGCCCGCACTGCCCACGGCTTCCCGCCGTATCTGCGCCGGGCAAATACATTCCGCTCAAAGAACTGCATGGGCGCGTTGAGGATGAAGGCCATCGCGCCGCCCAGCACGAACGGGAAGACGATATTCCAGCAAAAGACCAGCGCCTGAAAGACCAGCCTGTAATTGATGAATGCCACCACGACCAATGCCGTGAACACGATCAGCCACCGCAGTTTCCGGATCGTTTCTCTGCTCAGTTCCATACGCATCACTCCTCTTTTTCTAAGAGCAGACGATAGACGTCCCTCTTTCCCAGCCCCCTGTCGCGGGCCACCTGTTTCATCGCTTCTTTCCGGGTAAGACCCTGTCTCTCATGATAGTCCATGTGCTCTTCTATCGTCAGCGTCTCCCACTGGAGCCGCTCTTCTGCCGCCAGTTCCTGGCTGCTCTTTCCCTGGATCACCAGCACGCATTCGCCTCTCGGCTCCTGCTCTCTCGTATGTGCGAGCAGTCCCGCCAGATCTGCGCGGATCACAGTCTCGTGGCACTTCGTCAGCTCCCGGCAGAGGACGGCCTCTCGCTGTCCGCCCAGGGCCTGCGCCAGTCCTTCCAGGGTACGGATCAGACGGTGAGGCGCTTCATAGAGGACGATCGTATGCGTCTCCCGGGAGAGCGCTTCCAGTAATGCCTTCCTCTTCTTCGTCTCCGTGGGCAGGAAGCCTTCGAAGACGAAGCCCCGGGCGGGAAGCCCTGAGAGGGTCAGTCCGATGATACAGGCCGCCGCCCCGGGAAGGGCTGTCACCGGGATGCCCTGTTCGTGGCACATGCGGACCAGCTCCTCCCCCGGATCGGAGATCCCCGGCGTGCCCGCGTCCGTGATCAGCGCGATGTCCATGCCCGCCTGCAGTTTTTCCACCAGGATGCGCCCTTTTTTGATCTTGTTATGTTCGTGATAGCTGGTCATGGGGGTATGGATGTCAAAATGATCCAACAGCTTGATGCTGTTCCTTGTGTCCTCCGCCGCGATCAGGTCCACTTCTCTCAAAGTGCGCAGGACGCGCAGGGTGATGTCCTCCAGGTTCCCGATGGGCGTTGCGCACAGATATAGAGTCCCCATGATCTATTCCCCTTTCTTACCATAATAGACGTCCAGCGCCTCCTGGGTGTAGACGCCGGGTCCTTTATAGAGTATGAACGGCTTTTCCACGGTCATCCGCGGCTTCGCGTCCCGGATCCCCTCCAGCAGGACCATGTTCGGCTCCTTGTCCACGTAAGGATAGACCAGACGCATCCGTTTCGGTTCCAGGCCCGCCTCCACCATCCGGTGCAGGATCTCCCCCAATCGGAAAGGCCGATGGATCATGTAAAAACGCCCCCGGGGTTTCAGGACCCTGGCCGCCTGGGTGATCACATCCTCAAGGCTGCATAGGATCTCGTGGCGGGCGATCGCTTTTTCGGCACGAGCGTTCTTGAGGCCGTGCTGATCGATCATGTAGGGCGGATTGCAGGTGATGATATCAAAAGAAGCCCCTCCAAATATGGCAGAAGCTTCTCTGATATCACCTGTCACGATCGTGATCTCCTCCTCCAGATGGTTGTGGATGACGCTCCTTCGGGCCATCTGCGCACAATCCGGCTGGATCTCCAGCCCCACCACATGGCTGCCCTTTTTGCGCGCCCGCAAGAGGATCGGGATGATCCCTGTGCCGCAGCCCATGTCCAAGATACGCTCATGGGCCTGTGCCCGGGCATACCAGGCTAAGAGCACAGCGTCCGCGCCGAAACAGAATTTATCCGGATCCTGGATGATCTCGTAGCCGTTCTGCAGGTCATCCAGCCGCTCATGGGGCAGTAAGTCATTCTTTATCAAAACTGGACTGCCCTCCTTTGTCTTCCAATGCTTTCAGTTCCTTGAACTCCGCTTCCGAGAGCTGCTTCGCCTTTTTCTTCCGGGGACGGAACTTCAGATCCTGTACTTGATAATCCCGGATCTCTTTCTCATCATTGACCTCCACCAGGACCCGCACATGCTGGCGCAGGACGCTGACACTGTGGACTTTCCCCTGCAGGCCCTCCTTCGTGGTCACGGTGTCCCCGATGCCCGGGAGTTTTTTATTCAACTCTTCGTAAGTCTCCTGCTCGTTCTTTAAGCAGCACATCAGACGGCCGCACGCGCCGGAGATCTTCGTCTGGTTTAAGGACAGGTTCTGTTCCTTGGCCATCTTGATCGATACCGGGGCAAATTCGGTCAGGTAGGTGTGGCAGCATAAGGGACGGCCGCAGATCCCGATGCCGCCTAAGATCTTCGTCTCATCCCGCACTCCGATCTGCCGCAATTCGATCCGCGTCTTGAACACCGAGGCCAGGTCTTTGACCAGCGCCCTGAAATCCACCCGCCCGTCCGCCGTAAAATAAAACAGGACTTTGTTGTTATCAAAAGTATATTCCACGTCGATCAGCTTCATCTCCAGCTTATGCTCCCGGATCTTCTCTAAGCATATCTGGTACGCCGCTCTCTCCTTCTCCCTGTTGAGCCTCTCCTGGGCCTCATCCTCGGGGGTAGCCAGGCGCAGCACGTCTTTTAACGGCTGCACGACCGTCTTCTCATCCACTTTCCGGGGACTCAAGACCACATGTCCGTATTCCACGCCCCGGGCCGTCTCCACGATCACATGATCCCCCACGCGGATCTTTTCGTCTTTTGGGCCAAAATAATAGATCTTGCCCACATTCCGGAATCTCACTCCGATCACTTCTATCATGCTATCTCTCCCTGATCGTCAGGAACAAAAGTTCCATCGCCAGATCAAAATTCACATTTGCCTGCAGACGGACTTTTGCCTTGTCCGCGGCGCTGATGATGTTCTCGATGCCTTCATACGAACGCTCGCTGGCCTGCTCCTTGATGAAATTGATCTCCTGTTTGAACACCAGGTTGTCCACTTCCCGGGTCGCCTTGAACATCAGCACGTCCCTGAACCACACCTGGATGATATCCAACTGATCGTAAATGTCCTGTTTCCCATCCGATATCTTCTTTAAAGCCTCCACCCACTCGTGGATCTCCATCTTAGGCGCATATTTCAGTATATACAGGACTTTCTGCGCCATCTCGTCAAAATAGGCGTCACCGGCCGCCTTCTCGGCCCGTCCGATGTTCCCCTGTGCAAAAGCTGCTCCTGCTCCCGCTTCATGCTCCGGCACATGCATATTTTCCACCAGATACTGTTTCACCAGGGCATCGCTCACCGGCCGCACATCCAGCCGCACGCACCGGGAACGGATCGTGGGCAGGAGCGCATCCACATTGGTGGTCAAGAGCAGGAACACCGCATAGTCCGGCGGCTCTTCTATGGTCTTTAAGATCGCATTCTGTGCCTGGGTGGTCATCTTGTCCGCGTCGTTGATGATGTAGATCTTGTACCGTCCACTATAAGGCCGGATGCCCACATCGTCCACCACCTGCGCGCGGATCTCGTCCACTCCGATGGAATTGCTCTTTTCGTGTTCAACATATATGATATCCGGATGATTCTTACTGTTGGCTTTTTTACAGGGATCGCAGATCTTGCAGGGCACGGCGCCGCCTTTTTCACACTGCAGGGTCATGGCGTAGATATCCGCCAGCGTCTTCTTCCCCGCGCCGGCCTCCCCCACCAGCACATAGGCATGGGAGACTTTATCCTGTAAAATAGAGTTCTTCATATGGCTGATGATCTGTTCATGTCCTACGATCGATCCGAAATCTTTCATAAGAATCACCTCCTTTGTAGTTTACCTGGCTATTATAACACATCTACATC
>CAJTYN010000023.1 GCA_910584115.1 uncultured Lachnospiraceae bacterium
TCTGCGAGAAAAGTACCAAAAGCGCCGGGGGATCGCGATCTCACCCGGACCCCTTGAAACGCTGTTCCTGAAAGGCAGGTATCCTATTATCTGTAAATCTGTAGCGCCCATAGGGTATTTTAGGTTTTCAGATACCCTTTAGTATAGCAGTATCTATAGAGAAACTCAACGGCTGTCGGTGATGGTTTTTTAGAAAAAAGGATGGACAGGGGAGGATCCCCGATGGTATGATCATGTAAATGATTAAAAAGGAGAAAGCGCACATGAAAAAAATATATGTATTCTTAGCAGATGGATTTGAAGAGATCGAGGGTCTGACCGTGGTCGACCTGCTCCGCAGGGCCCAGCTCGATGTGGTGACCGTATCTATTAAGGAAGAAAAGCGGATCATGGGCAGTCACAAGATCCCTGTGGAGGCGGACGCCCTCTTTTCACAGACGGACTGTTCCCAGGGGGACATGCTGGTCCTGCCGGGCGGCGCGGTGGGGACGGACAACCTGGAAGCATGTCAGCCCCTCCTGGAGCTGATCAGATCCTACGCCGGCCAGGGCCGGAAAGTGGCCGCGATCTGTGCGGCGCCCAGGATCTTGGCCCATGCGGGACTGCTGAACGGACGGAAGGCCACCTGCTATCCTTCAGTCATGGGGGAATTGGCCGATGCCGAGAGGACGGAGGACGCCGTGGCTGTGGACGGATGCTTCACCACCAGCAGGGGACTGGGGACGGCCATCAGCTTTTCGCTGGAGCTGATCGCGCAACTTTTGGGGAAGGAAAAGGCAGAGGAGATCGCGGAGTCCATCGTCTATACGGATCCGGCGGGGATCTATTCTTAGTGCAGCGGCCGCGCATCTTGCATTTTCGCGGAAATTACAAAATAATATACTAGCCAAGGAAAGATTTGTATGCTATACTTCACTAATGATCATTCATACGAAAAAGACCGATGGGGGTACTGTCCAAGACCATAGCGGAGCATTTTGATTTTAAGGAGGATTTATTGAAAGATGAGTTTACAAGTAGAAAAAATGGAACATAATATGGCTAAACTGACTGTAGAAGTTCCCGCCGAAGAAGTAGAAAAGGCAATGGAAAACGTATATCAGAAGAGCAAGAAGGGCATCTCCATACCAGGGTTCCGGAAAGGCAAAGCCCCGCGGAAGATGATCGAGAGGATGTACGGCAAGGGCGTCTTCCTGGAAGATGCGGTCAACGATCTGCTCCCTGATGCGTACGCGAAGGCCGCGGAGGAGAGCGAGCTTGAGATCGTTTCCCGTCCGGAAGTCGACATCACACAGGCGGGACCGGGACAGTCACTCATCTTTACGGCGGAAGTGGCCGTAAAACCGGATGTGGTCCTGGGCGAGTACAAAGGCATCGAGGTGGAGAAGGCGGAAGTGGAAGTCACAGACGCCGAGATCGAGGAAGAACTCCACAAGGAACAGGATAAAAACTCCCGTATGGTCGCAGTGGAAGACCGTCCGGCAGAGATGAAAGACACCGTGACACTGGATTTCGAAGGCTTCATAGACGGAGAGGCATTCCCGGGCGGCAAGGGCGAGGACTATCCGCTGACTCTCGGTTCCGGCATGTTCATCCCGGGGTTTGAAGAGCAGCTGGTGGGCGTGCGCACAGGCGAATCCGCAGAGATCCATGTGACTTTCCCGGACGACTACGGCAATGAAGACCTGGTCGGCAAAGAAGCTACGTTCAGATGCGAGATCCATAAGGTAGAGAAGAAAGAGCTGCCGGAGCTGGACGATGAATTTGCCATGGACGTGTCCGAATTTGATACATTGGAAGAGTACAAGGCGGATATCCGCAAGAACCTCCTGGAAGAAAAGGAAGCTGCCGCAAGGAGGAGAAAAGGCGACGAGGCGCTCAGGAAAGCAGTAGAGGCCGCCCAGATCGATCTTCCCCAGGCGATGATCGCCACACAGCAGGAACAGCAGAAGGAAGAATTTGTGGCAAGGCTGCGTTCCCAGGGAATGGATCTGCAGCAGTACCTGTCCATCGCCAGGATCACGATGGCTGAGTTGGACAAGCAGTTGGAGAAACGCGCGACAGAAAGCATCCAGAACAGACTCGTATTAGAGAAGATCGCGGAAGTGGAAGAGATCAAGCCCACACAGGAACAGCTCGACGCGGAGCTTCAGAAGACCGCGGATATGTATAAGATGGAGATGGATAAGATCAAAGAGATGATCAGCGACTATGAGATGGAGCAGGTGACGAAAGACCTGGCCGTGCAGCAGGCGCTGGATCTTATCATCGACGCATCCAAAGAGGCATAAAGATATAACAGGGAGGTCATACCATGAGTTTGGTGCCATATGTGATCGAACAGACCAGCCGGGGAGAGAGGAGCTACGATATCTACTCCCGGCTCTTGAAAGACAGGATCATATTCCTGGGCGAGGAAGTCAATGATGTATCCGCCAGCATCATCGTCGCCCAGCTCTTATTCCTGGAATCGGAAGATCCGAAGAAAGATATCAACTTATACATCAACAGCCCGGGCGGGGTCATAACGGCTGGGATGGCCATCTACGATACGATGAACTATATCAAATGCGATGTGTCGACCATATGTATCGGCATGGCGGCCAGTATGGGGGCGTTCCTCTTATCCGGCGGCACGAAGGGAAAACGCTACGCGCTGCCCAACTCCACGATCATGATCCATCAGCCGTCCGGCGGCGCGCAGGGGCAGGCCACCGAGATCCAGATCGTGGCGGAGCAGATCGCGAAGACGAAGCAGAAGCTCAACAGGATCCTGGCGGAAAATACGGGACAGCCCATAGAAGTGGTGGAAGTGGATACAGACCGGGATAATTATATGTCGGCGGAGGAAGCTATGGAGTACGGGATCATCGACAAGATATTTGAGCATAGATAAGGCATATACGGGTTGAAGAGGGAAAAGGCTGATCCATTGTAGAAGAAACAGGGGTTGGCCTTAAACCACCACTTCCGATATCAAGAAAGGGGTTAATAAAAGATCATGGCAGATAGGACAAGGGATCAGAAGATCAGATGTTCATTTTGCAATAAATCAGAAGAACAGGTGCGCAAGCTGATCGCCGGTCCGGACGGCGCGTACATCTGTGATTCATGCGTAAATATATGTTCCGAGATCATCGAAGAAGAGTTTTCCATGTATGAGGAAGAGGATTACAGCGGGACGATCAATCTGTTAAAACCGCAGGAGATCAACGAGATCCTGGACGAATACGTGATCGGGCAGGACGAGGCGAAGAAAGTGCTCTCCGTGGCGGTCTACAATCACTACAAACGGGTGATGGCGCCGAAGAACCTGGATGTGGACCTGCAGAAGAGCAACATCCTGATGCTCGGGCCCACCGGTTCCGGGAAGACGCTGCTGGCGCAGACGCTGGCGCGGCTCTTGAACGTACCGTTCGCGATCGCTGATGCCACCACACTGACGGAAGCCGGCTACGTGGGCGAGGATGTGGAGAACATCCTGCTGAAGATCATCCAGGCTGCGGACTATGATATCGAGATGGCCCAGTACGGGATCATCTATATCGATGAGATCGACAAGATCACCAGAAAATCTGAAAACGCTTCTATCACCCGGGATGTGTCCGGCGAAGGCGTGCAGCAGGCGCTGCTGAAGATACTCGAAGGCACAGTCGCCAGTGTGCCGCCCCAGGGCGGGAGAAAGCATCCCCATCAGGATTTTATCCAGATCGATACCACCAATATTTTATTCATCTGCGGCGGAGCTTTCGAGGGGCTCGACAAGATCATCGCCCGCAGGAAAGATAACAAGACTATCGGATTCGGCGCGGAAGTAGAACAGATAGAAGAGAAAGATGTGGGAGAACTCTTAAAAGACGTCATGCCGGAAGATCTGATAAAATTCGGCCTGATCCCGGAATTTGTCGGCAGGGTCCCGGTGGTCGTCTCACTGAACGCATTGGATCAGGAAGCGCTGATCCGGATCTTGCAGGAGCCGAGAAATTCCCTGACAAAACAATACCGCAAACTGTTTGAGATGGATGGCGTGGAACTCAGCTTCCAGAAAGAGGCGCTCCAGAGCATCGCACAGAGATCCATGGAGAGGAAGACCGGCGCGCGCGGGCTGCGGGCAGTGATCGAACACACGATGATGGATCTGATGTATACGGTGCCTTCCGACGACACCATCCGCCAGTGCCTGATCACCAAAGAGATGGTCGAAGGGACCGGAGAGCCCCAGATCGTGCGGGGAGAACCGGCGCCGCCGGCGAGAAGATCCGCGAAAGCCAAGAGAAAAGGACAGCCAGAGCCCGCTTAAATGGAGGGATGATATGAGTAATATAGTGGAAGTGATGCCCGCAGTGGCATTGCGGGGAACGGTCATACTCCCGGATATGATCGTGCATTTTGATATCAGCAGGCCGCGTTCCGTCAAGGCGGTGGAACAGGCCATGCTGGCCGATCAGCGAATATTTTTGATCACTCAGAAAGATCCGGACGTGGAAACGCCGGGTCTTAATGAGTTATATAAGATTGGGACCATCGGCTGTGTGAAGCAGGTGGTAAAGCTGCCCCAGAATATATTGCGCATTTTAGTAGAGGGTGTCGAACGGGGAGAATTACTGGGAGTGACCCGGGACGACGAGATACTGGAAGTAGAAGTGGCGGGATTTTCTCAGGAGGCGGAAGGACTGGACCCCAATGAGAGCGAGGCCATGCTCCGCAGCCTGAAAGAGACATTCCACATGTACTGTATGGAATGCGGCAAAGTCACCCGGGACTTGGCGGGCCAGATCATGGCGATCAAGGACCCGGTGGAGCTGGTGGATCAGATCAGCATCCATCTGCCGCTGGACTATACGGACAAACAGAAGATCCTGGAGGCCACGCAGATCAAAGAGCGTCACGAACTCTTAAACGTCATCTTAAATAACGAGATCCAGATCGCCCAGATCCGCCAGGAGCTGCAGGTGAAGATCCGGGAACGGGTAGACAAGAACCAGAAAGAATACATCTTGAGAGAGCAGCTCAAGCTGATCCAGGAAGAGCTGGGCGAGGACGATCCCCAGAGCGAGGTGGATGAATTCCGCAAGAAATTAAAGAAGCTGACAGCCTCCGACAGTGTAAAAGAGAAGATCGCCAAAGAGATCGAACGCTTCAAGATGCTCTCAGGCAGCGCCTCCGAGAGCGCCGTCGCCCGGGGATACATCGAGACGCTCCTCGACCTTCCCTGGGATAAGATGTCCCAGGACTCCGAAGACCTGAAAAAGACCAGCAAGATCTTGGAAGCGGATCATTATGGTCTGGAAAAAGTCAAAGAACGGATCATCGAATACCTGGCCGTACGCACGCTGACAAAAAAAGGCGACAGCCCGATCCTCTGTCTGGTAGGTCCGCCAGGGACAGGCAAGACCTCCATCGCCCGGTCCGTGGCCAGCGCGCTGGACAAGAAATACGTGCGGATCTGCCTGGGCGGTGTCCGGGACGAGGCGGAGATCCGGGGCCATAGACGGACATATGTGGGCGCCATGCCGGGCCGGATCGCGGCGGGCTTAAAACAGGCCGGAGTCAAAAATCCCCTGATGCTCTTAGACGAGATCGACAAGACCAGCAGCGACTACAAGGGAGACACAGCCTCCGCATTACTGGAAGTGCTGGATTCAGAGCAGAACAGCAGATTTACGGATCACTATGTGGAGATCCCGCTGGACCTCTCCCAGGTCCTCTTCATCGCCACGGCCAACGACGCGTCCACGATCCCACGGCCGCTCCTGGACCGTATGGAACTGATCGAGATCAGCAGCTACACAGAAAATGAAAAAGAGCACATCGCCAAAGACCACCTGATCCCCAAACAGAGGGAGATGCATGGTCTGAAAAAAGGCCAGCTCACCATCCAGTCCTCGGCCATCCGCAAGATCATCAGCGGCTACACAAAAGAAGCCGGCGTCCGCAACTTAGAGCGGAAGATCGGGGAGATCTGCCGAAAAGTCGCCCGTGAAGTCCTCGAAGGCACCAGCAAGAAAGTGACCGTTACAGGAAAAGCGGTGGAAAAATATCTGGGACATGAGAGATACAGCATCCACACTGTCCGGAAAAAAGACGAGGTGGGCGTAGCCACCGGACTTGCCTGGACCAGCGTGGGAGGCGACACGCTGCAGATCGAGGTGAACGTGATGCCGGGCAAAGGCCGGCTGCAGCTGACCGGACAGATGGGCGACGTGATGAAAGAATCCGCCCAGACGGGGATCAGTTATCTCCGTTCGATCGCAGAGGGATATGACGTGGAAGAAGAATTTTTCCAGGAGCATGACGTCCACATACATATCCCCGAGGGAGCCGTGCCCAAAGACGGACCCTCCGCAGGGATAACGATGGCGACAGCCATGCTCTCCGCGATCACCGAAAGACCCATCCGGGCACAGGTAGCCATGACCGGCGAGATCACGCTGCGGGGCCGGGTACTGCCGGTGGGCGGCCTGAAAGAAAAGCTGCTGGCGGCCAAGAACGCGAAGATCAAGATGGTCCTGGCGCCAAAAGAAAACCGCCCGGACATCCGCGAGATCTCAGAGGAGATCACCGACGGATTGGATATCCGCTACGTGGAGACGATGGAAGAGGTCATCGAGCAGGCATTGTGCACATAAGGATAAGGAGGACAGACATGATCATAAAGAGCGCTTCGCTGGAGACAGTCTGCGGCGTGACCAGTAAACTGCCCCAGCACACCCTGCCTGAGATCGCTTTCGCCGGAAAATCCAACGTGGGGAAATCCTCCCTGATCAACGCGCTGATGAACCGGAAGTCCCTGGCCAGGACCAGCGCCCAGCCAGGGAAGACGCAGACGATCAACTACTACGATGTGAACGATCAGATCTACCTGGTGGACCTGCCCGGCTACGGCTACACGAAGATCGCCAAGTCGGTCAAAGACCAGTGGGGGAAGATGGTGGACCGCTATCTGCACACGTCCCAGGCCCTGCAGCTGGTGTTCCTTCTGGTGGACATCCGCCATGTCCCATCTGAAAACGATAAGATGATGTATCGGTGGATCCTGTCAAATGGATACGAACCCGTCATCATCGCCACGAAACTGGATAAATTAAAACGGAGCCAGATCCAAAAACATGTGAAACAAGTGCGGGAAGGGCTAGATCTGCCAAAAGAGACGCGGCTGATCCCTTTCTCCGCCGCCACAAAGCAGGGCAGGGAAGAGATCTGGCAGATCATGGAAGAGATCATCGCGGGAGAATATGTCAATGGGGATCATACGGGCCAGTAAATTAGGATTTGATTATCATCGATACGATGGGGACGGGCAAGAGCAGGAAGTCACCCGCGCCATCGACCACATCGACCTGGACGTGCAGGAAGGGCAGTTCGTGGCGATCCTAGGCCACAATGGTTCCGGAAAATCCACGCTGGCCAAGCACATAAACGCCCTGTTGGTCCCCACGGAGGGCACCCTGTGGGTGGACAACATGGACACGTCCGCGGAAGGGGAACTTTGGCGGATCCGCCAGAAAGCGGGCATGGTGTTCCAGAACCCGGACAACCAGATCATCGGTACGATCGTGGAGGAGGATGTGGGATTTGGCCCGGAAAACATGGGTGTTCCCACAGAGGACATCTGGAAGCGGGTGGACGACAGCCTTGCGGCAGTTGGGATGGTGGCCTACCGCGCCCACTCCCCCAACAAACTCTCCGGTGGCCAGAAACAGCGTGTGGCGATCGCCGGAGTGATGGCCATGCGCCCCCGGTGCATCGTGCTGGACGAACCCACGGCCATGCTGGATCCCAACGGGCGGCAGGAGGTCTTAAAAGCCGTGCGGGAACTGAACCAGCAGGAAAAAGTGACCGTGATCTTGATCACCCACTACATGGAAGAAGTCGTATTTGCCGACAGAGTCTATGTGATGGATCAGGGCCGCATCGTCATGGACGGAACGCCCCGAGAGATCTTTACCCGGGTGGAAGAGCTGAAGAGCTACGGCCTGGACGTTCCCCAGGTGACGCTGCTGGCCCATGAACTGAAAGCCGCCGGACTCCCCCTTCCGGAAGGGATACTGACCAGAGAAGAATTGGTGGATGCGATATGTCGATCGAATTAAAAAATGTTTCCTATCTATACAGTCCGGGCACGGCTTTCGAGATGCGCGCCCTGGAAAATATAAACCTGACGATCCCGGAGAACCAGTTCATCGGTCTGATCGGACACACAGGCAGCGGAAAATCCACGCTGATCCAGTTGTTCAACGGCCTTTTGCGGCCCACCGGGGGCACCGTCCATTACAATGGGAAAAACATCTGGGACGAGGGATTTTCCCGAAAAGCCCTGCGCGGCCAGGTGGGCTTGGTCTTCCAATACCCGGAATACCAGCTCTTCGAGGTGGACGTGTTAAAAGACGTCTGCTTCGGCCCGAAGAACCAGGGCCTGGATCCGGCGGCTGCAGAGAAGCGGGCGCGGGAGGCGCTGGAGCATGTGGGCGTGCCGGAGGAGATCTACGACAGGTCCCCCTTCGAGCTCTCCGGCGGCCAGAAGAAAAGGGTGGCGATCGCGGGCGTGCTGGCCATGGATCCGCGCATCCTGATCCTGGACGAACCGACGGCGGGCTTAGATCCGGGCGGCAGAGACGAGATCCTAGAGCAGATCGCGTCTCTGCATGAGAAGCGCGGGATCACCATCGTGCTCGTCTCCCACAGCATGGAGGACATCGCCCGGTACGTGCAGCGGATCGTGGTGCTCGACGGGGGCCGGGTCGCCTTTGATGACACCCCCAGACGGGTGTTTTCCCATTACAGAGAGTTGGAGAAGATGGGGCTGGCGGCGCCCCAGATCACATACGTCATGCACGATCTAAAAGACAGGGGCCTGCCCGTGGATGTGGAAGCCCTCACAGTGGAAGAGGCCAAAAACAGCATCTTGAGAGCGCTGAAGATGCCGAAAAAAGAGGTGCGGCCATGATCCGGGATATCACCCTGGGGCAGTATTATCCGGCAGAGTCTATCCTCCACCGGCTGGACCCCAGGACAAAATTCATAGGCACCCTGCTGTTCGTGATCTCGCTGTTCCTCTTCCATACATTCCCCGGATACGCGGTCGCCACCGTATTCCTCGCGGCCATGATCGCCCTGTCAAGAGTCCCCGTGTCGTTCATGTTCCGGGGACTGAAGGCGATCTTCGTTATCCTGCTGATCACAGTGGCATTTAACATGTTCCTCACGCCGGGCCGGGTGCTCTGGCAGCTGGGTTTTTTGAAACTCACCTACGAGGGGCTGATGCAGGCGGGACGGATGGCTATACGGCTGATCTACCTAGTGGTGGGATCGTCGATCATGACTCTGACCACCACGCCCAACCAGCTCACAGACGGGCTGGAGGATCTGATGCGCCCGCTGAAACGCGTCCACGTGCCGGTCCATGAGATCGCCATGATGATGTCCATCGCGCTGCGTTTTATCCCGATCCTGATGGAGGAGACGGATAAGATCATGAAGGCGCAGATCGCCCGGGGGGCGGATTTTGAGACGGGGAATATCTTCCAGAAGGCAAGGGGACTGGTGCCGCTGCTGGTGCCGCTGTTCATATCAGCCTTCCGCCGCGCCAACGACCTGGCCATGGCTATGGAGGCGCGGTGCTATCACGGCGGAGAGGGGCGGACGCAGATGAAGCCGCTCCGTTACAGGTGGCGGGATTTTGTGGCGTACGGCGTGACGCTCGTGTATCTGGCGGTGAGCATCGTTTTCCGTGTAAAGGGGATCTAGAGGATGAAGAAGAGGATCAGGCTGACGGTGGCCTATGATGGGACGGCCTACTGCGGCTGGCAGATACAGAATAATGGAAAGACGATCCAGGGGGAATTGAACCGATGTCTGGAGGAGTTGCTGGGGCATCCGGTGGAGACGATGGGGGCCAGCCGTACAGACGCGGGGGTCCATGCCCTGGGAAATGTGGCGGTCTTCGATACAGACAGCCGGATACCGGCAGAAAAATTTTCATATGCTTTAAACCAACGGCTGCCAGACGACATCCGGATCCAGGACTCCCAGGAGGTGGATCCGGATTTTCATCCCCGGTATCGCGAGAGTGAGAAGACATACAGATACCAGATCTTGAACAGGCGCTTTCCGCTGCCGACACAGCGGCTGTATTCCTATTTCTATCACTATCCCCTGGATGCGGCGAAGATGCAGGAGGCCGCGTCGATCCTGGTGGGCAGGCATGATTTCGCCAGCTTCTGCGGCGCGGGGGCGCAGGTCAAGACGACGGTGCGCCTGGTGACCGGCTTTTCGGTGGAGCGGAAAGGGGATATGATATGTCTGCAGGTTTCCGGAAGGGGATTTCTCTATAATATGGTCAGGATATTCGCGGGGACACTCATAGAGGTGGGAAACGGCGTATACCCGCCGGAGCATGTGCAGGAGATCCTGGACGCTCGGGATCGGGGCGCGGCGGGGCCGACGGCCCCGGCCTGCGGGCTGACGCTCTTGGGGATCCGATTTCTGGAGACTTGAAAAAGGAGTGAGAAGATGGCATTGCCCGAAACCTGGTGATCGATCTTTCGGGGCTCCTGCCGCATCACTCGTAAGGAACAAGAGGGGGAGAGTATGGTATTTTCATCGACAGTATTTTTGTTTTTATTTTTCCCGTTGGTATTGATTGGTTATCATAACCCTGTTTTCAGAGGGCGGGTGTTTCGGAATGTCTTTTTGCTGGTGGCCAGTCTGGTGTTCTATGCCTGGGGCGAACCAGTCTTTGTCTTTTTGATGATTTTCTCGATCTTCGTGACTTGGTACATAGGACTGCGATTGCAAAAAAGACAGTGCAGGAAGATCCTGGCGGTCGGGATAGGCTATCATGTCCTGCTGTTATTTATATTTAAATACTTGACATTCGTTGTGGGAGAGTTGGGACTTCTCCTGCACAAAGATCTTTCGACCATTGATCTGCCGCTGCCGGTGGGGATCTCTTTTTTTACATTCCAGATGATGTCCTATCTGTTTGACATATATCATGGGACAGCCGGGGCGCAGAGAGATCCGCTGCATGTAGGGCTGTATGTGGCTTTATTTCCGCAGCTGATCGCCGGACCGATCGTCCGTTATAAACAGGTGGCAGAGGAGATCACGGACCGGCGCGAGAGTTACGCGGATGTTGTGGAGGGTATGCAGCGGTTCATCTACGGTCTGGGGAAAAAGGTGCTGATCGCGGACTATATGGCCCAGCTGGCGGATGGCGTTTTTGGCTCTTGCATAAGCCGTTCAGCGGCAACGGCCTGGCTGGGCGCGGTCGCCTATACGCTGCAGATCTATTTTGATTTCTCCGGTTATTCGGATATGGCGGTGGGGCTTGGAAGGATGTTCGGCTTTCATTTTGGCGAAAATTTTGATCATCCATATATATCCAAGAGTGTTACGGAATTTTGGCGGCGCTGGCATATCTCGCTCAGTTCATGGTTCAGGGATTACGTATATATCCCCTTGGGCGGCAATCGGGTAAAAAGATCGCGATGGGTCTTGAATATGACGGCGGTATGGCTGCTGACCGGTATATGGCATGGTGCAAACTGGACATTTATATTATGGGGGGGGGTATATTGCATTATCCTATTGGTGGAAAAGCTCACGGGCTTTGCTGAGAGAATGGGTATATTTTCCCATCTGTACACCATGCTCGTCGTCATACTGGCCTGGGTGCTCTTCCGTGCGGAGAGCATAGCCAGCGCGGGCGTCTATATCGGAGAGATGTTCGGGATCGGGGCGTCGGGCCTGTATGATGCGGCCGCCGCCAGTTATCTGAACGACACAAAAACGTTGCTGATCATCGCGCTCATCGCCGCCACGCCACTGTACAAAAAAATATGTAATCGGCTCAAAGATCAAGGTTTCGGGTGGATAGAACAGGTCTGGCTGACTGTGGTCTTTATCATTTCGGTCGTACAGGTGGTGGGCAGTACATATAGTCCTTTTATCTATTTTAATTTTTAAGGCGGTGGAGAGATGAAGCGTAAGATAGATGCAAAAAAGATATGTATGACAGGTTGTCTGGCCGTTTTGGGCCTTTTTATGCTCATGATCATGCTGCAGATGTTCACGCGGTTTGTGTTGATACGGAAGTTGGGGATGGATAATGAGTTTACACGGACTGTCTTTGCCGGAAACCAATGGCTGTATGAGGATGAGATGGAGAGGCGGGAAAAGAACGGCACAGCAGAGGGCGATGGAGAGATAGAGATCGATTGGGAGGCATATTATCCATTTTCGGAGGAGAGCGCAAAGGTAAAAGATCCGGCATTTGCCCGGTATGAGGGCTTAGTGGATTCTGTGGAAGAAAAGATCCAGAACAATACAGACGTAAATCTGCTTTATTATAATAAGATAGTAGGATATTCCAAAAGATATACAGATCTGATCGGGTGGGGGCTCGTTACATATGATGATACGAATGGGGTCAAAGAATTGTCTGACGGACATTGGACGGATTTTCATGAAAAAGTTGACACACGGGAGGATGCAAGGGCTGTCATCCGGTTGGATCGATACTGCAAAGATGAGGATATAAGATTTTTATACATTCAGGCTCCTCATAAAATATGTAAATATGAGGATAAAGAGATCTCCGGCACATTCGATCACACAAACCAGAATGCCGACGATCTATTAAAAGCTCTTTCCGATATGGGTGTGTCCACATACGATCTGCGTGAGGAGATCCATAAGGAAGGAGTGGACCACCATGGCCTTTTTTTCAAAACGGATCATCACTGGCTCCCGACCACCGGCCTGTGGGCGGCTGGGAAGATCATGGATCATCTGAATGGGGCTTATGGCTGGCATATGGATACGTCGCTGGCCGATATAGAGGATTTTAGGGTTGTCAACTATCCGGGGCTGTTCTTGGGTTCGCATGGCAGGAAGGCGACCCTGGAACGGGCTGAGCCGGAAGATATCGCGCTGCTCTATCCCAGATTTGCAACGGATCTTCATTATACGATCCCATCAAAGGAGATCGATCAAAGGGGAGATCTCTCTATCACATATGATATGAGCCAGATGGAAAAAGGGGACTATTACCATAAAAACGCATATGCCGCGTATGGTCACGGCGACAGGCCGCTGATCGATATCGAGAACATGGCAGAGACGGAGGACAAAAAGATCCTGCTGGTGAGAGATTCTTTTAGTGATTGTATGGCGACTTTTCTTGCTCTGGGGGTTCGGCAGACGGATGTGATCGATCTGCGCCATTTTACGGGGAGCCTGGAAACTTACATACACATGACAGAGCCGGATGTGGTGCTCCTGATGTATACGCCCAGTCAGATAGGAGAGGAGATCGATCTGTCCGGGCATAGGGATCTGTTTGACTTCAGATGATCTGTCCGGACGGGGAGCCTCTCATCTCTTCAGATAGACGCCAAACTTGCTCCCCGCCCCTTCCCGCGAACTCACCTTGATATACCCCTCCTCCCTGCGCAGTATCTCCCGCGCCAGGTACAGTCCGATCCCGATCCCGTCCTCCTGCTGGACCTGGGCGCTCCGATAAAACCGCCCGAAGATCTGGGCTTTTTCGCTCTCCCGGATCCCGATCCCCTGATCGGTGACGGTGATATAGGTATAGATCTCAGATTCCCTTCCCTCGACAGTGATCTGGCTTCCGGCGGGGGAATATTTGACTGCGTTGTCCAAGATATTGCCCAGAGCCTCGGCGGTCCATTTCAGGTCGTATACGGCCTGAGCATTTTCCGGCAGGCGGCAGACGATCTGGATCTGCTTATCTCCGGCCTGGGGGAGGATCCCTTCTACGGCGCGCTCCACCAGGAGATGGATGGGCTGCCGGACGGGCGTGAGTTTCAGGACATCTGCTTCCAGGCGGGACATCTTCACCAGGGCCTGGATGAGGAAGCCCAGTTTTTTGGTCTGGCCTAAGATCTGACGGGCCAGTTTTTTGTTTTCGGGGTTTTCGGCGGCGGCCTCCAGCAGTTCCGCATACAGGAGGATATTGCTGAGAGAAGTCTTGGTCTGGTGGGAGATGTCGGAGACCAGTTTTTTCATATTTTCCCGCTCCTGCCGGGTCTGTTCGAGGGCGCGCTCCGAGCGGGCCAGGTACTGCCTCCAGCGGGCTTCCAGCCGGGACAGCTCTGTCTCGTCAAATCTGCTCTCCTCGAAAGTCCCGTTGATGGCGGCTTCCAGCATCTCATCCAGCCGCCGCAGTGTCCTGCCGGTCTGGAAGATGGGCCATCTGTGCCGTTTACGCATTTTTTCGCCTCCATACATAGCCCAGTCCATAGACAGTCTGGATGGGGCAGGTCTTTTCCCTTCCCTCTAATCGGCGGCGCAGGCGGTTGACGGCCACGGAGAGGGCGTTTTCATCCACGTAGCGGGTGCCGTCCGGCCAGACGGCCTCCAGCAGCCGGTCGCGGGAGAGGATCTGGCCGGGATGCCGGGTGAACAGCCGCAGGAGTTTTTGGTCGGTCTTGCTCAGGACAGTCTCCTCTCCATCCACCAGGAAAGTCATCTCCAGGAAACTGAACTGATAGCGTTCGTCCCGATAGTCGGGATGCTCCTGCTGATCCGGATCCGCCGCCTGTCCCCCCATCCGTTTTCGCGTCCGCTCCACCCGGGCGCGCAGGACCATCAGGCTGAAGGGCTTGGTGATGTAATCATCGGCGCCCAGGGAAAATCCCGTGATCTCATCTGTCTCCAGGTCATTTGCCGTCAGCATGAGCACAGGCGTCGCGGCCCGCGGCCCGGATCCCTGGCGGATCTCGCTGAGCAGATCGTAGCCGCTGCCGTCGGGCAGGTTGACGTCCAGGATGACCAGATCGATCCTCTCAGTCCGCCAGATCTGCCGGGCCTGGGCCAGGGTGCAGGCCCGGTGAAAAGAGAGCCCTTCTTCCCGGAGGGCCAGCGCGATGCCCTGGTTCAGGCCCTCATCATCTTCAACGATCAGTATCTGATATCCTGCCAAGCCGTACCTCACGCTTTTTCGATGATCCCGAAGCCCAGCGGATAAGGTCCGGTGTGTACGCCGATCGTGGCCCCGATCTGATAGAGGGGGATCGTCTCGATATCGTAGCCTTTTTTCTGCAGCGCGGCCAGCGCCTGGTCGCGGAAAGCGGCTCCTTCCTCCTGGTCATACCCATAGCCGACCACGATGCTGTAGCGTTCGATCGAAAGGGCGCTCTCTTGCAGATATCCCAGGAGGAGATCCATGACCTTTTTCAGTGTGCGCTTGCGCCCTCTGTCCACGCCGGAGGGGAAGATCTCGCCCTGTTTCAGCGTGATCACAGGCCGGATGTCCAGTACGCTCCCGGCAAGAGATGCCACTTTGCCGATCCGTCCGCCGTGTTTCAGATATTCCATGTTGCCCACCGTAAAGAAGATCCGTCCGGTGTGCTTGATCTCCTCCAGCCGCGCCACAGCGTCCGGATAGCTGACACCCTCATCCCGCATCCGTGCGGCTTCCAGCACATACAGTCCCTGGAGGACCGTGTTGACGGTGGCGTCGATGACGGTGATCTCTGCCTGGGGGTACCGCTCCAGCAGGAGGTCACGGGCGCCCAGCGCAGACTGCATGGATCCGCTGAATTTTGTGGTGATACAGATGCAGATCACGGGGATCCCCGCCTCGGCAAAGGGCAGGAAGACTTCCTCATAATCCTGGATAGAGGGCATGGAAGATTTAGGGTATACGCCTTTTTTGTCCACCATCTGCTGGTAAAAATCCCGGATGCCGATGTCCACACCTTCCTTGAGATAATGCTCGTCGTCAAAAGAGACATAAAAGGGGACGACGGTGATATCTTTTTCCTGGACCAGTTCCGGGGGCAGGTCGCAGGAGCCGTCGCTGATGATATGAAATGTTCCGTCCATATGAACACCTTCTTTAAATATGAATGATCTGTTGCTGAGATCATTATAACGTATCGGCGGCAAAGTGTAAAGGAGATCGATCGCCATCTATCTTGAATATATGTAAGATCTGTGCTACCATATAAAAAAGACAGATATCTGACGAGCGTTCCATCCAGAGGGGGAAAGAGATGCGGATATTATTGAAAAACGGGAGAGTCATCAACGTATTTACCGGAGAGGTCGAGGACCAGCACGTGCTGATCGAAGATGAAAAGATCATCGGCGTGGGGGACTATTACACAGAAGAAGACGCGGACAGCGTGCAGGATATGGCGGGCAGCTACATCTGTCCGGGTCTGATCGACGGCCATATCCACATCGAGAGCACGATGCTCACGCCTGCGGAATTTGCCCGGGCGGTGCTCCCGTGCGGCACTACGTCGGTGGTGGCGGATCCCCATGAGATCGCGAATGTCTGCGGCGCCGATGGGATCCGCTATATGCTGGAGGCCAGCGAGGGTATCGGGCTGACCGCCTATATCATGCTGCCGTCCTGTGTCCCGGCCACAGGCTTTGATGAGGCGGGCGCCAGGCTCACGGCGGCGGATCTGGAGCCGTTCTACGACCATCCCCGGGTGCTGGGGCTGGCCGAGGTCATGGACTATCCGGGTGTGGTCGCGGGGGAGGCGGACGTCCTGGAGAAGATCCAGGCGGCACGCCGACGTGGGCGGACCGTGGACGGCCATGCGCCCCTCCTGACCGGAAAGGACCTGGACCGATACATCGCCGCGGGGATCGGTGACGACCACGAATGTTCCTCGGTAAAAGAAGCGAAAGAGCGCATACGCAAAGGGCAGCGGGTGATGATCCGTCAGGGCACGGCGGCGCAAAACCTGAAAGACCTGCTGCCCCTCTTTGAGGAACCGTGGGCGCACCGCTGCCTGCTGGCCAGCGACGACAAACATCCGGCGGACCTGCTGGAGAAGGGCCATGTGGACGACATGATCCGCCAGGTGGTCCGGGCCGGAAAAGATCCCATCACGGCCATCCGGATGGCCACGCTCTGGGCGGCGGAATGCTTCGGCCTGAGAGACGCAGGAGCGGTGGCGCCGGGCTATACGGCGGATCTGCTCGTACTCGATGATCTCTCCGGCATCCGGGTCCGCGATGTATACTGTAAAGGCAAACGGACAGTGGAAAACGGCCGGCTGCTCCCATGGGAGGCGCCTGTCGTGGGAGCAGAGCTGGCGCGGGCGGTCCGCAGTTCTTTCAACCTGGGACCCCTCTCGGAAAAGGACTTCCATCTGGAACATTCCGGGATCCGGAAATGTCGCGTGATCCGCCTGCATGAGCGCCAGCTGATCACAGGAGAGTGGACGGCAGACATCGACTTTGACCGCGAAAACGGCGTGGATATCGCCAGGGATATCCTCAAACTGGCCGTGGTCGAACGGCATCACGACACGGGACATAAAAGCCTTGGGTTCATCACGGGAGCCGGGCTGAAGAAAGGGGCGGTCGCCTCTTCCGTCTCCCACGATTCCCACAATCTGATCATCATCGGCACGGATGAAAAAGAGATGGCGGCAGCGGGAAACCGCGTCCGGGAGATGGGCGGCGGCTGTGTGGCTGTGGACGGCGGGAAGGTCATTGCAGAGATGCCGCTCTCGATCTCCGGATTGATGTCGGAAAAAGGGGCCGCGGAAGCCGCGCGGGAGAACGAAGAGCTGCGGCATAGCGTGCATCTCTTAGGCGTCCCGCAGGATGTGGAGATCTTCATGGCCATGGCGTTCGTCAGCCTCCCGGTCATCCCCCATCTCAAGATGACCACAAAAGGGCTGGTGGATGTGGACAGGCAGCAGATCGTACCGCTCATACTCTGATATGCGAAAACGGAATGGGTGAATGACAAAATAGAATGAGGCAGGACCCCCAGGAGGGGTTGTGCCTTACTTTTTTTCCTGCCATAATAAATCAAGATAGTCCACGAAAGAGCAAGAGGAGGACCACCATGAAAAAATATGTGATCAAAAGGACCCTCCAGCTGATCCCGATCCTGCTGGGGATCACGCTGCTGTCCTTTTTGCTGATGAATACAGGCACGGCGGATGTGATAGATGTGATGGAGAGCAACACCGGAGGCGTCCTGTCCCTGCAGGAAAAAGAGCAGCTCCGGGCAGAGCTCGGTCTGGACAAGCCGATCGTATTGCAGTACGTAGTCTGGCTGGGTAAAGTGCTGCGGGGGGACATGGGCGTCTCTTTCGTATCGGGCCAGCCCGTATTTTCCACCTTCCTGTCGAGATTACCGGCGACGATCTGCCTGACCATCACGTCGATCCTCTTTACGGTGGCCGTGTCCATCCCGCTGGGGATCTGGGCGGCGGTCAGGCAGGACGGCTGGATCGATCATCTGATCCGTTTCCTGAGCTTTATCGGAAATTCCCTGCCGAATTTCTTCGTTTCGCTGCTGCTGATCTATTTTTTTGCACTGAAACTGAAGCTGTTCCCAGTCATGGGAGATGCCGGCGGGATCAAGAGCGTGGTCCTGCCGACCCTGACCCTGGGGATCGCCATGGCGTCGAAATATACCCGGCAGGTGCGGGCCGCCGTGCTGGAAGAGATGGGCAAAGGCTATGTCCAGGGAGCCAGGGCCAGGGGCGTCGGGGAAAAGAAGATCCTCTGGTCCAGCGTGCTGAAGTCGTCCATGCTCACAATCGTGACGCTGCTGGCCTTATCCATCGGCTCCCTGTTAGGTGGGACGGCGATCGTGGAGTCGATCTTCATGTGGGACGGCGTGGGCAAGATGGCGGTGGATGCGATCACTATGCGGGACTATCCGGTCATACAGGCGTACGTGATCTGGATGGCGGTCATCTATGTGTGCGTCAACCTGGTGACGGATATCGTGTACCATTACCTGGATCCCCGGATACGTTTGGAGAATATGTGATGAACGAAAGAAAAAAGAAGAAAAAGATGTTTTTTTTCGGGGCGCTGGTGGCGCTCCTGCTCCTGGCGGCGGCCTTTGCGCCCGCACTGACGCCCTATGACCCTTACGAACAGGACTTGAGCAGCGCGCTCCTGCCTCCGAGTCCTTCCCATCTGCTGGGGACGGACCGTTACGGGCGGGATATGCTCTCCCGTGTGATCATGGGTTCCCAGACCACGGTCTATGCGGCGCTGCTCCTGGTGGCGGCTATCACGGTGGCGGGGAGTATGGTGGGGATCTGCTGCGGTTACCTGGGCGGGCGGCTGGATACCGTCCTCATGCGGATATCGGATATCTTCCTCGCCTTTCCGGGGATGGTGTTCGCGATCGCGGTGGCCAGCGTGATGAGCGGCGGGATCATGAACGCGGTCATCGCCCTGGCCTGCATCTCCTGGCCCAAATACGCGCGGATCGCCAGGAGCCAGGTCCTGTCCATCAAGAATATGCCCTATATAGCGGCGGCGCGTCTATCCGGCCTGGGCACGGGGAGGATCATCTGGCGGCACATCGTGCCAAATATCGCCGGGCCGGTGGTGGTGACGGCGGTGCTGGATATCGGGACGATGATCATGGAGATCGCGGGACTTTCCTTTCTGGGGCTGGGGGCCACGCCGCCCACGGCAGAATGGGGTTCCATGATGAGCAATGGGCGCAGCATGCTGCAGACCTCCCCCTGGGTAGTCCTGAGCCCGGGATGCGCCATATTCCTGACAGTCGTGATATTCAATCTGGCAGGAGATGCGGTGCGCGATGTGCTGGACCCTAAGAAATGAAAGATATTCCAAAATAGAATATATCCACAACGGATCCGAATGCGTCAGAACCCCCTATGGGGGTTGTGGCGTATTTTTAGTCTAAGGTATAATGAGATACAGAAAATAGAAAAGGAAACGGAGATATGACACCATTATTAGATGTACAACATATGGAAGTGAGTTATAACGGCACACCGGCCGTACACGATCTGTCCTTTCAGATGGAGCCGGGCGAGATCCTCGGGATCGTCGGGGAGTCCGGCAGCGGAAAGAGCACCGTGGTCAAGGCGGCCATGGGGCTTTTGGAGGGCTGCGGCGCCGTGACGAAAGGCGATATCTTTTACAAAGGAGAAAATGTATCGGACGGGGATCAGATGCGGAAGATGCGCGGCTCCGCCATGGGCATGATCTTCCAGGACACAGAAGGCTCCCTGTGCCCGGTCCGTACGATCGGGGACCAGCTCTACGAGAGCGTTTCCCAGCATGAGAAAGTCAGCCGGAGGGAAGTGCGGGAGCGCGCCCTTGAGCTGTTCGATAAGATGAGCTTAAGGGACGGCGAGCGGATCTTGGACAGCTATCCCTTTGAATTATCGGGAGGCATGAACCAGCGGGTGGGCATCATGATGGCCATGATCCTCCGCCCGGATCTTTTATTTGCGGACGAGCCCACCAGCGCGCTGGACGTGACCGTGCAGGCCCAGGTGGTCCGGGAGATGATCAAGATGCGGGAGATCTACGGCACGGGGATCGTGCTGGTCACCCACAATATGGGCGTAGTGGAGCGTATGGCGGACACGGTGGCCGTCATGTACCGGGGAGATCTGGTGGAATACGGCAAAAAAGAGGATATCATCAACCATCCTCAGGCAGACTATACAAAGGAACTGCTGGGCGCGGTCCTGCGGATCAACAGGGATCAGTGTCATGGATAAACTCTTGAGAGTCCAGGGATTGGAGAAGACATTTTATAAAAATAAGATCCCGTTCAAAGCGGTGGACGGCATCAGCTTTGACGTAAAGCCCGGCGAGTGCCTGGGGATCGTGGGCGAGAGCGGGTGCGGCAAGAGCACCACCGCGAAGATCATCACCCATCTGGTCGCGCCGGATGCGGGCAGCGTGCTCCTAAACGGCGCGGAGACGCTTTCCTGGAAAGGAAAAAAAGAGCGGGAGCTGTACCGGCATATCCAGATGGTCTTCCAGACGCCCCGGGAGTCCTTTGATCCCCGCCGTACGCTGGGGGATGGGATCATGGAGGGCATGCGCAGCCAGGGGGTGGGAAGAGCAAAGGCCCGGGAGAGGATGTATGAGCTGCTGGATCAGGTGGAGCTGGAGCGGACATTTGCCGGCCGGTATCCCCATGAGGCCAGCGGCGGCCAGTGCCAGCGTGCGGCGATCGCCCGGGCATTGGCGCCCGGCCCCCAGCTTGTGATCTGCGACGAGGCCACCAGCGCCCTGGACGTGACCGTGCAGGGCCAGATCATGCGCCTTTTGAAGAAAATGCAGAGTCAGCAGGGGCTGGCCCTGCTCCTGATCAGCCATGACCTTGCGCTTGTGCAGAATTACTGTGACCGGATGCTGGTCATGTACCAAGGGCGCGTGGTGGAGGAGGGCATCCCCGACCAGGTGATCCGCCACCCCCAGGAGGCGTACACTCAGATGCTCGTGGATGCGGTATTATAAATTTAAGAAAGGATAACAGCTATGGATAAGAGAAAAAAATGTGTGGCCATGCTGGCGCTGATCCTGTCCCTGGGGCTTTTGACGGGATGCGGAGGGACTTCCCAGGAGACGCCCTCCGGCGGCGCAAAAGAAGATACGGCCGGGGAAAAAGTATTCTACTACGGGGATACCACTTTCAATGCGGAGAATGACGAGGCGGATCTCAACCCCCACAACGGGTATGCCGGCTGGGCCTGCATCCGTTACGGCGTGGGGGAGACTCTGTTCAGATATTCCGATTCCATGGAGCTGGAGCCCTGGCTTGCGGAAAGATACGAGAACGTGGATGAAGATACCTGGACGGTGACGCTGCGGGAAGGCGTGACATTTACCAGCGGGCGCGCACTGGATGCGCAGGCGGTCAAGGAATGTCTGGAGCATCTGGCAGAGACACATGAGCGGGCCAAGGGGGACCTGAAGATCAAAGAGATCGCGGCGGAGGGCCAGACCCTGACGATCACCACAGAGGAACCGGTCCCGGCGCTGATGAACTACCTCTCGGATCCCTACGGCTGCATCATCGACATGGAGGCGGGGATCACCGAGGATGGCAATGTATCCGGCACCGGGCCGTATAAGGCCACCGAGGTGGAGACGGACAAGGGCCTGACCCTGGTCAAGAATGAAGATTACTGGGACGGTACGCCCAAGCTGGATACGATCTATGTCAAGACGATCACCGACGGGGACACCCTCACCATGTCCCTGCAGTCCGGGGAGTTGGACGGCGCCTACGGCCTTCCTTACGCCAGCCTTGCCCTTTTTGAAAACGATCCGTACACCATCTCCTCCGTGGAGACTTCCCGTTCCTTTTTCGCCACTATGAATTATGAGACGGAGGCCCTGAAAGACGAGAGAGTGCGACAGGCTGTGGCGGCCGCTATCGATAAAGAGAATTTTACACAGGTGCTCCTGGACGGGAACGGGAGTCCGGCGGCGGGGCCGTTCCCGGAGAGTTTTACGTTCGGAGACGGGACGGTCGAGACACAGGGCTACGACCTGGAGGCTGCCCGAAAGCTCCTCGCCGACGCCGGCTGGAAAGACACGGACGGGGACGGCTACGTGGATAAAGACGGGGAGAAGCTGACCATCCGCTGGCTCACCTATCCCAGCCGCCAGGAACTGCCGCTGCTGGCGGAGAGCGTCCAGGCCACATTGAAGGACATCGGGATCGACGTGGAAGTGAACTGTACGGCCAACCATCTGGATTTTATAGGGAGCGGGGACTGGGACATTTACGCCAGCGCGTTCGTGTCGGCGCCCACGGGGGATCCGGAATACTTCTTTACCACCCATTGCATGGACGATTCTTCCGCCAACCGGGGCGGCTACCACAGCGATCGATTGGAGGAGCTGGAACGGCAGATGAGCGTGACCTTCGATGCGGAGGAGCGGGCGCGGCTGGCGACGGACATGACGCAGACGATCCTGGACGACTATGCGTTCGTCTTCGCCTCCCATCTGAAGATGTCCATCGTATCCGGCGAGGGCGTGACCGGGCTTGAGGCCCACCCCTGCGACTATTATGAGATCACGGCGGATCTGGATAAAGATTGATCCGAGCGCATCTGGCATATAATCCCCCCCGGGGGCTTGTATGCCAGGTCTTTTTTTGGTACATTAGAGTATGTTTGAAAACCAAGGAGAGGAGAATGCGAGATATGGCATTTACGATATGTGATCTGACGGTGGATCCCGGGGAAAAGCTCAGCGGGGAATTGGTCTTAAATGGGGGGGAGTTCAGGCTCCCGGCAACGATCATCCACGGACGGCAGCCGGGGAAGACCATGCTGGTCACCGCGGGCATCCACGGCGGAGAATATGTGGGGATCCAGGCGGCCATCGACCTGGCGCGGGCGCTGGATGTGGAAAAAGTAGCCGGTACGGTGGTGATCGTCAAGGTGGTGAACCGGCCGGCCTTTGAACAGAGAAAAGGCAGTATGGGTCTGACTGACGGGAAGAACTTAAACCGTGTCTTCCCGGGAGATCCAGAGGGCACGGAGACGGAACGGCTGGCCTGGGCGATCGCCCGCGAGGTCTTTCCGGCGGCGGACTATCATATAGACCTGCACAGCGGCGACGACTACGAAGAGCTGGCCCCGTACGTCTATTACGCAGGTGTGGCCGGCGAGGACGTGGTGGCCAAGTCACGGGAGATGGCGGCGTGGGTGGACGTGCCTTACATGGTGCGCTCCGGCGTGGCCTCCGGCGGGGCTTACAACTATGCGGCTTCCCAGGGGATCCCCAGCATCCTGATCGAGCGGGGCGGGATGGGGGCATGGACCGAGGAGGAAGCAAGATCGAGCAGGCGGGACGTGCGCAACATCCTGTGCAACTTAGGCATCTACCAGGAGGAGAAGGATTACCGTAAATACTATCCCCTGGACGTGGTGGATGTCCGTTACCAGCACGCCTCCCACGGCGGCCTGTGGTATCCGATGAAAAAAGCGGGCGACATCATCGCCCAGGGCACTCTGATCGGTGAAGTGCGCAACTACGAGGGAAATCCGGTGGAAGGCTGCTGGGCGGAGTTCGACGGCGTGATCCTCTACCAGACCGGCTCCCTGCAGGTCATCGAAGACGGCCCGATGATCGCCTACGGGCGCATTTCCCGTGAGATCGACAGCCGCAAGGAGCGGATCACGAAGTACTGGGGAAAAAGGAGCGACAGCTTCTTAGAACAGCGGCGCGCCGAGCTGCACAGCCCGTTAGCCCAGCGCTGGCGTCAGGAGATCTTATCCCGGCTCCCCCAGGGGCGTAAGCTGAAGATCCTGGACGTGGGCTGCGGCACGGGCTTCTTTACGATCCTCCTGGCAAAAGAGGGGCACGACGCGATCGGGACCGATCTGACGCCGGAGATGCAGGAGCATTCCGTCACCCTGGCGAAAGAAGAGGGCGTGGACTGCCGGTTCCTGGTGATGGACGCGGAGAACCTGGACTTTCCGGATGAGAGTTTCGACGTGGTGATCTCCCGGAACCTGACCTGGACGCTGCCCCACGCGGAGCAGGGGTATGGAGAGTGGGCACGGGTGCTGAAGCCCGGCGGTGTGATCTTGAACTTTGACGCCAACTACGGCCTGAGCGATTTTGCAGACACATCGGTGCTGCCCAAGGAACATGCGCATCACACCCTGGGAAATGAGATGATGCGGGAATGTGAGGAGATCAAGCGTCAGCTCCCCATCAGCACCTACGACCGGCCCGCATGGGACATCTCCATCCTGGGACAGATCGGGCTGCGGGCATTCACCGTGGATCTGGACGTGGGAAAGCGCGTTTATGTGAAAAAAGACGAGTTTTACAATCCGACGCCCCTGTTCATGATCTGCGCGGAAAAAGGCCGGTAGGTCCGGGCCATGTTCAATATCAAATATCTGGAATATCTCATCGTGAGCGCGGACATGGGATCTTTCAGCAAGGCGGCGGCGGTCCTGTACACCACCCAGTCCAACGTCAGCAAGGGGATCAAGATCCTGGAAGAATATGTGGGCGACCAGCTCTTCGTGCGGCAGGCAAAGGGGATCTCTCTGACGCCCCAGGGGAAACATGTCTACAAATACGCCAGCCGGATCATGGAGGACATGGGCGCGCTGAAAGACTTTACGAAGAACAGCGAGGAAAAATGGATCCACATCGCCACGAACCCCAGCTCCTGGGTGGCGGACCGGTTCGTGGAATTTTACGATCTCCATTGCCGGGAGGCGCTCCATTGGCGGATCATCACGGCCAGTGTGGAGAACATCATGCGGCGGCTGGCCGATTATAAAGAGGAGCTGGGGCTGGTGTACGTGCTGGAGAGCAAGAAAGTCTCCTTCCAATATATGCTGTCGCGCAACCATCTGGAGTTCATACCGCTGACCAGGGCGAGACCGATGCTCTACCTGGGGAAAGGCCATCCGCGCTCCGGGGCACAGACCCTGACGGAGGAGGAGTTCAGAGATCTGCGTTTCGTCCAGGGCTATCAGGACGTGTTCAGCCAGAACGATGGATGGAGACTCCCGGGCAGCGGGGAGGGACTGCCCCGCCGGAATGTGGCGGTGGTGACGAACAGCGACTACATCATGGAACGGCTGCTCCTGAGCAGTCCGATGGCGAACATCAGCACGGATTATCTGACGGACGAGGAGCACCGGATCGTAGCGGAGGGCATCCCTCTGGAGCAGGACAGCGACGAGGTGGTCTTCGGTTATCTGAAGCGGGAGAAGGAAGCGCTGGGCATGTGGACTGAAAAGTTCATCGACCATATCCAGAGGGCATTGGAGCATGCTTAAAAGGGGCGGCGTATTTTTTTGTCGAAAATCTATTGATTTTCCGATGGAAATTCCCTATACTGAAAACCATCAATGACGGATAAAGGGAGGGGTAGTGTGAAAAGAGAAACTGTGATCGTCTTGGATTTCGGCGGGCAATATAACCAGTTGGTGGCAAGACGCGTGCGGGAGTGCAATGTTTACTGTGAGATCTATTCTTACAAGACACCGATCGAAAAGATCAAGGAGATGGCGCCGAAGGGCATCATCCTCACCGGTGGGCCCAACAGCTGTTACGAGGCGGAGTCGCCGACGTATCCCAAGGAATTGTTTGAAATAGGGATCCCCATACTGGGGCTGTGTTACGGCGCTCAGCTCATGCAGCATATCTTAGGCGGCGTGGTGACGAGCGCCGCGGTGCGGGAATACGGGAAGACAGAGGTCACGGTGGACACCGCATCCCCCCTGTTCCAGAATGTCTCGCCGAAGACGGTCTGCTGGATGAGCCATTTCGACTATATCGCGCAGGCGGCGCCGGGGTTTGTGGTCACGGCGCACACGGCGGACTGTCCAGTGGCCGCCGCCGAAGATGCCGGGAGACAGCTCTACGCGATCCAGTTCCATCCGGAGGTGCTGCACACGCCCGAGGGGACCAAGATGATCTCCAACTTCGTGCACAGCGTGTGCCGCTGCGCGGGAGACTGGCGGATGGATTCCTTCGTGGAAGAGTCGATCCGTGCGATCCGTGAGCGGATCGGAGACGGGCGGGTGCTCTGTGCTCTCTCAGGCGGGGTGGATTCCTCTGTGGCCGCCGTCCTGCTGTCAAAAGCGGTGGGCGACCAGCTCACCTGCGTCTTCGTGGATCACGGCCTCCTCCGGAAAAACGAGGGGGATGAGGTGGAGCAGGTCTTCGGCCCTTCAGGTCCCTATAAACTGAATTTTATCCGCGTAAATGCCCAGGAGAGATTTTACGCAAAGTTAAAAGGCGTGGAAGATCCGGAACAAAAAAGGAAGATCATCGGTGAAGAGTTCATCCGTGTCTTCGAAGAGGAGGCTAAAAAGATCGGGGCGGTGGATTTCCTAGTCCAGGGGACTATCTACCCGGATGTGGTGGAGAGCGGCCTGGGGGGAGAATCCGCGGTGATCAAATCGCATCATAATGTGGGCGGACTGCCGGATCATGTGGATTTTAAGGAGATCATTGAACCTCTGCGGGATCTTTTTAAGGATGAAGTGCGCAAAGCTGGGTTGGAATTGGGGATCCCTGAAAATCTGGTGTTCCGTCAGCCTTTCCCGGGGCCGGGACTGGGGATCCGCATCATCGGGGAAGTGAATGCCCAGAAAGTGAAGATCGTGCAGGATGCGGATGCTATCTATCGGGAGGAGATAGCGTATGCCGGGCTGAATAGGGAGATCGGACAGTATTTCGCGGCCCTTACGAATATGAGGAGCGTTGGAGTCATGGGGGATGAACGGACGTATGATTATGCGGTCGCGCTGCGGGCGGTCAATACGGTGGACTTTATGACGGCTGAGGTGGCTGAGATCCCTTGGGAGGTGCTGCAGAAGGTGTCTGGGCGGATCGTGAATGAGGTGGGGCATGTGAATCGGGTGGTTTATGATATTACTAGTAAGCCGCCGGGGACGATTGAGTTCGAATAGTCGGAGCTAAGCCGCAAAGCCC
>CAJTYN010000024.1 GCA_910584115.1 uncultured Lachnospiraceae bacterium
TGAGATCAAGATTTAAATTTGGTCATTCATACTCCATGAGCCACCTGGACACCTTTTCCTCTCGCTGCTTCTTGGCACAGGCCACTGATCTGCCCAGCGTCAGCTCTGCACAGATCTGGCCGTCCAGCAAGTAGATGATCCGGTCGCAGCTGCTGGCGACCCTGCTGTCATGGGTCACCAGCAAGATCGTGGTCCCTTCCCGGTTCAGCTTGACCAGCTCTCCCATGACCTCCGCCGCCGCGCTTTTGTTCAGCGCCCCAGTGGGCTCATCGGCAAACAAGATCTCCGGCTCGTTCATCATGCTCCGGCAGATACACGCTCGTTGGAGCTGGCCCCCGGACACCTGGGTGACCCGGCGCTTTTCCATCCCGGCGATCCCCAGCTTCTCCATGAGCCTGTGCGCCCGCAGGTTCAATTCTTCTTTTGATCTTTGTCCCTTGCCCCTGTTGGCATGCGTTGCCGGGAGCAGGATATTATCTATCAGATCCAGATCTCCCATCATATTCATCTGCTGAAATACAAAACCCATGCGGTGCAGACGCAGCCTTGCTTTTTCATCCTCGGACAGCTTCGTGATCTCCACATCCCCAAGCCACACCTGTCCGCTGGTGGGCTGATCCATCCCGGCCACATTATAGAGCAGTGTCGATTTTCCGGAGCCGGACGGCCCCATGACCGCCAGCATTTCCCCCTGCTCCACATCAAACGTGATCTGGTGCAGGATCTGTCCTTTTGTCAGATCCTCTATCCTCAATAACTTTTTCATCGTCGTTACTCCCTTCCTGTGCAGCACTCGTAGGCTTTGATCCGCTGAACTTCCGCCGTTCCGAGCAAAACCGCAAACATCGTTGTTCCAAGTATGATGACCGGAATACCGACCAGCAGGCTTTCCCAGCGTATGATGAAGCGGAAGCTGTCGGCCCCAAAGGATCTCAGCACGATCCCGCAAAGGCTCTCTCCCAGCAACGTGCCAAGAGCCAGCCCGGATATGACGCCCACCGCAGCAAAGAAAAAGCCCTTGAGACAATAAACGCGGCCAATCTCTCCGCTGGTAAATCCCAGAGCCTTTTGCAGTGAGATCGCGTCACGGCTGCGTTCCACGATCAGCCGGAGGAACAGCGCGATCACGACAAAGACCACGAGTACGGCGATCAGCATGGCTCCCTGTGAGGCCCGACGGATCTGCGCCAGCGTTGGCCCATAGGTATCCCGCACATAGTCCTCAATGTCCGTTACATCGGCTCCCCTCTGACCGTAGGCTTCCATCCACCGGGCGCTGGCATCCGGGTCTTTGAGAGAAACATACAGAACACTCCAGACTACAGGGGCGTTGTCCGCGCTACCGCTGATCTTCGCTGTTTTGCCGCCATTGGTGATGTCCGGATAGATCCCGCAGATGGAGTAGAGCGTTTCTACACCATTTATCCGCAACGGCAGAGTATCGCCAACGGACAGCTTTAATTCCCTTGCGTTCAGAGAGGACAGCGCGATCTCATTGTCCACGACCGGCGGATCCCCTTCCGAATACCGCACGGGGAATACGGTGTGATCGCCCATTTCCACGGTCAGATCGCAGGTCGTGCCATCTGATAAAACAGCCGTGAGGGATCGGGTCTGCAGTACGGCATATCGCTCTACCCGCTCGTCCCGCTCCAAGTCAGCGGCAAGCTGGGCCGTCGCCAAATTGATGTCCGACCCCTGGCGTATGTCCATGCGTATGTCCGCGTTCCCAATGCCCATATAAATGACAAACGTAGGAGAGGACAGCGTGGAATACAGTTCTTGAGGCAGCAGCATCAAAAAGGCACAGGCGGCGGCCACAAAACCGATCGGCAGATATTGACGCCAGTCCTGCTCCTGCTCCCGGATGGGGAACAGCGCGGCCAGGGCAGACAACCGATCTGTCTTTTTCAGACTGCGCCACACAGAGAGCAGGATCACAGCCTCTGCCACAGCAACGGCGCAAAGGGCAAATGCGGCCGTCTGTGCGCCGTGACCGGATGCGCCATACAGTTCCCGTATCTGTTGTTCCAGCGGCCCTTGCAGGATAGCGGCAGCCCCAAGACCGAGCAGACCGCCGCAGACGGAAAACAGGATATACTTTGAGAAGTAGAGCCGTTTGATCTCGCCCTTTCCGATGCCCAGGGCTTTCAGCATCCCTATCTCCCGTTTATCCCGCTCCATACGGATGGACAGGATAAAACGGATGCAGAGCAATGCGACCAGCAATACCACGATAGCCGCCAGGAAGATCACGAAGATCGTTGTTCCGTCTGACAGCGCGTTCATCATGCGGATGAGCGGCTTTGTGATGGCGGGGCCGTTCGCTGGAAGCCCCTGCCGCGTGTAAGCGGTGCTGACTGTGCTGATATCTGCGCCGTCCTTTAGGAGAAATTCTATGAGGTATTCTTCCTCGCCGCAGGGTTTCAGCCGCTCATAGTCCCACTCGCTCACGAGGAACCGCTTGGAGGAAGCCATCATGGAGTTCATCTGCGCGTCCCGCACAAACCCGGCCACGGTCAGTCCCTCGCTGCCGATCCGCATGGTGTCCCCGATATCCAGGTCATAGCGTGTGCGGTAGCAGACGGGGACATAGACCTGTCCGGGCAGTACCCTTGGGCGGTCGTTGTCCATGTCCAGGAGATGATCAAACCGCTCACCCTGGATACACAGGCCATTGTCCTGGGTGCTGTCCAGCAGACTGTGGCCGCCCAGCGTGACCGCGCTGTTATCCAGGTTCAGAAAGCGGCATATCTGCCATTGAGCGATCTCCTGCTGCTCCTCGGCAAACTGGCTGATCTGTGTTTCATCTGATCCGCCGGTGTGCATCTGTATGAGATCGGGGGCCTGCGCCTGTTCCATCAATCCATTGACCGAACCCAGCAGACTGGAAAACAGCAGTGCCGTCAGAGCGAGCATCATAGCGGAAACGGCCATAAAGAAAACAGTGGCGGCGGACAGCAGCTTATTTTGCTGTACATCATTCCAGATCAGTTTTTTCAGCATTTTGCCCCTCCCTCCAACATCTTTACGCTTCTGAATGAATACAAGAGCAGCGCCGTCAGCCCCAGCAGAACACCCGCCGCCATGATGACCCAGGCCGCACCCCGGCCTATGCTGATCCGGGACCGGGCGGCGATACCGTCTGTGATCGCCCCTGCCGCGCCATAGGCTGCCACATAGCCGATCTGCGAGAGAAGACCGATCGATCCCCAGGTCCGTCCCTGCAGCTCATCCGGGATGTTTACCCTGACCAGGTAATCCAGGCAGTTATTGGCAAAGGGCAGGGCGGCAAAAAAGAGAGCTCCAAACAGACAGATCGGATAGATGTTCTCCCACAGTCCGAACCCCACCATGCCAAACCCTGACACCAAAAGGGACAGACACAATTTTTTGACATACCCCCGCCGGATGCCTCTGGCTCCCAGGAATAAGCTGGACACCAGCATCCCGGAGGCACAGACCGTCTCCCCGATCCCCAGCGTGGTACTATCGGCAAAGTCCAGGATGAGAGGCTGGGCCAGGATCTGAAACGTACCCATAAAGCAGGTCAGAACTGCGGAAACTGTGATCAGGATCAGGATGCCGCGATCGCCGGTGACCGCCTGCCAGCCCTGCCGCAGACTGTCCAGAAAGGAATCCTGGTGTTCAGTCACTTTCCTTGCAATGCCCTTCCGCACAAAGGCGGCGGCGAACACGGTGGGAAAAAATGTACAGATGTCGATGACCAGCAGCAGCTTGATGTCGCTGACAGCCAGGAGTGCTCCCGCTACAACAGGGGAGATCAGATACCGGGCGCTCCCTGCAAGGCTCACCAGGCCGCTGGCCTTGGAATATTCCTCTTTTGTCAGCAGATCGGTCACTGTAGCCCGATAGGACGGCTCCAGCAGCGCAGAGAAGGTGGCGCTGAGAAATACGCCGATGCAGATCTGCCAGAGCGTCGCTTTGCCCCGCATCATGCACAGCAGTATACAGAGGATGCCCAGCGCCGAACAGCCGTCCCCCAGCATCATCAGCAAACGCCGGTCATACCGGTCTGCCAGCACCCCGGCGGGGACGCTGAGCAGCAGCGTAGGCAGGAAGGCCAGCAGGGTGACGAGCGCCATGCTGGCCGCGCTCCCGGTCTGATCAAACACATAGACGCCCAGGCCGAAGCTGGTCAGCCCGCCGCCGATGGCGGAGATCAGCTCTCCCACCCACAATAACATAAATTTTGAAAGATCACTTTGTTTGTTCATGTATTTGCCTCCTTGATAGACCGTCTGTCTGTCGGTATCAGATCGCAAAATAAAGGAACTCTGTGGTCCCTTTGTTTTACGCCTTTATCATATGTGCTGTGATGATCGTGTAACTGTAAGAGTTGATCGTTATTTTAATATCATCAATTTCGCAATACCAATTTTTTCCTCGCTTATAAATATCACACCTCTTATCTAACACCTTTTTCTTGCACCATTCAACCACGTCATCGGTATCTAGTCTCAGATTTTTCTTGATCCTATCAATCCCCATTTCCGTAGTGTGAACTTTGTCTATATCAGATAACAGGATCTCTTTATTCATATACTACTGCCCCCCTAGATCCTGACTTGCCTGCTTTATCCACTATCCGAAGATCGGGAGGATCACCTCCCGCAGACTGCCCCGCTCCATTCTCAACAGCCGCTCCAGATTATAGATGAATGCGGCAACTTTTCTCTGCCGCGCATCCCCGCTGTACCCTGCCAGATCATCAAATACCGTGTTGGAATAGAGCAACGTCATTTCCGCCACCTCTGCCGGGTAGTCCGTCTGACAGATGCCCTGATCGATCCCTTCTTTGATCAGATCCGTGACGATCGGTGTCACCCCAGCCAGCAACCGCTCCTGCATCTTTTGGTGCATGAGCGCGTTCTGTGGCTTATGCACCTGCTCCATGATCTCATATCCGAGATCGTTGTTCACATTCAGCGCCACCATCATCAGGGTCAAGCGCTGCAATACCGACACATCTTTCTGCTCGGCGATCTCTCTGGCCTTCGCCATCAAGCTGTCAGTCATCCGCTCGATCATAGCATCCAGGATGTCCTCCTTGGATTTGAAGTGGTAGTAGAGCGTCCCCCTGGCAATGCCGATCTTTTTCAGAATGTCATTGGTACTTGTGGCATCATAACCTTTTTCTCCAAACATTTTCTCTGCAACATCCAATATTTCATTTTTTCGCTCTTCCGCCTCTTTTACAATACGCATTTTTTTACACGCTCCCAAATATCCTGTGACCGACAATTTGTCGGTATTAATCTTATCATATAGCGTATCCGTTGTCAAGAGAGGGGTGGTCACTTCTTTAAGTAATGTCTCTGTTACTAGAGCGTGTTTAAAACCATCTGCGTTCTGTTAATAGCTTAAATTTTACTAACATTTAGCACGATCCGTGGCCGCTCAGATCTTTCCTATGTACTTTTCTGCAAGAAAAGTACCAAAAACGCCGGGGGATCGCGATTTCCCCCGGACCCTTTAAAACGCTTTTTTATTTGTGATGATCATAAGGTATTTTGGGTTTTAAAACATGCTCCAGCCCTCATTACAACCGCCACGAAGATGACATATTTGATGTCGAGGCTGGCGTGGAAGGTTTTTATATCTTCTAAACCGTATCATCTTATCGTCGTTCCCATACAGGAATTTGTCTAACATACGTTTAATGAACTTCTGTTCTTTTTTTGTGTTTCAAAAAGCCGGAATTTCCTATGAGTAAAAGACAGTCCGACTGACCAATAGTCAGCAGGACTGCCCCTTCAGATAATGTATGGCATACCAGAAATATGGGATCATCCATGTTGTGCCGCGACGCGTTCCATGATCGCAGCGATGGCTGCCTTTTTATCGGCAGGGAGTTTATGCTGCGGCCCTTTTTCGATGATCTTGAGCGCCTCTGCCGCCAGGCGTTCTTCCAGGTCTTTTCCCTCTCCCATCGGTCTGGACTTGAGATATCTGGGTGTCCAGAAGTCGCGCACATGTTCCGCCGTGTGTTCTTCCAGGATGTATGTGCCGCCGGGGCCTACCTCGTCGATCAGATCCTCGGCCAGCTCCTCATCCGTCACTTCCACGCCGCGGACAAGGTTCTTCAGATATCCGATCACTTCGTCGGAGAAGAGCAGGTCTGCGAAGCGCAGCACCATGCCCGCCTCATAACAGCCGACGCCGTAGGCCATGTTGGTCCCGGATAACAGGACGCTGTAATACTGGGCGGTCTTCTCAAAGGCCGCCTGGGGACCGAAGTCGCCGTTGTCAGTATTTGCCATGTTCGAGCAGAACGGCAATCCCAGATACCTCCAGATATCGGCGGTCGCACAGTTGGCCGCGATCATCTCCGGGCGGGAGTGGTCCATCTTCATCGTGGCAAAGTCCACATTATTGCGGAAGCAGGCGGCGATGAACGGCGCACCCTTGCATGCCAGCTGGCTGACGACCAGTCCCGGAAGAAGGTCCGCGATCCCGGCGGCCAGACAGCCCGCCATCGTGGCCGGCGCCGTGAGGCCGAATTCCGTCCCCGGGATATAGACCACCGGCGCGCCCGCCCTGGCGCACGCCATCACCTGTGCCAGGCCGTTCTCGGAATGGCGCAATGCGTCCAGCGGGCAGATCAGATTGACCGTAAAAGGCCTGCGGCGGAACGCGTCCTCCCCGCCCGCGACGACGGCGAACATCTCCAGTTCTACTTTTAAGGCGTCTATATTTTTCGCGTAATACCAGAACGGTTTGCGGCTGTATTCCAATAATGTATGGACCTCCTCGATGTCGTCGTAAGCATCGTTCACGTCGCTTAAGGTCACGCAGTTTGTGGCCCACTCGATATTTTCCAGAGGATCGATCAGGATCGCGGCCTCCTCCAGATCTTTTTTCACCGTAAGGCGGCGCTCGCCGGTGCGCACATCCACGATCTCACATGTGCTCGTCACCGGGCCGAAATGGGCCTCATGGGGCTCCAGCCGCACCGCCGGGCCGCCGTCCCGGTCGTAGAGGGTCACCGACTCAGGCGCGGAAGCGATCGCGCCTCGGATCACATGCTCCGGGATCCATACCCTCTCCCCGTCCACGGTACAGCCGGCATCTTTTAAGAGCTGCCGGGCTTCTTCATTTTGGATGATGCATCCGGTGCGGCCCAGGATCCGAAACGCTGCCGCCGCGATCTCGCGGCACTGGTCTTTATCTAACATCTCATACTGGACAGTCTGTCTTGCGATCTTACTCGTTTTCATCAAAATACCTCCTTTTAAGATAATTCTTTTTTCTCTGATACACCAAGGACGATCTCCACCACGCCCAGGACTGCGAATGCCACTGCCGCCACCATCCAGGTCTCTGTGGCCCGGTCCGTATGCATCACGCTCATCAGCCAGGTCGCGAAATATGTACTGAAGAACGTCCCGATCCCATACACGGCTGTGGTGATACCCACGGAATCATCGATCCGCGAAGCCGGGACCAGGGAAAATCCATGAGCATACATATAGGAAAATACGATCTTATAGCAGCATCCGCAGATAGTCGCGATCACAACGGCACAGAACTTCGACGGTGCGACGACCATGATCACTAAGGTGACTGCCGCGATAAAATAAGAGACCGTGATCGTATGGCGTTTGAGCGCTTTGTAGATCCCGCCGAAGAACAGGCACAGGATAAAGCCCACGATCTGTTTCACGCTGGTGGCCATACCTGTGAAAGCCACGTCGCCCAACAGGTTCTCCGATACATAGACGGCTACATAGTACAGGACCGTCGCGCCGAATAAGAGATTTGCGATGAACCAGGAGATCTCAAGCGCCCAGAAGCGAAAACCCAGAGGCTCTTTTTCCTTCCCTTTTTCCTCCTGGGCGTCCTTGTCCGGCTTGACCGACGGGACGAAGAGGAACAGGAAGATCAGCATGGGGACCGCCGCCAAGTAACACATAAAGGCGTTCTTCCACACACCGCTGCTGGCCAGCACGCCAGCCAGGTAGCTGTATGCGATCCCCACGAAGCTCATGGTCGCATTGTAATAGCCGGTGGCCTTCGCCCGCTCGTTCTCATCTTCGTAGACATCCGCGATCATGGACACGGCCACCACCTGCTCGATCCCGGCCCCGATCCCCACCAGAGTCCGCATGAACGCCATATAATACGGGTCGATCACCAGGACGCCCAGGATCGATCCGACGGTAAAGAAGACGCCGCCGATGATCAGGACCACTTTTTTATCCAGTTTCTTACACAGGAAGCTGGCCAGCAGGGACGTGAGCACGATGATCAGGGCCGGACCGGACACGATATAGTTCACCAGCCCCATGTGCCCCGCAAATTCCCCGTAAAGGTCAGAGATCACAGGGATCACCACCAGGTCGTTCATGACCGCTAAGTTGGTCAGCATCAGCGCGACCAGACAGAGCGTCCGTTTTGTTTTTGACATTTCAACTTTCATTTTCGATCTTTCTCCTCTCGATCATATTCTCGTTCTCCTCCCGTTCTCTCTGGCAGATCGTCTCTGATCGGCAGACGGATGGAAGGCAACGGCCTCCCCTGTTCATCATAATCCTCCCGGTGACGGTCGTACTTTGCCGGATCTCGGATGATCTTCCACGCCGACCCCATGAAGAGGACCATCAAAAAGCAAGAAAAGAAACCGCCGATATCGGCCAGCATCTTCATCCCATTGATGTTAAAGGCGATCAGCATGATCAGGCACAAGACCCCGACCGTCGCTCCCCAGAATACCTTCAGTCCCACCGGCGATTCCGTATCCTCTTCAGTCAGCCCGGCCGTACACAAGCTGGCCATCGCGTTGGTGTTGGAATCCGCCGACGTCACATAGGACATGAACGCCGTCAGCAAAAATACGGGGACGATGATCACCGCAAAGGGCATCTGCTCTAACACCTCATAAGCCACCGCCGCGATCCCGCTGCGCTCCATAGCCGCTCCGATCCCTGCCCCGTCCAGCTCGAACTTGATGGAGGTCCCGGAAAATAAGGCCATCCAGACGACACTGAACAGGGACGGGATCAAAAAGACGGCGCCCAGCGTCTCCCTGACCGTATACCCCCTGGAGATCTTCCCCAGGAAGACGGCAGAGAGGGGCATCCAGGTAAAATACATGCACCAGTAGAACTGGGGCCACTGCAGGGACCATCCATCCCCCGCCGCCGTAGACGTCCACAGGCTGAGCTTGAAAAAGTCACTGATATACGCCCCGAACCCCTCCACAGAGAGATTTAATATATAGGTCGTAGGACCCGCCAGAAAGATGAAGACACCGATGATCAGGTACGCCCAGGAATTCAAGGTGGACAGGTATGTGATCCCCCTTTTCAGCCCGCTGGATGCCGACAGGATAAAACACACGATGATCACGGCCCCGCAGATCCCCCAGCTCTTGGCGTCTGCCGCCACGGCGCCGCCCGTGACCCGCACGACGCCCTCGATCACCAAAAGGATCCCGCTGCCGAGGGTGGACGCCATACCCAGACAGATGCAGAAAAGACATACGCCGTCGATCGCGGTCATCCATCTGCCCGTCCGCTCTCTCCCCAGGAGAGGGACCAGCATGGAGCCGATGGAAAAGGGTTCTTGCATGTTGTAGAAGACGAAGGCGAAGAGGATACCCGCCAGGGCGTAGATCGCCATCGGCGTAAACGTCCACTCCAGGAAGATATTCTCCATCGCCCAGAGGATGGCCTCCCCGGAGAGAGGTCCCTGCGTCACATTGACCGGCGGGTTGTGTATGTGGGTGATCGGTTCCGCGCAGGCCCAGAGCATCAGCCCGGCCCCCATGACCGTGCAGAGCACGATCCATATATAATTCTTATATCCGATCATGGGCCGCGCCCGGGAGCCGCCGAACCGCACCTTGCCGATGGGCGAGAAGTAAACGACCAGTACCAGGAGCAATGAAGCCAGCGAAACGGAATTCAGCATCCAGGCAAATCTCTCCAATATCCAGTGGATCGCCGTATCCATGACCGTCACGAACATCTCATAGTCCGTCAGGTTCAGGACCAGCATCGCCACGACCACGATCCATGGCGGGAGCAGCACCTTCCAGCGGATCTTATCCTTCTTCCTGCCCATACCCTTTTCACCCCTTTCTGCCGCCTGCTATTTCCCACACAGGCGTTCTCTCGAATAACGGTAGACCTCATCGCTGAAGACTCTCGTCAGCGGATGGGGTGAATAATAATTATCCATCAGGAACGGATTCCCGTACCGGATCATCTTGTCCACATAGGCCCGCGCGGCCTTAATCTGCTCTTCTTCCGGCGCGTCGGGAGCCGGCACATCCGGCGATGTGTGCATCAAGATCCGGTCGCCATACTGGGGCACCAATGTGTCAAAATCCAGGATGTACTGGCATTCCAGCATCTCGAATCCCGCCTCGATATACAGCGGGATCAGCGGATCGATCTTCCCGCAGCTATGGCATTCCGCGATCATCCCTTTGCTGTGGATGAAGTCCGTCACTTTTTTCATATAAGGTACGACCATCTCCCGCAGCGTATCCGCCGAGAGGATGAGCCCCTGCTGATGGCCCCAGTCGTCGTGCAGGCACACCCCGTCGATCTTATCGCCGAACACATCCAGGTATTTCTCGATCAATACGATATAGAGGTCCGCCAGCTTATCAAAGAGCACCTTGACATCCTCCTGCTGCTCGTCATCGATCATGGCGATGGACGCGTTCTCAAAATCCATGAATGAGATCAGCCTCTCAAAAAATCCCGTGCAGATCACCACTTCCCAGAAATCCTTCTCCCGCATGACGACCTTCGCACTCTCTTTCGCGCTCTCCCAGTCCCAGGAGTCGATCACTTCCTTTGTGGGGAATACGACCTTTTCCTTCCATTCGCTGGCATCATCCAGCAGAGGATTTCCCGGTCTGGTGGTGGATCCGCCCACCTGGGGCACATATTCCCACTCGATTCCGAACATATCGACGCCGCCCAGCTCTTCGGGAGGGAGCTTCGCGTCGGATACATTTCCTTTCGCGGGGTTGTCCGGCACACACCTGGGGTACAGGTAACCGATGTCAAAAGTGGACGGGAGCCAGACGGGTTCCCCTTTCAGCGCCATGAGCAGATTCTCCCGCGGGGTGACCGGCGTATCATAGTCTGTCATCTCACAGCCAAACACGACCCTGGTCTTCCCTGTCTGTAATTCCTTTTCCTGAAATCCGTATGCAGCCATCACTGTATACCTCCTTTTTCCGCGCATTTTGTACATATATAATTTTATGTATATATAATTTTATGTACACATAATATCATCGGCGCACCGGTATGTCAAGCACTTTTATCAGCTCTGCACAAAAAAGACACCGGCAGACGGAAGATCTCTCTTCTCTCTTACCGATGTCTTCTATGATCTGTTCTTATCTGATCCTATCTGGCCTGTCTGATCTGGAACCGGAATCTGTCCACTGATACTTCCACCTGGTTCGTCAGCAGTTCGGCCTGCAGCATCTTCGCCCCGTAAGTCTCTGAGGGGATGTTCATCAGATGACTATAGATGGTGATATAGTCCGTCACCGCCACATCCACCGGCAACCGCTCGTAATTGCGGCAGATGTGGAGGGAATAGGTATCCTTCATCCCGTCGAAGACCGCCAAGAGCCCCTCCCGCAGAGTGCTATCCTGGATGTATTCATCGTCAAAAAAATCGATGATCGCATCGTAGTATCTCCGATATCCTTCCTGGAGGCTGGCGGGATCTTTTGCCAGGACGCCGTTTAAGCAGCACGCCTCGATAAAATCGCGGAAATGCGCATCCTCATACAGCAGCCTGAAATACAGAAAATCACTGATAAAAAACCGGGTCAGGGTGTCCTCCCCGGCAAAATCCCGCTCGATCCGCCCCATCATCTCGATCATCACATCCTGGAAGACCGTATTTGCCAGCACGTTCTTCGTCTTATAATAGTAGACGATCAGCCCCTGGTTCACATCCGCCATCCGCCCGATATCCTTGAACGTGGTCTTTGCAAATCCCCTGGTGTAAAAAAGCTCCCTGCAGGCGCTCAAGATCTTCGCCTTCGTCTCCAAGCCATTTCCATAGTTCGCCATAACTCCTCTTTTTAAGCCCTTTCGATCCCATTCAGTCCAGACCGACGATCCCATCCACTGGCAGCGACAGCACGACCCCATGGGCTTCGCTGTGCATCCCGCACTGCTCGCAGACCGCCTGCATGATGGGTTTCTTGTCTTCTTTTTTTGCGAGGATCAGGACTGTCTCCCGCTCCTGCTGCACGCGGATCCCCCAGAACTTCATCGCCTCTCCGTTCCCGACCCGTCTGCTGTGGAATACCGTGCCGCCGGAGGCGCCCATGGGCCTGGCGGCATCCATCACTTCTTCACTGAATCCCTGATCCACGATCACCACGATCAGGCTGTATCCATCCTCTATCATCTCAGACTCATACCTTCCTAAACATATTTGTGATCCCTCCGGCTGCAATGCCTCCGCCAGTCTGACGACACGCTTGCTGCCGCTGGACATGGCGATGGTAAACGCGATCCCGCTGCCGGGCTGGCCCAGATGGAGTTTTTTCTGCAGCTTGACCAGCATGGCGTCCGCAAAAGCCTTCGGCAGTATGCTGACCAGTATATGCTTTTCTTCCCCGCAGAGTCCCAGGGTATCCATGATCTCACTGGTAGCCGTGCCCTTGCCGTGAAAAACGTACTGGACGGGGACACCGCCTTCTTTAAAAAGGCCGATCCCTTTGTGCACCAGTTTCGGCGTGGCGATGAGAAATAACATACGAAAAGCCGGACTTTTTTGATCAGCCGTCATCTTCATGATCCTCCTCAAAATCAAGTATATCGTCGGCCTCTCCGCCCATATCCCAAGAGAGAGCCTCCTGTGCTGTTGTCTTTTCCATCTTGTTCAACTTATACTGGTAATACAGCCCCATGATCTGGACGGCGATCAGGGGCGTCAGCGCCACCAGCGCCACGACGCCGAACGCGTCCGCCATGATGTTCCCGCCCAGAGCCTGACAGGCCCCGATGCTCAATGGGAGCAGGAATGTGGTGGTCATCGGCCCGCTGGCCACGCCGCCCGAGTCGAAAGCGATACCCACGAACATCTTAGGGACGATCCTTGAGAGGATCAGGGCTGCGATATACCCGGGGATGATGATCCAATGGATCGGCAGCCCGGTCAATATGCGCAGCATGGCCAGCCCCACGCTGACCGATACGCCGATGGAGAGACAGCGGTTCATGGACTTTGCCGAGACTGCGTCGTTGGTCACGCCCTGCACCTGATGGTTGAGCACCTGTATGGCAGGCTCCGCCTTGACGATGTAATACCCGATCAGCATCCCGATCGGGACCAGAAGCCCTCTCCAAGGGGCCGAGGCGATATCATTTCCCAGCGAAGCGCCCACCGGGGAAAACCCCACGTTTACCCCGCACATAAATAAGACCAGGCCGATATACGTATAACAGAAACCCACCAGCACACGCTTCACCTGGCGCCGCTGGTAGCGGTGGGTGAGCAGCTGGAAGATGACGAAGACCGCCGCCACAGGGATAAATGAGACAAAGACCTCCCTCACATAAGGAGGCAGGCGCACGAGAAATTCCCTGACCACATCCCGTGTGGTCTCCACTTCCGCCACCGCGGCCAGCGCATAGGCAGTCTCGCCCGTGTCATAGAAGCTCCCCAGGATCAGGACCGCCAGGATCGGGCCGATGCTTGAGAGAGCCACCAGACCGAAACTGTCGCTGTATGCGTTCTTATCACCCCTGACCGAGGACATGCCCACACCCATGGCCATGATGAACGGGACGGTCATCGGCCCGGTGGTCACGCCGCCGGAATCGAAAGCCACCGCCAGAAAATCATCCGGGATGAAAAAAGACAGCAGGATCAGCACGCTGTACAGCACGATCAGGATCGTGGAGAGGTCTACCTGGAACAGTATACGCAGGATCGCCACCGCCAGGAAGATCCCCACGCCCACCGCCACCGTCCAGATCAGGATATGGTTGGGGACGGACGGGACCTGCTCCGCCAGCACCTGCAGGTCCGGTTCGGAGAGCGTGATGATCGCTCCCATGACAAATCCGATCAGGAGGATCGCCGCTATGTACCGGACCTTCGCGATCTGGACACCGATCCCTTCTCCCAGCGGGGTCATGGACATCCCGGCCCCCATCTGGAAAAATCCCATCCCGACCACCAGCATCACCGCCCCCGTGATGAACATGACCATCGTTCCCAGCTCCAGGGGGACCAGGAATATGCTGATCAGCAGGACGATCCCTGTGATGGGCAGGACCGCTGACAGGGACTCCTGTATCTCTTTTTTTAATTTCTGGTTCAGAATACATCACCTCGCTCCCCATCCATCATACACTGCCTGCCCAAAAAAGTCCACTATTCCGCCGAAATATCCGGCTCGATCTTTTCTATTTTTTCTCTGTGGACAAGAAATTCTTGCTGGTCTTTACGATCACGCCGTCGAACAGCATGAACATGGCTGGGAGCACCAGGATGACCACCGCCATACTGATCAGCGCCCCTCTGGATAACAGCGTACAGATGGAACTGATCATATCCACTTTGGAATAGCATGTCACGCCGAAGGTGGCCGCAAAGAAGCTGAGCCCGCTGGTGATGATCGACATGATGCACGCTTTGTGGGCCGTGATGACCGCGTCTTTTTTTCCGCTGCCGCCCTGCCGTTCTTTCTGATAGCGGCTGGTCATGACGATCGCGTAATCCACCGTCGCTCCCAGCTGGATCGTCCCGATCACGATGCTGGCCACGAAGGGCAGTTCCGTCCCCTGATAAAACGGCACGGCCATATTGACCGCGATCGCAAATTCGATGACCGCCACCAGCAGCACCGGCAGGGAGAAGGACTTAAATACGATCATGATGATCACGAAGATCGCCGCCATGGAAGCGATGTTCACATTGCGCAGATCGATGTCGGTCACGTCCTGCAGGTCTTTCATGAGGGGCGCCTCCCCGATCACCATGGCTTTTTTATCATAGTCTTTGACGATCTGATCGATCGCGCCGATCTGAGCGTTGACCTCGGGCGTCGCGGACTGGTAGGAGGAACAGATGAACGCCAGCTCGAAATTGTCGCTCTGGAGCATCTCCTTTGCCCTATCCGGGATCATGGACTCGGGGATGGACGGTCCGAAGAGGCTGCTCGCCCCGATGGTCCACTTCACGCCCTCCACGTCCTCGATGTCCTCGATCATCCCGCGCTTCTCTTTGCCGCCTAAGTCTTTTGGCATCATGACCATGTGGATGGTGCTCATGTCGAAATCATCTTTCAGCTTGTCATTGGCCACATTCGAGGGGAGATCCGCCGGAAGGGACCGGGCGATGTCGTAATAGATCTTCGTATGGCTGTTCCCATACACGCCGGGGACCAGCAAGATCAAAAAAATCGCGAGCCACAGCTTATAATGCTTCGTGATGAACCCGGAGATCCCGTCCAGGCTGGGGATGACCGGCTTGTGCTTCGTCTTCCCGATGGCTTTGTCAAAGACCAGGATCATGGCCGGGAGCAGGGTCACACAACAGATGACCCCGATGACCACGCCCTTGGCCATGACCACGCCCAGGTCGCGCCCCAACGCGAATGTCATGAAACACAGGGCCGCAAACCCGGCGACCGTGGTGACCGAACTGCCCACGATGGACTTAAATGTGCTGGCGATCGCATGGCCCATGGCCTCGTTCTTGTCGTCCTTGTATATCTCTTTATTTTCCTCGTAGCTGTTCAGCAGGAAGATGGAATAGTCCATGGTCACGCCCAGCTGCAAGATCGCGGTCAGCGCCTGCGTCACGTAGGAGATCTCTCCTAAGAAGATGTTGCTCCCCAGATTGTACAGGATGGAGATCCCGATACTGAGCAGGAAGAACACCGGCACCAGGTAGGAATCCATCGTCAACTGCAGGACCAGGAACGACAGGATGGCCGCGATCGCCACGTAGATCGGCAGTTCTTTGAGGCACAGATCCTTGATATCCGTTACCACGCCGGACATGCCGCTGATGAAGCATTGTCTGCCGACCAGCTTACGCATCTCGGTCACGGCCTCCATGGCCTCATCCGAGGATGTGGTGTTGTCAAAGAGCGCGATCATCATGGTCGCGTCGCCCTTGAAAAATCCTTCCCGCAGTCTCTTCGGGATCATCTCCACCGGGACGGTGATGTCCACGGCGTCGTCGTACCAGAGGACATCTTTCACATGGGGAACGCCGGTGAACGCCTCTTTTAGCTCCTGTACGTCTTTCAGCGCCATATCCTCCACCACGACCATGGAAAACGCCCCCATGCCGAACTCATCCACCATGATGTCCTGGCCCTCTACGGTCTCCAGGCTCTCTGGCAGGTAACTGAGCAGGTCGTAGTTGACCCTGGTCTTGATGATGCCGATCACCGACGGGACCAGCAGCAGAACGCCGATGAGCAAGATCAAAAAACGATGTTTCGCGATCCATCTGCCCGTTTTTACCAAAAGACTCACCTCCTATTCGATCCCGGCTGTCTCGATGATGAACTTCACGGATCCTTCCATGTCGTCCATCTGGCCGTCGAAGGCTTTGTATGCCTTATCCGCGTCTTCCACCGCCTCCAGCCTGTTCAGCACGTCCTGGATCCCTCCGTCCAGCACATCCGTCAGCTTGCGGATACCCTCTCTGTCAAATTTCCGCATGCCGCTGGCCAGATCCTTGGATCCGTCGTAGAGTTTATCCGTCCCGTTCTTTAATTCTCTGCCGCCGCTGGCCAGCCTGCCTGTTCCGTCTTTTAACGTGGAGGCGCCTGTGGCGAGCTGCTGGATCCCCGTACTCAGTGTGGACGCGCCGGATCTCAGTGTGTTCCCTCCTGTGGATAGCTGCTGACTGCCGGATACCAGCTTGGCGGCTCCGTCATTTAACGCCGCGTTATTGGAGATGAGGGTGGCCGAACCCTCTTTCAGGGTCTGTGTGCCGTCTGTCAGGGACTGGGCGCCCGTGGCCAGCTGGCCCACGCCTGCGCTCAATGTCTTCGAGCCTTTTGACAGAGCAGTGATCCCTGTGTTCAAAGATCCTGTTCCCTTGGCCAGGCTCTTGGCGCCCTTATTCAGTTCTGTGTTGCTGCTGCAGAGCTGGGCGCTCCCTGTCTTTAAGCTCCCTGTGCCGTCGGCCAGGCTCTTGGTCCCCTGGATGAGCTGGGTATTCTTGCTGATGAGCTTGCCGCTGCCGTCAGAGAGCTGCTTGACGCTGGTCGCCAGCTGCTGGGATGCCTCGCCGAGGCCGCTGAGCGCGCCTGCCGCCGTCCCGAGGGCCTCGGAGCCCTGCTGCATCTGCTGGGCGCCTGCCACCGCGCTCCCCGCGCCTTCCTGCAGCGCCTGGATACCTGCACTGGCCTGCTGCATGTTCCCGCTGGCCTTATCCAGCTCAGAGGAGATCTGACTGAATCCCGTACCCAGGCGGCTGAATCCCTCGCGCAGCTGGTTCAACTGACTCAACTGTTCAGACACTGCCGGATCTTGCGCTCCGGCTGCCGCTGAAAGGTCTGCGGACGGCTCTGTCTGTACGCCCACATTGATCGTGATATCTCCCAGACCCGCCAGTAACGCCTCTGTCTGTTCCGGTGTCAGCCCGGCCGCCTGGGCCGCCGCCTGCACGTTGGCTGTCTGCTGCCGGTCCGCCTCTGCGTTCGCCGCCTGGTTGACCGCTGCATTTTCCTGGGCCACGGCTGCCTGCATCTGTTCTGTCGCCTGCCTGGATGCCTGTTCGACCGCCTGTTCGGCCGCTCTCTCTCCCATCTCCTGGGCGCTGCTCTGGGCATCGAGGACCGCCTGGGCCTGCTGGGCCAGTGTCACGCCTGTGGCGGAAAGGTCGCCCGCCGTCTGCACCGCACCGGATAATGGTCCCACGCTCTCCAAAAGGCCGGAGGCCGCCGTCTGCACCTGGCCCGCGCCTTCCTGGAGCTTCTGCGCCCCGCCGCTCAGCTGTGTGCAGCCGTCCTGCAGGCCCTTGACCGCCTGGGGGAGCTGATCCACCTGGCCGATCTGGGACTGGAGGGCGCCGTTTAGCTGCTTGAGGCCCGCGTCGAGCTGGCTGGCTCCCTCTGTGTAGGCTTTCACACCGCTCTGTATGGACTTCGCGCCGCTGTCGACCTGGCGGATCCCGCCGTTTAAGTCACTGGCTCCGTCTGTATAGGCTTTCACACCGGCTTCCAGGGACTTGGCCCCCTTATCCAGTTCCTTGCCGCCTGTGCGCAGGGTGCTGATGCCGTCCGTCAGATCTTTTTTCTTGCTGTTTAAAGTGTCGATCCCCTCTTTCAGCTGACCGGCGCCTTCGTCCACCTGACCGATCCCCTTGTCGATCTCTTCCGCCCCCGCGGTGTAGTCGCCGACGCCTTTCTGCAGGGTGCCGGCTCCTTCCTCCAATGCATCGATCCCGTCTGCCAGCTGCCCGACCCCCGCGACCAGCTGGCCTTTCTGGGCATTCATGGTGTCGATGCCGCTCTTGAGCTGCCCGGCTCCGCTGTCCGCGCTCTCCACACCCTCTACAAATGTGGCCGTGGACGTATCCAGCTCTTTTAAGCCGTCCCGGAGCGTCCGGCTGCCTTTGACCAGGGCGGCGGAGGAGTCTGTCAGCTTATCCATGCTCTCTTTCAGACCGTCCATGTCCTGGATCCCGTCCAGTCCCAGTTCTGACAGGGTGCCCGTCGTCGCCACGGTGGCCGTCATCGCCAGGGAGAAGTCCGTGACCGTGGCCGAGATTTCCACATAGTCCGGGATCTCCTTCTCCTCCAGGCCCTTGATGTCGGAGATCTTCAGGCTGTCGGCCAGACCCGGCAGACCGACCCCTATGACGATGTTATTCTTTCCGTCGGAGATCACCCGGCCGTTCGTCACCTCCACTTCCGAAAATGTCTCCACCGGGAGGATCATCCCCGTGGCCATCAGAAACGGCGTGCTGATCTGCTCCTGTTTTCCGTTCACGACCCTGGTCTGCTGGGAATGGTTTTCATAGTCGATGCGGATCTTCACCCGGCCGCTCTTGCCCGCAAGCTGGGACGGGAGGATCTCATTGCCGTCCAGGTAGTAGGTCATCTTCACCGACACGGGCAGCTCCTCCGTCGTCTTGCCCTGGTAATAGATGTCGTTCCCGCCTGCCTCCCAGGTCAGGGTCCCGTCCCCGCTCTGGGTAAATCCCTCGTCGCCTTTGACATTCTCAATGTCGCTCAAGTTGCTCTTATCTGTCAAGGACTGCCCCTTCTCCATGTTTTTCAGCCAGCTGCTGACCGTCACATCCTGGGTGTTCCCGCTCTCGTCCGCATTGACATACACCGTCTGTTCTTTATTGACTGTGGACGCGTATACACTGTCCACCGCGACGGTCAGAGAGATCATCGCCGTCATCCCTGCCAGCATGGCCTGCACATATTTTCTCTTCATATCAAAACGCCTCCTCTATATCATGATCCTTGTCTGTGACCAACAGTCATTTTTTCTATTAATGTTATAACGCAGAAATGACTTTTAGTCAATATGTAAAATACAAAAAATTGACTAAAAGTCATTTTAAATATTGTGTAAGATCCCGGATTGATTTTTCATCTGTCTGCCTTTATAATAAAGACACACAGAAAAGAGGTTTTTTTGATGAATAAGATCGACAATAAAAAATTACAGAAAAGGACATCCCTCCTGGATTCTGCCTTTTCGCTCTTTATCAGCAATGGGTTCCATAAGACTTCCATCTCGGATATCGTAAAGGATGCCGGGGTCGCCAAAGGGACATTCTATCTGTATTTCAAAGATAAATACGATATCCGCAACCACCTGATCTCCCGGAAGGCCAACCAGGTGTTCCGCAACGCCTACACGGACCTTTTGGCCCACAAGGAGGTGGAGGATTTTGAGGATCAGGTCTTCTTCATCATCGATCATGTGCTGGATCAGTTCGCCGCCAACCACAGTCTGGTGACCCTTCTGTCCAAACACTTGAGCTGGGGGTTTTTCAAGGATTCCCTCCTCTTTGCCGCCGAGCCGGATTCGCCTTCGATCTTCTCTCTCTATGAGTCCCTGCTGTCAAGATCCGCGTATACCTACCAGTCCCCCGAATTGATGATGTACCTGATCCTGGAACTGATCGGCGGCGCCAGCTACAATGCCATCCTATATGAACAGCCCGTCCCGCTGGACGAGCTGAAACCCCATCTGTACCGGACTGTGGAGCAGATCCTGCGGCAGTATCGGGTGGAGGATCCTAGATCTCCTTGACATGGAAGATCATACCGTTTAAGATATCAGATATAGATGATATTCAAAAGAAAGGAAAGATCCCATGAAAAAGGCAACTGTATATTTTACGAAAGAGATCACTCCTGAAAGTCTCATAAAGATCTATGACGCCCTGGGCAGGGAGCTCCATGGAAAGGTGGCCGTCAAGATCTCCACCGGCGAACCCGGCGGGCACAATTTCCTGCAGCCGTCCCTGATCGCTCCCTTGGTAAAAAAACTGGACGGCACCATCGTGGAATGCAACACTGCCTACGAAGGCCGCAGGAACACCAGCGAAGCCCATTGGCAGACCTTCCGTGACCACGGCTTTGCCGCCATCGCGCGCTGCGACCTGATGGATGAGGAAGGCGAGCTGATCCTGCCGGTGCGCAATGGCCGCCACCTGACAGAGAACTATGTGGGCAGCCATCTGGCCGACTATGATTCCATGCTGGTACTCTCCCATTTCAAGGGCCACGCCATGGGCGGATTCGGCGGCGCCCTGAAAAACGTCGCCATCGGGATCGCTTCTTCTTACGGAAAGGGGATCATCCACTGCAACGGCAAGCCCTGTGAAAAAATGGAGGACATGTTCTCCGCCGACCACGACTCCTTCCTGGAATCCATGGCCGACGCGGACAGCGCCGTCATCGACTATCTGGGCAGCCGGAACATGCTGTACATCAACGTGGCAAACCGCCTCTCCGTAGACTGTGACTGCGACGCGAACCCCCACGACCCGGAGATGGCCGACATCGGGATCTTCGCATCCCTCGACCCCGTAGCCGTCGACCAGGCCTGCGTGGACGCGGTCTACGCCTCCCCCGACCCGGGCAAAGCCGCGCTCATCGAGCGGATGAGATCCTTGAACGGCATCCACACAGTAGAGGCAGCAGCCGCACTGGGCTTAGGCAACCGCGAATACGAGACCGTAGACCTGGATCAGGTTTAAGATCCGATCCAGACGCAAATACCAGACGCACAAGGCGGCTTCCCGCAGCAGGGGCCGCCTTGCCGTGTCAAAAAAGAAAGGCTGACAGATGATCATCGATATACACACACATATCTTCCCCGACGAAGTGGCAAAAAAAGCCATACCGAAACTCTCCGCGACCATCGACCTTCCCCCCAGCATGGACGGCACGGCCGACGGCCTGCTGGATTCCGCCGCGCGCGCAGGCGTCGACGTGAGCGTGATCCTGCCCGTGGTCACCAACATAAGACAGTTTGACTCCATCATCCGCTTCGCCGACGCCATCAACGGGAGGGACTACCCCGCGGGCGGGCCGCGGCTCATCTCCGCCGCCGGGATCCACCCGGATATGCCCGACTACAAGGAAAAGCTGACTCAGATCCACGCGATGGGTTTCAAAGGGATCAAACTGCACCCGGATTACCAGGAGGTCGCTTTCGACGACATCCGCTACATGCGCATCCTGGATAAAGCCTCCGAGCTGGGATTATTTACCCTCACGCACGCCGGGTACGATCCCGTCTGCCCGGATCAGACCCACTGCACCGCCGCCCGTGTCCGCCGCGTATTAGAGGAAGTCGCGCCCCGGAAACTGATCCTGGCCCATATGGGCAGCAATGAATTCTATGACAAGTCGGAAGAGCTGCTGGTGGGGCAGGACGTGTATTTCGACACGGCCTACTCCATCTGCCACATGGATGAGGATCAGCTCACCCGGATGATCAAAACCCACGGTGCCCACCGGATCCTCTTCGGCTCCGACGCCCCCTGGGCGGATCAAAAAGAAGCCGTCTCCATCCTCCGCTCCCTGCCCCTCACACCGGAAGAACAGGAGCAGATCCTCTGGAAAAACGCGGCCGAGCTGCTGGAGATATAAAGAAAAAGGCAGAAAAATCCCCTTGAAGATATCCGTTTTATGGGATCTTCAGGGGGTTTTATCATTTGATCTACTTCTTTTTTCTTCATCGATCACTATCGATCCATCCCAGATATCCGTCCTGAAACTTCAGGAGAAAAATAGACAGCAACACATAAAATCTATTGACCGGATCATCCTCATCAAAGACAAGTGATCCTTTGATCTTATCGAGACGATAGTTCATCGTATTCCTATGGATAAATAATGCCTTTGCGGCTTTTACCGCATTCCGCTCATTGATGAGATATTGATACAAAGTCTCAAGATGATCCGTACCATTCTTTTTATCATATTCATAAAGTGTTATGATATCCGGATGACACAATTCGAAAGCATCATACTTCTCCAAACTCGCACCAAAAATACTATAAAGGCCGAACTCCTCCTGTAAAAAAAGTGATCTGTCTGTTTCCTCTTTCCTATAAAACCGGAGGATATTTGATGCTTGCCGATAATAAAAATACATGTCACAGATATTGTCAAAATTCTTACTCAGAGCACCTTTTAGATCCATCCTATTTAATGTCCGGATGATCTTTTGCGAAAAGATCTCCTTATCTTGTCTGGATGTGACATGGAAGATACAGATCATATGCTCACCACTCTGTATTGCCTTATGTTCATTTGTACTACTGAGATAATCTATCAAAAAATGCGTTTTTCGCTTGTTCTGACCTTCCATATCAATAACAAGTATTGAATAGGTATCATGGATATCCCAACCAAAAATAGCGATCTGCTGCTGGATCAACATCGGATCAGTAGCTCTGCGATCTAAGATATCTTGAAAAAAATTTTCATGCAGCAGTCCCGCCCTTGATGAAAAAACAGGATCGCTGCAGATACGAAAAGTAAGGAGGTCACCCAATTCATCGGCGATCTCTCTGTGTGTCTGCGTTGGCTCCGAATAAATACTGACGATAAAAATGTGTGCTTTTAACGTATTCTCTGAAAAGATATTCCTACAAGTGTACGGAAGGTTGAACGTGTCAGTCTCTAATGTAAATGCCCGCCGGAAACTCCTGATCTTTTCCAATTCCCCGGTGGTGATCAGCCGATCCATGATATGGATCGGCATGTAGCCATGATCGACCTGATAACGCCAGATAGCGCTTATATCTGCCATCACCGTAGGCGTAGAATACACATGCATCTTCATACTGATATCCGTCAGATAGACCGTATCGCGGGTGACCATGGAACTCAGATCAAAGATCTCCTGCAGTCCTTTTCCCTCGATCAATCTCATCTTTACGGTATCATCCCATCTTTGAAAAGAATCGAAAATCTCCATGATCGAATGAAATATCGAACGGATGGATCTTTTATGCCCGATCGATAAGCCATTCCTGATAACAGATGTATGGGGTGTCCGATAGGCAACAAGGGTGATCGAAGAAAGCTCAGCAGCATCATAGCTGTCTGAACAGCCATTAATGTCAACATAAAAAGTATCAGGATCCAATCGGATAGAATGGGCTTTTGGGAGGATAGATGCTCTTTCAAGATACGGCCCTGGGGACTCTTCCATCTTTAAAGATATACCGTTGCTGGAAAGATTTTCATAGATCAAAAGCAGAGATAATCTCATTTGTCTTACTCCATTTTCAGGAACATCATAACAGACAAAGGGCCAAAAAGCAAGCCCTTTGTCTCTCAAGTTCTTCTCTTATCCCAGCAGCTCTTCTCTGCATTTTTTTAATTCATCTAAAATGATCTCCTGCCATTCGGGCCTGACTAAAAGGAGGACCGGCAGATAACAACCGCCTTTTGCATTCGCGATCACCTCTTCATGGATGCCTTTGCGCAGCATCTCCTCTGTCAAGGTCCCGCCAGCATCCAAGGCATCGTATTTCTGTGTATCAAGATATACATCATATACGACTTTTTTTCCTGTTATCTTTTTAAGCGCAGGAATATCATTGATCGACATGATATTTAAGGCATCCACTTTCAGATCATCCACGATCTCCGGGACCAGTTCTTTTATCAGTCCGCAGCTGTGCAGGTCAAATTTTATCCCTTTGCTATGGACGTGTTCAACGATCCTTTTCGTTGGCTCTTTGACCAGCGACCGCCAGATCTCCGGGGAGAAAAAAAGATCCCTCTGCGTCCCCCAATCGTCATGATAACAGATGATATCAGGCTTATAATATTCTGCGATCTTGTCGATCAATCTGCATTTATAGTCGGCCAGGGCATCGAACAGCCCCGCAACTGCCTCTGGCTCTGTCAAAAGGGCACACAGAGCATCCTCAAATCCCATCAGCTCTTCAAGTCTTTCCACAAGCCCATTATGTATCATCTGATAAAGCAGAGCATTTTCTCTGTCGAAGGTTGGGATCCCATCTATCTTAGCAGCCTCTTCCCAGTCAAACTGGTCCAGATCCGGAAATCTGACGACCTCTTTCCAATCACATACATCCTCCAAAATGTAAGGCCCGACCGGCATGGGGGCCGGCTCCCCTTCTTTCCAGACCCACTGGACGCCAAACCAATCTTTGCCGCTTTTCCCACCTGCCGGCCTTTCATGATAGCCATTTACAGGTACATTATTGACGATCCCTTCTCCCATGATCGGGAGATATTCCGTATCTTCATGATCAAAAAGTCTTATGAGATTTTCTTTAGGTGTGAGCATATTTTTTTCCTTTCCGCAATATTTTTTTGTTACAGAGTTCATATCAGGGCATTTGCTAATGGCCATATGATGACCATGAGGCCGATAAATATCAATAAAAGAAAGAGCAGGGCGTATTTCACAGTGTTTTGCAGAGTAATGTGTCCGGGCCCAAAAAATAATGGAGCTGGAACGGCAGCCGCAGGCGTCAAGATCCCCATGATCGCCGCCAAGCCGATGATGATGACAAATGCAGGCATGTTGATACCGGTGGATGCCAAAAGAGCAATAGCGATCGCGTAAAACAAGTACATAGCCACTGTATCGGACATAAATTGACTGATCGCCAAGGCTCCAAATACCAAGATGGACATGACCGCTAAGGCCGGAAGTCCTGATAGCGCAGGGGACAAGATATTATATAGCCAGGTACTGATGCCGCAGCTATCCAGATTCACTGCAGCGCCGAGTACAGTCACTGTTGCCGTAAATATCAAAAGCCCCATAGGTATCGTCTTTACTAATTCTGGAAAACGGGCGATGGGCCTTCCGTCTACATGGATGACACACACCAACGCCAAAGCTATGATCGGCGGTACACACGCTCCGATATTATTTAGATACGTCACTGCCTCTGGAAAGATCGATCTCCCAAACTGCGGGAACAGCCACACGATGACTACAGCTGCAAAAATAAGCGCAGCGATCAGACCTTCTCTGCGCAGCGGCTGCTCCGCTTTTCTCATGGATCCGATGTCATAGTCCCTAAATTTATCCGTTTCCGGCCTCCATACAAAACGGATGACCAGCATTAAGAGCAGATACGCCATGATCTCAAAAGGGATCCCCACCATCAGCCATTGTCCAAAAGAGATCGTCATCCCCAACGCCGGTGCCGCCGCAGCGATCAAGAGCAGCGGGAGCACATGGGATATAGGCGATCCGGCACTGACGACTGCATTCCCCCAGTAGATCCCACACATCATGACCGTGTAAAATTTTTCTCCTTTTTTGTACCCCAGTCTTTCACAGATCTCGCTGGCAAGATCTATATACATGATCGTAACCGCAGTCGCCTCCATAAATGTCCCGATGATAAAAAAGGATAAGATAAACATAGCCAAAAATACATATGGATGCCCCTCACAGATCTTTCTTGTGATAAACCAATCTGCGATCTTAGTAATGACACCCGTCTGGCTCAATACAGCACTCAACGCCATGCAGGAAATGACTGTGATGATGATAAAATTTCCCATAGAACCAGCATATACATCCGCATAATAATTCGCATCGTTTGCCATGACGCCTGTCATTACTAAGGCGCCAAGGGCAAGGAGACTGACCCAGTCCGTCCCAACTGTGATCCAAAGATAGAGCACAGGGATCAAGACCGCCAAAAGATGCACGCCATCTGCTGTCAGGCCATTTTCCGCAGGAAGAAAAAACATTACCAAAAGAAATAAGGCCACTCCCACCCCATAGTGTAGATATACTTTATTTGTTTTCATTTTCATCCCCCATCTTGTTATAGACTGTATGATCCGATCGGATATGAGAACGCGTTTTCATATTGATAGTATACAGATCCTAGACCTTTAACTCAAGGGTACGGTGGCATGATCAAAAAAATATATTTTATGCATCCATGCACGATCCACTGGCCCACCAGCCCTCATACAGATATAAAAAAGCCCCAAAAACCTTATGACCACTAGAAAACACTGTATTTTAAGGTGGGGATCTTTGGATCGCAGTGATCGGGATTTTCCAGAGATGTTACCCTTTCACTGATCGCAGACTGGAAAGGGTGAAATACAAGCAGCTCGAAAATTTTTTTTATATGAACTGATATATTAAATGAAAATAGCGTTAAAGTATGCTAAAATATACCCATTAAACAAACTGGGATCTGTGGAGGAGATATCATTGCTTGAAAATATACCATCTCGATCGACCATGACTAAATCCCTCGGAGAATCCTTGTACGGGGTTTGGCAAGCGTTATGTTCAGTTATTGATGAAAACAGTTATGGAATGCTGGCGGCAAGAATCGGACTTACGAATAAAAGTAGCTGTGTTGGTTTCATGATCATTTTTGGATATGATGAAGCAAAAACCTACCATGACGGGAAATGGATGATGTT
>CAJTYN010000025.1 GCA_910584115.1 uncultured Lachnospiraceae bacterium
AAGATCGGCCAGTAGATCGTATGGAAACGGATGATGTCCTTGCCGATCAGATGCAGATCCGCGGGCCAGTTTTTCTCAAACTGTTCGGACTGCTCGTCACTGTCGCAGTCGTAGCCGATGCCTGTGATGTAATTCGTCAGCGCGTCCAGCCAGACGTAGACCACATGTTTTGGGTCAAAATCCACAGGGATCCCCCATTTAAAGGAAGTCCGGGACACGCACAGGTCCTGCAGGCCGGGCAGGAGGAAATTGTTCATGATCTCGTTCTTCCGGGACACCGGCTGGATGAATTCCGGGTGGCTGTTGATGTGCTCGATCAGCCGGTCCGCGTACTTGCTCATCTTAAAGAAGTAAGCCTCCTCCTTGGCGGGGGCCACATCCCGCCCGCAGTCGGGGCATTTCCCATCCTTGAGCTGAGATTCTGTGAAAAATGATTCGCAGGGGGTACAGTACAGTCCCTCGTAATGGCCTTTGTAGATATCGCCCTGGTCATACAATTTCTTGAAGATCTTCTGTACCTGTTTTTCGTGGTAGTCGTCGGTGGTCCGGATGAATTTATCGTAGGACGTGTGCATCAGGTCCCAGATATCTTTGATCTCCCCGGCCACCCGGTCCACGAATCCCTGGGGCGTCACACCGGCTTCCGCCGCCTTCAGTTCCACTTTCTGCCCGTGCTCATCCGTCCCGGTCTGGAAAAATACGTCGTAGCCCTGCAGCCTTTTGAAACGGGCGATGCTGTCGGCCAGGATCGCCTCGTAGGTGTTGCCGATGTGGGGCTTGCCGGACGTATAAGTGATGGCCGTCGTCATATAAAACTTTTTTTTCTCCATAAGATCCCTCCTGTCTTTTTACTAAAGCGTGTCTTGAAACCTAATAAAATACCCTGGTCACAATAAATCCACAGATAGCCAAGCTACCAACCTTGCCAGAAAGCGTTTTAAGGGGTCCGGGGGAAATCGCGATCCCCCGGCGCTTTTGGTACTTTTCTCGCAGAAAAGTACACATGATCTGAATAGCCATGAACCGTATCAGATAGATCATAAACACAAAAACGCCTCCCCCTACCTATATGATAGGGGAAGGCGAGAAGACCCGCGTTACCACTTCCGTTCACCCGCATCTCGCGATACGGGCCTTATCAGGTACACGTATATAAGATTTATGATACGATACCTTTCCGCTATAACAGGCGGACCCTGTCGCAGCCTTGCCGACATAGAAAATGAAATGCTCATCCTCTCCCCGGTTCGGTGCGCCGCTCAGGAGCCATGTTCCATCCGGTCCTGATGCATCCCCTCTCAGCGCCTAAAGCCCGTATGGCTCCATCATGGGATCTCTCTGTGACATCGCACCCGGTGTACTCTCTCCGTCCTTGTGTTTAACGACTATTTAATTAAAATACCACAGATCGGCTTATTTGTAAATCGTTTTCTTAAGATCTTTGTCACTGATCCGTAAAAATGCTTTACGAAAGGCGGAAAGAAGGATATAATATCAAAAAATGTTGCAGAAGATACAGGAGGATCGTTTATGTATAAATGGATGAAAAAGACTCTGGCAGCGTTTCTGGCGCTGGCCTTGGCGGCCGGGAACGGTCCCGCACCCATCTTGGTGCAGGGAGCGGAACAAGAGCCGATGCAGAGACAGCCGGACTATATCCTGGGAAGGCCCATGACGGATGAGGAGAAAAGAGAACAGGAAGCGATGGAACCCGCGCTCTTCGCGCAGCCCGTGCCGGACGATATCGCGGAGCCGGTGATGGATCGGGAGCCGCGGGCCGGCGCTTCCTTCCAGGGGACGGAGCGTTTTGACCTGCGCGATCTGGGGCTGGTGACGTCTGTGAAGGACCAGGTGATCAGCGGCACCTGCTGGGCGTTTGCCGCGATCGCGATGGCGGAGTCGTCCATGCTGCGGGCAGGAGCGGCCGGGGATCCGGACCTTTCCGAGGAGCATCTGGCCTATTTCTTCTACAACCGTGTCAACGATCCGCTGGGAAATACCCCCGAGGACAAAAATGCGATCAACTGGTCGGGGTACGACTACAAGAATATCGGAGGGAATCCGCAGCTCGCCAGTAAATTTCTGTCCACCTGGTCCGGAGCGGCCGGGGAAGAGACAGCCCCTTACAGCAGCGCGGCAGGCACTCTGGATGCGTCCCTGGCGTACGTATCGGATGTCCATCTGCAGGAGGCGGCTTTCATAGACGCGTCTGTGGATGAGATAAAAGAGGCCCTCTATGCCATGCAGCGGCCGGTGGGGATCAATTATCATCACAGCGGGAGTTACTATAATGCGGAAACGGCGGCCTATTCTTATCCGGCAAAAAGGACCGATATCAATCACGCAGTCACGATCGTCGGCTGGGATGATACATACAGGAAGGAAAATTTCCTCCCGGCCAGTCAGGTGTCCGGCGACGGGGCCTGGATCGTGAAGAACAGCTGGGGTGGCGCCCATGGGGACGGCGGCTATATCTACATATCTTATGAAGACCAGACGATCTCCGGAGCTGTATCGGCCGGTTTTGAGCCGGTAAACGATTACGACCATAATTATCAGTACGACGGATCTTCCGGGAGCAATGCAATCTCCGTTCCCGTGGGGGCATCCCATGCAAATGTCTTTCAGGTAAAAGGAAATCCTTCCGGCAGCGAGATCCTGGAGGCGGTGGGGATCCTGATGAAGTCGGCGGGTACGGATCTGGCGATCGACATCTACACGGATCTGAGCGATCCAAACGACCCGACCAGCGGCACCCATGCAGTGGCGGGCCAGCCGGTGTCCACACGCTACAGCGGATATCATACGTTTCCGCTGCAGCAGGTGGTCGCGCTGCGGGAGGGGAGTCATTACAGCGTTATCTTCACCAACGTCAGCGATACGGCAAAGAGCTTCTTTATCGAATCGGCAGCGGAGAGCAGTTGGATCAGATTCGACGTGGCGGCGGAGGAAGGCCAGTCTTTTTACCGGGCAGGAGAGGGGAAGAGCTGGCAGGACATGGCCGGGCATTACCTGAGCGGCGGAAAAAAGGTCAATGCGCGGATCAAAGCGTACACCACAGATTCCCCGGAGGTACTCCCGCCGCTGGAAAGGCCGGCAACGCCCACAGCGGCACCGGCAACGCCCACGGCGGCGGCACCAACGACGCCTGCGGAGAAGCCAGCTACGCCCACAGCGAGACCAGTGACACCCACGGCAGCACCTACCAAGAAGCCGGCCACACCCACAGCCGCGCCCACCAAGATCCCGGTCCCGGGCAAGGTCTCGCTGGGCAAGATCTCACTCACAGCCAAGGGCATCCAGATAAGATGGGCGAGAGTATCTGGCGCGTCCCGCTATGAGATCTATCGCCGGAAGCTCCCCAAAGGGAGCTGGCAGCGCAGGGCCACCGTCTCCGGGACCGTCACGTCGTATGTGGACAAAAACACCCTTTCGGCGACGGCCTACAGCTACCGTGTGCGCGCGGTCAGCGGATCCGGGGCATCCGCCAGGACCGGGGCCTACAGCAGCATCAAGAAGATCCTGACCAGACCGGATGTCCCCGCGAAGATCTCCGTCAAGCGCAGCGGCCGGGCATCGAAGTCCGGGAAAGCGCGGCTTTCCATGGGGGCCAGCGACCGGGCCACGGCATATTATATCTACCAGTACGACCGCCGCGCAAAAAAATACAAGACCGCCTACAAGATCAGCGGGAATAAGCTCTATATCTATCAAAAGTCCGCAAAAAAATACAAGAAGATCGGGAAGGCGGTCAAAACAGGCGGCCGGATCACCTGTACGCTGACCCAGATCGACTTGAAGACCTACAATAAACAGTATTTCAAGATCCGCGCATATACGCGCGCGTCCGGTGTGGGAGAGCGGTATAGTGGATACAGTGGTAAGATCACGCTAAAGAGGTAGGGATCTTGGCATTTTTTAGGATTGTTGCATCCCATGAAATGTGGTAAAATAGCGGTTGAGCTTATTTAAAGAGGTTTTGAGAAAGGACAGAGAGGATATATGTTGACAGAGAGAGTGTATAATTTTTCAGCAGGTCCAGCAGTATTGCCGGAGGAAGTCTTGAGAGAAGCGGCGGAAGAGATGCTCAACTATCGCGGGAGCGGCATGTCCGTGATGGAGATGAGCCACCGTTCCAAGGTCTTTGACGCGATCATCAAAGAAGCGGAACAGGATCTGCGGGAGTTGATGGGGATCCCGGACGGCTATAGGGTGTTATTCCTCCAGGGGGGCGCGTCCCAGCAGTTTGCCATGATCCCTATGAATCTGATGAAGAACAGGGTGGCGGATTATATCATCACCGGGCAGTGGGCGAAGAAGGCATGGAAAGAAGCGTCCAAGTTCGGCAAGGCGAACGTGGTGGCCTCCTCAGAAGACCGGACGTTTACGTATATACCGGATTGCTCTGACCTTCCGATCAGCGAAGACGCGGATTATGTATACATCTGTGAAAATAATACCATTTATGGGACAAAATATAAAAAACTGCCGAACACAAAAGGGAAGACCTTAGTGGCCGATGTGTCCTCCTGTTTCCTCTCCGAGCCTGTGGATGTGGAAAAATACGGGATCATCTACGGCGGCGTACAGAAGAATATCGGCCCGGCGGGCATGGTGATCGCGATCATCCGTGAAGACCTGATCACCGAGGATGTGCTGCCCCAGACGCCTACGATGCTCACATATAAGACCCATGCGGACGCGGAGTCCCTCTACAATACGCCCAACTGCTACTGCATCTATATGTGCGGGAAAGTCTTCAAGTGGCTGAAGAAGATGGGCGGCCTCTCGGCGATGAAAGAACACAATGAGAAAAAGGCGAAGATCCTCTACGACTACCTGGATCAGAGCCAGATGTTCCGCGGGACCGTCGTGCCCGAAGACCGCTCCCTGATGAACGTGCCTTTCGTCATCGGCAACGATGAGCTGGAGAAAAAGTTCATCCAAGAATCCGGCGAGGCAGGCTTCGCAAACCTGAAAGGCCACAGGACAGTGGGCGGCATGCGTGCCAGCATCTACAACGCCATGCCGATCGAAGGCGTACAGGCCCTGGTATCTTTCATGAAAGATTTTGAAAAAAAGAATGCATGACGGCAGTCATGGTGAAGGAGAGATGATATGGCGATATTTCGACCATTTCAGGCGATCCGCCCCCAGCCCTCACTCGCGGGCCGGGTGGCGGCCCTGCCCTATGACGTGATGGACAGCCAGGAAGCACGGGAGGCGGTGAAAGATAATCCGTATTCGTTCCTCCATGTGGATAAGGCGGAAGTGGACCTGGATCCTTCCATAGATATCTATGACAGGAGAGTATATGAAAAGGCGGCGGAAAATCTTTCAAAGATGAGAGCAGAGGGTATTTATATACAAGAGGAGACCCCCTGCTTTTATATTTATCAGCAGGTGATGGACGGACGGATCCAGACGGGGATCGCAGGCTGCGCGGCGATCGACGACTATCTTGAAGGGCATATCAAGAAGCATGAGCTGACCAGGGCGGACAAAGAAGAAGACCGGATCCGCCATGTGGATGCCTGCAATGCCAACACAGGTCCGATCTTCCTCACATACCGGACGGCAGAGCCGATCTCCCGGCGGGTGGAGGCGTGGATCAGTCACCATCCGCCCGTCTATGACCTGACGGCGGAAGACGGGATCATCCATCGGGTATGGGTAGTGGACGGCCAGGAGGAGATCGCGGCCTTTGAGGAGGCTTTCGGGCGGATACCGGACTTTTATATCGCGGACGGCCATCACCGTGCGGCTTCTGCGGTGCGGGTGGGACAGATGCGTCGGATGGCACATCCCGGATATACGGGCGAAGAGGAATTTAACTATTTCCTGGCGGTCCTCTTTCCGGACGACCAGCTGAAGATCTGGGATTATAACCGCGTCGTCCATGACTTGAACGGTATGGATAAAGAGGCGTTTCTGAAAGGATTGGGGCAGACGTACACGTGTGAGGAGATGGAAGGCCCCTGCCGCCCGCGGGAAAAACATACCATGGGCATGTACCTGGACGGCCAGTGGTATCTGTGCCGCGTCCGGGTGGATAAGATCACAGAGACAGATCCGGTAAAAAGGCTCGACGTCTCGATCTTGCAGGAGAAGGTGCTCACGCCGCTGCTGGGCATAGACGACCCCAGGACCAGCAGCCGCATTGATTTCGTAGGAGGGATCCGGGGACTGGGCGAACTGGAGAAGATGGTGGACGGCGGCAAGGCCGTGGCCTTCGCCATGTATCCCACCGGGCTGGATGAGCTGATGGACATCGCGGACAGCGGCCACATCATGCCGCCAAAATCCACCTGGTTCGAGCCAAAGCTGCGCAGCGGGCTCTTCGTCCACCGGCTAGATAAGTAGATGGCGGCTTACGAGAGAGGGGAGCGTCTTCCCCTCGTCAGTCTGGACAATATCCGTGACCTGGGGGGGATCCAGACAGAAGACGGGCGTTATATCCAGCCGGGGCGGCTGCTGCGCGGAGGCGATCTCTATCACGCGTCCTATCAGGATCAGAATGATCTGCGCAGGGTCTATAGACTGCGGACGATCATCGACCTTAGGACAAATAAAGAGCGGGAAGAGAGGCCCGATGCCTCCATCCACGGCGTGGAGTATGTGGCGGCTCCGGTCGTGGAGGGAAAGTCGGCGGGCATCCTGTGGGGACAGGACCGGATCAGGCAGATCATCCATTTCCGCGGGGACGGCGAAGCGTATATGTTTCAGCTCTACGAGGACCTGGTGTTGGACCGGCGGACCCAGCGAGCCTGTGGAGAACTGCTGCGCCTGCTCAAGCACCACGGCGAAGGGACCATCCTCTGGCACAGTATGGCCGGCAAGGACCGGGCCGGTGTGGTCACCGCGTTTCTGCTGAAGATCTTAGGGGTACATATGGAGGCGATCCTGAAGGATTACATGCGCTCAGCGCTCTATCTGCAGGGTGATATCCAGGCGGTCTCCAGGATCTTGCAGGAGCGCCACGTTCCGCGGCGTGTGCAAAAGAACACCGAGATCCTCCTGAGTGTGAAGGAAGACTACCTGATCCATGCGTTCGACAAGATCACGGAGAAATATGGATCTTTTGAAAAATACGCGAAGAAGGCCATGGGCCTGAGCGCTTTTGACATGAATTTTCTGAAAGACAGGTATTTAAGAGAAAAGCCCGAAATATGATCAGGATATTTTATTTTCTTTAGAAAGATTTCAGAACTACGACACGCTCCATTCACATTTTCCTGTTAAAGTAATAAATATCAGGAGAGAACATACAATATCTCTTGGGGAGGAAAACAGGGAATATGATATGCGAGGCATCAGCGGGATGCCCGGTCACGGAATTGGAGGTAGTCGATGATGAAATACCTGACTTATTACGAGAATGATGAGATCATATCAACAAAAGACTATAGAGAAGCAGTTGAGGAGCTGAACAGGAAGAATAAGGGAAGAGAAGTACAGAGGTTCGTCCTCCATAAATACGCGTTCATCTTCAGTCTGGATGAGGTGAGGGACGCTTCTAAATATTATCTGTGCAAGAAACACGGAGACAGTCTGGAAGTCTATCTGGAGAAGAAAAATACAGAAGAAAATCTCATATGCAAACAGATAGAGACGATCACCGAGGCGGAAGGCGAACGGATCCTGCAGGGTGATATCGGTTGGATGAAGGATGACGAACGTCCCCTCGTGCGGGACTTCTATCTGCAGAGCACGCTGAATGGACTGGCCTACAGCCATATGAAGGAGTTCGAGCGGGAAGTCTATCACTATGAGAAACAGGATTATGTGGTGTTCGACAAGGCAGTCCGCCGTCAGGTGGATCATTACTTTTTGGAATGCCTGTTTGAAGATGATGTACAAGTCCGCGTCCGGAGAGCGAAGACGATCCCGCGGTACATACTGAATATGCTGGTGAATATCGAGCCTGCGTCAGAACAATGGGCGTACGCTTAAAGAGGACTCGGTCGTTTTTAGAGGCCGCGCCTCCCGATGCCATAAATAGGCAGAGGGGGGCGCTTTTTTTGTTGACAAATCTATGGGGCGGGCATATAATACTAACGTTAAAATAAGGAATCCCATTTTAATAGGAAGGAAGAGGACAGATCAGTGAATATTTATAAAGGCATATTGGGGCTGATCGGGAATACACCGCTGGTGGAATTGGTAAATCTCCAGGAAGCCCTGGGGCTTCAGGCGACTGTGCTCGTGAAATTGGAGGCTCTCAATCCGGCGGGGAGCGTCAAGGACAGGATCGCCAAGGCGATGATCGAAGATGCGGAGGAGAGAGGAGTCCTCAGAGAAGGGTCCGTCATCATAGAACCCACCTCCGGAAATACCGGAATCGGGCTGGCGGCGATCGCGGCGGCGAAAGGATACCGCGTGATCCTGACCATGCCGGATACCATGAGCGTTGAGCGGCGGAATATCCTGAAAGCCTACGGCGCGGAGGTGGTGCTGACGGACGGTGCGAAGGGGATGCAGGGCGCGATCGAAAAAGCGGATGCGCTGGCAAGAGAGCTCCCGGATAGTTTCCTGGCGGGACAGTTCACGAACCCGGCAAATCCCCAGGCGCACCAAAGGACTACGGGTCCGGAGATCTGGGCGGATACCGACGGGAATGTGGACATCTTTGTGGCGGGTGTGGGGACAGGCGGCACGCTCACGGGAACGGGTGCATATCTGCGTTCTCAGAAAGCGGATGTGCAGATCGTGGCCGTGGAACCCGACAGTTCTCCGGCCCTCACGGAAGGGCACGGCGGACCGCATAAGATCCAGGGCATCGGAGCCGGTTTTGTGCCAGAGGTGCTGGATACGTCCCTCTATGACGAGGTGATCCGGATCAAGAATGAGGACGCGTTCGAGACGTCAAAGCTCTTGGCCCGGCGGGAAGGGATCCAGGCGGGCATCTCTTCGGGGGCGGCTCTGAGCGCGGCGATCTCCCTGGCCAGGCGGCCGGAAAATAAGGGAAAAGTGATCGTGGCGATCCTGCCGGATACTGCAGACCGTTATTATTCTACGCCCTTGTTTGGGGAATGATAAAAAAAGGCAGAAAGAGATACAGAGGTGGTTTTTATGAGTTTGTGGTTTTGCCTCCCTTTCGCGGGGCTTTTGGCTTGTATCGCCGTACTCCCGCTCTTAAAGTCTGAATGGTGGGAAAAATATCGTTCGGCCGTGGTGGCCGTCTGGTCCTTGGCATTTGTGGTCCCGTTCGCGGCCGCCTACGGGGCAGGGTCGGCGCTGGAGTCCGTGCTGGAATGCATGCTGAATGATTATCTGACGTTTATCGTTTTGCTGTTCGGCCTCTTTTGTGTGGCAGGAAATATCACACTGGAGGGCGACCTGGTGGGAGCGCCGGGGACGAATCTGGTCCTGTTGCTGATCGGGACGCTGCTCTCCAGCTGTATCGGGACCACGGGGGCAAGTATGCTGATGGTCCGTCCGGTCATCCGGATGAATGCCTGGAGGAGACAGAGGAGCCATATCATGGTGTTTTTCATCTTCTTGATCTCCAACCTGGGCGGCTGCCTGACACCGATCGGGGATCCGCCGCTGCTGATGGGATTTTCCAGGGGAGTGCCGTTTTTCTGGAGCCTGCGGCTGTTCCCGATCCTGGTGCTCAATATGGCGATCCTGCTGTTCATCTTTTACCGGATCGACAGCAGAGCCTACCGCTGGGAGATCGCCCAGGGGCGCAGGCCAGAGATCCAAGGCGGCGGGATGGGGATCCGGCTGGAAGGAGCGCACAATCTGATCTTTCTGGTCACGATCGTGGCGGCGGTCATCCTAAGCGGCGTGCTCCCGGGGATGCCCTTTTTTCAGGATGGAGAGGGGAATGTCCTGGGGATCCGGATCTTCAGGGAGGTCAGGCTGACCTATCCGGCGATGATCGAGATCGCTATGATCCTGGCGTCGGCGTTCTTATCTTTCAAGACGACGACGAAAGAGATCCGCAGGAAAAATCATTTCACCTGGGATGCGATCAAGGAAGTGGCTGTCTTATTCGTGGGGATCTTCATCACGATGCAGCCGGCTCTCGTGATCTTGAAGTCCATGGGGGGCAGTCTGAACCTCTCCGAGCCTTTCCAGATGTTCTGGATGACGGGGGCGCTCTCCAGTTTCCTGGATAACACGCCTACGTACCTGGTGTTCCTGACCACGGCGGGGGCGATGGGATTTACCGGCGGGGTCTCCACGGTGGTGGGGACAGTCCCGGTGAAGATGCTCACGGCGATCTCCTGCGGCGCGGTCTTCATGGGGGCGAACACTTATATCGGCAACGCACCGAATATGATGGTCAAATCGATCTCGGATGAAAATGGTATCTGCATGCCGTCCTTTTTCGGGTATTTCTTCTGGGCGGTACGTGTCCTGATCCCGGTATTCATCCTGGATACGGTCTTGTTCTTTTTGTGAGGAGGGATGAGCGATGGGTAAGAAAAAAGATATGCTCCGTGAACTTGCAGGAAGGATCTACGACCTGGATGTGGAGGTGTATGAGAAGCTGGGCTCATCCATGGGGCGCGTGTTCAATCAGGAGCGGGAGAACAGTATCAAGGAATTGATGAAACTCTTGGATTCGAAGAGCAAGAGTCCTCTCCTGCGCAGCCAGCTTGCGCTGATCAGCAATATGGCGCGTACGATCGAGGACGACACCGTCCGCGAGGTGATTATGAAGAAATACGAGGGCATCCTCCAGGAGGTCACGAACCTTCCGAAATGTTTTGCCAGCGAGGATATCCTCGATGAGAAGATCGCTCAGCTTAATGAATGGAACTTGGAGGAGCGGTTCTCCAAGGATAACCGTCTGGTGATCTGTATCGGGCGCGCGTATGGGTGCGGCGGCAGTGAGATCGGATTTGTCCTGGCGGATGCCCTGAAGATCAATTATTACGATGTGGAGATCTTCAATGAAGTGCTGCGGCGGATGGAGCTGGGGCGGGAGATGGTCGAAGACCAGGGGGGCGTCCCCTCGTTCCAGCCTGCGCCGAAGTTCACGGTGGGGCAGTGGATCAAGGACGTCAAACGCTATCATGGTCTTCCGCGGAGGGACGCGGTGTTCTTTGATCAGTGCGACCTGATCTGTGACATGGCGCGGCGGGAAGATTTTGTGGTGATGGGACGCTGTGCGGACGCCATCCTGACCAACAACCATATCCCGCACATCAGCATCTATATCACGGCGCCTTTTGAACAGCGGGTGCGCCGGATGATGAAGATCAACAAGAAGATGAGCGAAAAACAGGTGCGGGAGCTGATCCGGCGGCTGGATAAGAAGCATGCGAGATATTATGAATACTATACAGGGCGCAGATGGGGCGCGGTCGAGAATTATGACTTGTGCATCAACAGCGCCAGTTATGGGATCGACGGGTCGGTGGAACTGATCCGGCGGATGATAAAGAAGATATGATCGTTCAAAATGGATCAAGATGGGCCAACGGCGCTGCATGTGCGGACCGTTGGCCTGATCTTATCTGTTTTTCTCTTTTTTGTTTTTAAGCCAGAGCGTCCCGCTGCTGATGACGGAACTGGCCAGGAGTGCGTGCAGAGGGGAAATGTCCGAGACGGATCTTTCAGGCAGCGGGGTGGTGCATGAGGTCGCCTGTGGTTCTCGAGGGAGCTGTCCGGTGGAAATGGGGACGGGTTCTTGACGGCTTTTTTTGATATCCGTTTTGGCCCTGGTCTTAGTTCTGGTCCTGGTCCTGGTCTTAGTTTTAGTCTTGGTCCTGCTCTCAGTTTGGGGCTGAGCTGGTGCTGGCGTGTCTATCATCTTTTCGGATGCGTTTATGTCCTCATTTACAGCCTCTTCTGCGTATGGATCAGGATCGCTCTGCAAAGAGAATGTCGATCCTGTGCGTTCTGTCAGTCCTGCCGGGGATGGGTGCGGGATCTCGGTCGGGGTCTCTGTGATGGTCACATTCATTTCTGCTAAGAGTGCTATTATGGGATCCGCATCTGGTCCGGGATCTTCCGGATCGGAGGGTCCTTTGATAGCTGTCTTTTGGGGGAGAGGTGTCCCTGTGGGCGGGGCTGCTGCTTCCGGACTCGGTGTCGGTGTCTCGACATGAAAGCGCGTGACGTCATAAGAAGTGGAGGAGACTTGCGTGACCCGGTCCGGGGGTATATCGTTGGATCGGTCGGAGGCTGCCTTTGTGATCGGGTCGGATGTCTCCTGTTCCGGCATATCAGGACAGGAAACGGAGTCCGTTGTCTTCTGGTAGACGGCCGTGAAGGCCATGCTCCCGGTGATGATCTCCGGCAGTTCCGGGTCCCATCTGGAGAACTGATAGGTATATTCTCCGTCAGTCCATGTTTCCGGTACTCGGACGTCGTCCAGGCGGTCGCCATACTGGCAGATCCGCGAGTCTAAGATCTCGCCGTCCCAGTCGAGAAGATCGACGACATAGCTGACAGGACCGGGATCAGAGGGCATGGCATCGAGGATCGCCCAGAAAGCCGGGTCCTCCGGGGAGAGATCCTCGATGCCGTCAAAAGCTCTGATCTGTCCATCTGCGGTGTCAGAGGATGTACTTGCGCATACTGGAACGGTGGCAAGGATACACGCGGCAGCAGCGGCCGCGATCGTTAAACTTTTTCTTTGGTCCTTCATGAAAAACTCCTTTTTATAATGTGGATCATATCTGTAATGGATACAGTATATACCTGGCAAAACAGATCATCAACAATGGCGCACATGAAAAATTATGAAAAGGGGCTGTCAAAAAAGAGGAGAATATGATACAATGGACTGACTGGATGTTAAATAAGGGTAGATTTTGGATATTGAGGTGGAATATGTCTAAAATAAAAAAAAGGTTCAATCGCGAAGCGAGGAGAAAGCTGCTCCATAAAGGCAGAGTGAGAGCGGGATGCCTCCTTGCGGCATTTTCCCTGGTGGCCCTGACAGCGGGAGCAGGACAGGTCCAGGCGGCTGATCCGGCGAAGGATACCGGAAAAAAGATCGTGTCGGAAAATAAGACGAAGTCTGATAAGAAAAAAGATAAAAAGAGCGGATCCGTATCCAAAGACAAGGGTGGACAGGAAGACAAAAAAGCGGAGACATCTCCCACACAAGCGGCAGCAGGAGCGCCCCAGGAGGTGAAGAGTCCTGTAAAAGATGCGGATGAGGGATCGGCAGAGGGGGAGGCCGGGAAAGAAGGGATCCCGGGCGCAGAGCCGGAAAAGACTGAGATCGATACAGATACTGAGACAGACGATGCAGAAACAGATACAAAAACGGATATAGAGACAGATACGGATGAGACATCCCAGGGGTCAGGGCCTGACGGGAAGGATGCAGATCCAACAGGCCCGGCAGCTACACCGACTCCCACGGCCAGCGCCCCCGGCGAGGCAGATCCGGGAAGCGCGTCCGGCGATCCGGAGGATAGCGGGACGGCAGGTGCCGCGTCCGGTGATACATCCGACGGGCAGGATCCAGATACAGGCGTTCCTTCACAGTCGATATCCCCGGATGGGGCAGGCACAGAGGAGGAGCCGGTACATACAGAAGAGACCGCACCGGTCCCGGTGGCCGGGATCTTAGAAGGGGCGTCCACGGTCATCGTGGGAGGCTTAGCACCGGCCGTCCCGGAAGGAACGCCCGGGCAGGAACAGGTCAATACGGGAGCGGAGAGCAACGAAAACGATACTGAGGACGACGCCGAAAAGGAAAATGAGGAAGAAGGCAGCGAGGAACCCCGGAGCCGGATCGCGGGGAGCACACCTTTAGTCGGCGGGGTGATCACAGGCGAGGTCGGCGGGGGCAGTCAGACGACGGTCACACCGCGTCCCACCACCGTCCCGTCGAAGACCCCGACGCCTGCCAGCGGAGGCACAGGGGACCGCGCAGCCGTGACGGCCGTTCCCACGACTGCGCCCTCTTCCACCCAGCAGGAACAGCGGGTCGCCTTGGATGACGCAGGCGCCGGACAGCAGACCTCATCTGCAGTCCAGAACACGGGTCCGACCGCCGGATCGCTGCGGGCCAGTGTGGAGACGGAGGACTCCACGAAGATCGTACCGTTCATCCTGGCGGGCGTGGCCGCGCTCATAGCGGTGGTGGCATTCGCCGTCCTGAAGATCAAAAAGGGCAGGAGAGATCCAGATCCAAAAGAGCCAGGAGAGCCGGAAGACCCGGGTACAGACGATCCGTCTGAACAGGATCAGGAATAAATATCCAGCCGTCCCATATGATAGTATGGGAGGGTTGTATGATGAAAGCGAAAGCAATATTAAAAGCCTTATTATGTTCTTATACGCTGACGGGCGTCCTGCTCCTGCTCCTGGCATTTTTGCTCTTTCGGATGGACTTGAGTGAGAAAGTCGTCGGTATGGGGATCGTGGTCATCTACATTCTGTCCTGTTTCCTGGGCGGGTTCGTCCTGGGCAGGAGGATGAAGAAACAGAAATATGTATGGGGCCTGTTGCTGGGCACGGGTTATTTCCTGCTGCTGATCGGCGTATCCTGCCTGGTGGAAAAAGGGTTTCCCATGGATATCGGCCATGTGGTGACGACGCTGGCCCTGTGTACGGGCGGAGGGACATTGGGCGGCATGATCTCCTGAATGGATCTTCAAACGTGCTCCAGGCCGGAGTGTTTTGCTAAAAATGCTTCCAAAACGAAATACACTGTGCTATAATAACGTAGGCTTTGTTTGCAGAGAAGACTGTCGCACTATAGAAAATGGAGGAAGAAGATATGAAACATATCAAGACACTGAATACGGTGAGATTACAGAATACGGTAAAAAAAGGCGGCTGCGGCGAATGCCAGACATCCTGTCAGTCCGCATGCAAGACGTCCTGTACAGTCGGGAACCAGAGTTGTGAGCATAAATAAAGGATAAGCAGTAAACAAAAAGGGAAGCTGTGGGGTGAAAGCCGCTGCTTCCCTGTATGTGTGGCAAAAAAGACAGGAGGAGCAGATATGGACTCGATCCATCAGTATAAGAACAACGGATATGACATCATCCTGGACATCAACAGCGGTTCAGTCCATGTGGTGGACGACCTGGTCTACGATATCGTGGAGGCCATGGATCAGGGGATGGACAGAGACGCCATCCTTGATGAACTGTCCTCTGCGTATGGCCGGGAGGAAGTGGAGGAAGGGTATGCGGAATGCGAAGAGCTGATCAGGGACGACCAGCTTTTTTCAAAAGATGTCTATGCGGATGCGATAGGATCCTATACGAAGAAGGAAACGGTGGTCAAAGCGCTCTGTCTGCATGTGGCCCATACCTGTAATCTCGCCTGCAGATATTGTTTTGCGGAAGAAGGCGAGTACCACGGTCAGCGCGCCGTGATGTCAGCGGAAGTGGGCAGGCAGGCGCTGGACTTTCTGGTGGAGGCTTCCGGTTCCCGCAGGAATCTGGAGGTGGACTTCTTCGGCGGCGAACCGCTGATGGACTGGGATGTGGTCCGGGAGGTGGTCGCTTACGGGCGTAATCTGGAGAAAAAAACGCAGAAGAGATTCCGTTTTACCATGACCACCAACGGTGTTCTCCTGGATGAGGACAAGATGGCGTTCATCGACCGGGAGATGTCCAACGTGGTCCTGAGCCTGGACGGGCGTCCCGAAGTGCATGACCGGATGCGGCCGTTTCCCAGCGGTGCCGGGAGTTATGAGCGGATCCTGCCGAAGTTCTTGAGTTTTGCCAAGAGGCGCGGCGACAGGGATCATTATGTCCGCGGGACATTTACCAGGAACAACTTGGATTTCTCGAAAGACGTCCTGCACCTGGCAGATCTGGGCTTTAAACATATATCCATGGAGCCGGTGGTGGCTCCCGAGAGCGCGGACTATGCCCTGCGCCCGGAGGATGTCCCTGCGGTCTGCGAACAATATGACATCCTGGCCAGAGAGATGATCCGGCGGGAGAGGGAGGGCAGGGGATTTCGGTTTTTTCATTTTATGATAGATCTTTCGGGAGGCCCCTGCGTCTACAAGAGGCTCTCCGGCTGTGGTTCCGGCACGGAATACCTGGCCGTGACGCCGTGGGGGGATCTGTATCCCTGCCATCAGTTCGTCGGGATCGAGGATTTCCGCATGGGCACGGTCTATGACGGGGTGCAGGAGCAGAAGATCCGGGAGTTGTTTTCAACATATAACGTTTACACGAAACCGGCCTGCAGGGAGTGTTTTGCGCGTTTTTACTGCAGCGGCGGGTGTGCGGCGAATGCGTATAGTTTTCACAGAGATATGGGGCAGGTCTATGAGCTGGGCTGCGCGCTGGAGAGAAAGAGGGTCGAGTGCGCGCTCATGATCAAGGCTGCTCTGGCATGAGAACAGATCATGGAGGGAACGAGAAGATCATGAAGAAGAACAGAGGTATCATTGTACTGATCGTGTCGGTGGTCGTACTGGCATTCCTGGTTTTTACGGCCGCTGTGGGCTTAGGTCCGACGGGGACCGGGTCCGCGAAGAACATCAATCTGGGGCTTGACCTGAGCGGCGGTGTCAGCATCACTTACCAGACCGTGGAAAAAGATCCGTCCCAGGAAGACATGGACGATACAGTCTACAAGCTGCAGAAGCGTGTGGAAGAATACAGTACAGAGGCGCAGGCGTACCAGGAAGGGGATAATCGCATCAACGTGGAGATCCCGGGCGTGACGGACGCCAACGCGATCTTAGAGGATCTGGGCAAACCGGGTTCCCTCGTCTTCCAGGATGAGGACGGGAACGTGGTATTGGAAGGATCGGATATCGCGTCCGCGGAGGGCGTGGTGGGGCAGGATCAGACCACGAAGAGCAACGAGTATGTGGTGACCCTGACCATGACGGATGAAGGCGCCCAGAAATTTGCGGAAGCGACGGCAAACAATGTGGGCAAGATCATCAGCATCGTGTACGACGGAGAAGAGATCAGCACGCCGCAGGTCAGGCAGGCGATCACCGGCGGACAGGCCCAGATCGACGGCATGGAGTCCATCGAGGAAGCAAAAGAGCTGGCGTCATTTATCCGTATCGGCGGGCTGAAGCTGGAACTTCAGGAGCTGCGCTCCAACGTGGTGGCGGCTCAGCTGGGTGAGGAAGCCATCTCCACCAGCCTGATGGCGGCGGCGATCGGACTGGCCCTGGTGATCATCTTTATGATCGCCGCGTACCGGGTACCCGGCGTGGTGGCCGGCATCGCCCTGGTGACCTATACGAGCCTCGTGCTGATCACGCTGAACGCATTTGACATTACGCTGACCCTGCCAGGTGTGGCTGGTATCATCCTGGGTATCGGTATGGCAGTGGATGCGAACGTGATCATCTACGCGCGTATCAAAGAAGAGATATCCGCCGGCATCTCTGTCCGGTCGGCGATCAAGGGCGGATTCCAGAAAGCGTTCTCAGCGATCTTTGACGGGAATATCACCACGCTGATCGCTTCGTTCGTGCTCATGTGGCTGGGTTCCGGTACGGTGAAAGGCTTTGCCTACACACTGGCGATCGGCATCATCTTCTCCATGTTCACGGCGCTGGTGGTATCCAGATTTCTGATGAACGCTCTGTATGCGGTGGGCGTGCAGGATGAGAAGTTTTATGGAAGAGCGAGAGAGCGCAAGACGATCGATTTCCTGGGCAAGAGGAAGATCTTCTTTATCGTGTCGATCGTGGTGATCTTAAGTGTGCCTGTCGGGATGTTCGCCTTCAATGCGAGCACGGGCAAGGCACTGAATTACGGTCTGGATTTCCAGGGAGGGACATCCACCAATGTGACGTTTGAGGAAGATATGACCATCGATGAGATCGATGCCAAGGTGGTCCCGATCATCGAGGAGATCACAGGCGATAAGAATGTCATGGCGACGAAGGTCGTGGACAGCAAGCAGGTAATCTTCAAGACACAGGAGCTGGATCTGGAGACCAGGAACGAACTGAACAAGGCACTGGTGGAGGGATTTGGCGTGGACGAGGATCTGATCCAGGCGGAGAGCATCTCCTCTACGATCAGCAGCGAGATGCGCAGGGATGCGATCATCGCGGTCATCGTGGCTTCCATCTTCATGCTGATCTATATCTGGTTCCGGTTTAAGGATATCCGTTTTGCCGGGAGCGCCGTGCTGGCCCTCCTCCACGATGTGATGTTCGTGCTGGCTTTCTATGTGCTGGTGCGGGTATCTGTGGGCAATACATTCATCGCGTGCATGCTGACGATCCTGGGATATTCGATCAACGCCACCATCGTCATCTTCGACCGTATCCGTGAGAATCTCGGCAGCGGCAAGAAGAAACAGGACTTAAAAGAGGTGGTCAATGTCAGCATCACACAGACGCTGACCAGGAGTATCTACACGTCGCTGACTACATTCATCATGGTGGCGCTCCTCTTTATCATGGGCGTCTCATCCATCCGTGAGTTCGCGGCGCCGCTGATGGTCGGTATCCTGTGCGGGGCGTATTCATCCGTATGCATCACGGGCGCTCTGTGGTATGTGATGAAGACCAGGCAGACGGAGAAAAAAGGGAAATAGCAGAGGATCTATGCGGAGGGGAGTGTGAAAACACTTCCCTTCTCTATTGAAAGGAATTGAAAGGAGGGTACAAAAGTGATGGAAAGGTGGGTGGTCGCGGCCAAGCGGGCGGATTTTTACGGGATCGCTGAGCGGTATGGGATTGATCCGGTACTGGCTCGGATTATACGGAACCGGGATGTGATCGGGGATCCGGCGATACAGATGTACCTGCACGGGGGGCTGGAAGATCTCCCCTCCCCGTGGCAGATGAAAGATATGGAGAGGGCCGTTTCGATCATCCTGGACGGGATCCGGGAGAAAAAGAAGATGCGGGTCATCGGGGATTACGATATCGATGGCGTGTGTGCGGCCGCGATCCTATATCGAGGCTTGGAGCGGATCGGGGCCTGTGCGGATGTGTATATCCCCCATCGGGTCACAGACGGCTATGGTCTGAATCCCCATCTGATCGATCAGGCGGGGGCGGACGGGGTGGAGCTTCTGATCACCTGCGACAACGGGATCGCCGCTTTCCAGGAAGTCCGGCAGGCCAGGGAAATGGGCATGACGGTCATCGTGACAGACCATCACAACATCCCTTATGAGGAAAAAAAGGGCGCGCGCATCCCGATCCTGCCCCCGGCACACGCCGTCATCAACCCCAAACAGGAAGATTGCCCCTATCCTTTTGACGGATTGTGCGGCGCTGCCGTCGCCTATAAACTGGTCACGGCCTTATATGAGCGGTGCGGCGTTCCAAAAGAAGAGCTGGAAGAAGCCCTCGTCCTGGCCGCGGTGGCTACGGTGGGAGATGTGATGGACCTGCAGGGGGAGAACCGGATCCTTGTCAAGGAAGGGCTGAAGCGTCTGCCGGGTACGGCACGACCGGGCCTGCGCGCCCTCCTGCGGGCCAACAAGCTGGAAGGGGAGGTGACCGCCTATCACATCGGATTCGTCCTCGGTCCGTGCATCAACGCCAGCGGCAGGCTGGACACGGCGCAGCGTTCCCTGCAGCTCCTTCTGGAGACGGATCCCCAAAAGGCGGCTGTGCTGGCCGGGGACCTGGTGGCTATGAACGAGAGCCGGAAAGCCCTGACGGCCCAACAGGTGGAGGAGGCCCTGCGCCTGGCCGGATCCGATCACGGGGAGAAGGTCCTGGTGATCTATCTGCCCGGATGCCACGAGAGTCTGGCCGGGATCGTGGCCGGACGTGTGCGGGAACAGTATCACCGGCCGGTGTTCGTGCTGACGGACGGGGAGCAGGATGTGAAAGGATCCGGACGCTCCATCGAGGCCTATTCCATGTACGATGAACTGACAAAATGCAGCGACCTGTTTATAAGATTCGGGGGCCATCCCATGGCAGCCGGATTTTCCATCCGCCGGGAATACATAGACGAGCTGCGCCGCCGCTTAAACGAGCAGTGCGCACTGACCGACCAGGATATGATCCCCAGATGCGTGATCGATGTGCCGATGCCCATCTCCTATGTGACAGAAGAGCTGGTGGAACAGATGAAGATCTTAGAACCCTTTGGCAAAGGGAATGCCAGGCCCTTATTCGCCCAAAAAGGGATCCGGATCCAGGGATGTTCCATATTGGGCAAAAACAGGAACGTGGCCAGGATGACTCTGGCGGACGGGTCGGGCAGCCGCCGGCAGGGCGTCTATTTTGGGGATATGGAAAAGATCGAGGGGGTCCTGGCGGCCAAGAGGCCCGTTTCCATCTTATACTACCCCCAGATCCACGAATACCAGGGAAAAAGGGGCATCCAGATCGTGATCCAGAGTGTGCAGTAGGCCCAAACACGCCAGTTTCTGATTGATTATCCCAGAAAAAAGTGATATACTGGTTACTATTCAGATTAAGAAGGAAAAGTGCAGGTGATAGGATGGCGGAAGAGAAGATCATTGAAAAGATAAAAAGGGCAGACGCAAGGACCAAGGCAATGGACGATTTTACCAGCCCCTCTGTCCTATACGAGGAGCTGATATCCAGCGTAAAAAAATATCATCCTTCTACAGACCTTACCGTGATCCAGAAAGCATATGAGGCGGCATACAATGCCCACGAAGGGCAGAAGAGAAAGTCCGGGGAACCCTACATCATCCATCCCCTGTGTGTGGCGATCATCCTCGCGGATCTGGAATTGGATAAGGAGACGATCGTGGCCGGGCTGCTCCACGACGCGGTGGAGGACACCTGGATGACGACGGAAGAGGTGACGGCGGAATTTGGGGAAGAGGTCTCCCTGCTGGTGGATGGGGTGACCAAATTAGGACAGCTCTCCTATTCGGCGGACAAGGTAGAGCTGCAGGCGGAGAATCTGCGGAAGATGTTCCTGGCCATGGCAAAAGACATCCGGGTGATCTTGATCAAGCTGGCGGACCGTCTCCATAACATGCGGACCCTCCAGTATATGAAACCGGCCAAACAGTTGGAAAAAGCCCGGGAGACCATGGATATCTATGCGCCCATCGCCATGCGCCTCGGTATCTCGAAGATCAAGGTGGAACTGGATGACCTGGCGCTCAGATACACCAACCCGGAAGTCTATCAGGATCTGGTGGAGAAGATCTCTCTGCGCAGCAGCGCCAGGGAGGAGTTCATCAACGGGATCGTCGAAGAGGTCAAAGGGCAGATGGAGGCATTCCACATCGATGCCCAGGTCAATGGACGGGTGAAGCATTTCTTCAGCATCTACAAGAAGATGGTAAACCAGGATAAGACGATCGATCAGATCTACGACCTGTTCGCCGTGCGGATCCTGGTGGAGTCGGTGAAAGACTGCTACGCCGCCCTGGGCGCGATCCACGAAAAATACAAACCGATCCCCGGACGTTTCAAAGACTACATCGCCATGCCCAAGCCGAACATGTACCAGTCCCTGCATACCACACTGATCGGATCCAACGGCCAGCCCTTCGAGATCCAGATCCGGACGTATGAGATGCATAAGACGGCAGAGTTCGGCATCGCCGCCCACTGGAAATACAAAGAGTCTTCCGACGGGAAGAAGCCGATCGGCAAGAGCGAAGAGGAGAAACTGAGCTGGCTGCGCCATATCCTGGAATGGCAGCGGGACATGTCCGACAACAGGGAGTTCATGAGCCTCCTAAAGAGCGACCTGGATCTCTTTACGGATAACGTATACTGTTTCACACCGGCCGGGGACGTGAAGACCCTGCCCGCCGGATCCACGCCCATCGATTTTGCATACAGCATCCACAGCGCCGTGGGGAACACCATGGTGGGCGCGCGGGTGAACGGAAAGCTAGTCTCCATCGAATATGAGATCAGGAACGGGGACAGGATCGAAGTCATCACTTCCCAGAATTCCCAGGGGCCCAGCCGGGACTGGCTGAAGCTGGTCAAGAGCACCCAGGCGAAGAACAAGATCAACAACTGGTTCAAGCAGGAACTCAAAGAAGACAACATCTTAAAGGGCAAGGATCTGCTCCTCCAGTATGCCAAGGGCAAAGGGCTGCAGCTCGCCACCTACATGAAACCCAAATACCAGGAATCCATCATGAAGAAATATGGTTTCCGGGACTGGGATTCCGTGCTGGCCGCGATCGGACACGGCGGCCTCAAGGAGGGGCAGGTCTTCAATCGGCTGCTGGAAGCCTATGAGAAAGAGAGCCAGGCGAAGCTCACCGACGAGGACGTGCTGGAGGCCGTATCCAGCACCAATGACAAGATCCATGTGCTGAAAGCAAAGGGCGGGATCGTGGTCAAGGGCATCCACGATGTGGCCGTGCGTTTTTCTAAATGCTGCGGACCGATCCCCGGGGACGAGATCGTGGGGTTCGTTACCCGCGGACGGGGGATCTCCATCCACCGGACCGACTGTGTGAACGTGCTCACGATGAGCGAGGCGGACCGTGCCCGTCTGGTGGAAGCGGAATGGGAGACACCCGCACAGAAAGAGCAGGATAAATATCTGGCGGAGATCAATATCTATGCCAATAACCGCACGGGACTGATCGCGGATATCTCGAGGATCTTCATGGAACGCAAGATCGACTTGAAGGGTATCAACAGCCGGACGAGCAAACAGGATATCGCGACGATCTCCCTGAATTTCGAGATCGGGAGCAAAGAGGAACTGCGGGCGCTGGTGGAGAAACTGCGGCAGGTGGAGAGCGTCATGGATGTGAAGCGGACGACCGGATGATGAAGATGAGCAGGAGTGATGAAGAGATGGAACATATGAAGATAGGACAGTGCCGTGTGGGCATGGTGATGACCAACTGTTATGGTCTGTTAAATACCGAGACGAAGGAGATGATCCTGGTGGATCCGGGGGATTCCCCGGAGACGGTCAGCCGGATGGTGGATCAGCTGGAGGGAAAGCCGGTGGCAATCCTCCTGACCCACGGTCATTACGACCATATCCTGGCTGTAGAGGCTCTCAGGGACAGATATAAGATCCCTGTCTATGCCTGCAGAAAAGAGGAAAGGCTCTTAGGGGACACGTCCCTGAACCTGACCGGGCAGGTGCGCCGGCCGGTGGCCCTCCATCCGGAGATGCTGGTGGACGATCTGGAGAGATTTACCCTGGCGGGCTTCTCCATCCAGGCGATCCACACGCCGGGACATACAGAGGGCAGCGTCTGCTACTATTTCCCCGAGGAAAACCTTCTCGTGAGCGGCGATACCCTGTTCCATGGGTCGGTGGGGCGCACGGATCTGCCCACCGGGAACGGCAGAGAGATCATGGCGAGCCTGAAACGCCTGCTGGAGATGCTGCCGGAGGACATAGACGTGCTGCCGGGCCATGAATCTGCCACGACGATCGGATATGAAAAGAGGTACAATCCTTTTGTGTGAGATACAGATATGGCTGAACAGGCAGGACTTTGAATACGATATCTATTCCCTGGTGCGGGCTTTTTATCCCCGATGCTCGGCAGTCACACATCGTACGGACACACCACGCAGGGAGGATCAGATCCCTGTGGGAGAGCAGATCTTCGTGGAAGCCTGGTGCACGGATACGGGCATCTATGTGGGATACTGCCGGGAACAACCCGCTGTCCGCATCCGCAGGGAGACGGTCCTGGAGGGGGGCATGGAGCGGCTGAAGGTCAAGAGCCGGCTCAAACAGCTGCTCTATCAGGTCTTACAGGAGGCCACCGGGCGCACGCTGATCTGGGGGAACCTGACCGGGATCCGCCCGGTGAAGCTGGCGGAGGGCCTGTTGGAAGAGGGCATGGATGCGGCTGAGGCGCGGGCGCGCATGGAGGAGATCTATTATCTGGATCGCACAAAGAGCAGCCTCTGCGTGGAGATCGCGCTGCGGGAAAAGGAGATCCTGGAAGGCTTGGATCCGGCCAGAGGATACAGCCTGTACGTGGGGATCCCCTTTTGCCCGAGTATCTGCATGTATTGTTCTTTCAGCTCCTATCCCCTGGATAAATGGAAAAAACGGGTGGACGAGTATGTGGATGCCCTCTGCCGTGAACTCCGTGCGGTGGGATCCCTGGCGCGGGGGAGAGCGCTGCACACGGTCTATATGGGAGGCGGCACGCCCACGACGCTGGAGCCCGCGCAGATGGAACGGGTGCTCGCCTGCCTGGAAGAGAATTTCCCGATGGCGGATCTGCGGGAATTTACGGTGGAGGCCGGACGCCCGGACAGCATCACCCGGGAAAAACTGCAGGTGTTCAAGGATCATCGGGTCACCAGGATCTCGGTCAATCCCCAGACCATGAACCAGCGGACATTGGACTTCATCGGCAGGCGCCATACAGTGGAGGACATCCGCGCAGCGTACGCCCTGGTGCGGGAGATGGGGTTTGACAATGTGAATATGGATCTCATCGCCGGTCTTCCGGGGGAGGGGATCCGTGAGATCGAGCACACGCTCGCACAGATCAGGAGACTCGGTCCGGACAGCCTGACGATCCACTCCCTGGCGGTCAAACGTGCCGCGCGCCTGCGCCTGTTCTCAGAAGAACATCGGGAGATATCTTTTGAGAACAGCAGCCGGATCATGGAGACGGCAGAGCGGTACGCGCGGGAGATGGGGCTCTTGCCCTATTATCTCTACCGCCAGAAGAACATGGCCGGGAATCTGGAGAACGTGGGGTACGCGAGAGCAGGGAAAGAGAGCCTCTACAATATACTGATGATGGAGGAGAAGCAGACGATCCTGGCCTGCGGGGCCGGGGCTTCCAGCAAATTTGTGACAGACGGGGGCCGGACGGTGACCCGGGCGGAAAATGTAAAGGATGTCACGCATTATCTGGCACGGCTGGACGAGATGATCGAGCGTAAGAAAAAAGGGATGGAGATATGGGTGTAAATACACAGGAAAATGCCGCGGGCCTGGATGGTTTCATGTCGCTTGACATAACAGAAGAATTTAAGCATGCGGTCCAGGTGAGCGACCTGGCTTTCCATGTGGCCGGGGAGTTGGGGCTGGATGAGGAGATGTGCAATGAGATGTCTGTGGCGGGCATCCTCCATGATATCGGGAAGCTGAGGCTGATCGGTTATATCTATGGGGATCACGATCCGCTCATCATCGAGGAACTCAAATACGTGCGCATGCATTCCACCCTGGCGTACGAGGAATTGCTGGGGCAGGGTTATTCAGACAACGTGCTAAAGAGCATTTTATACCACCATGAGAATTACGATGGGAGCGGCTATCCCGCCAATCTGCGGGGGGACAAGATCCCGCTGGGGGCGCGGATCTTACGGGTCTGCGACGTCTATTCGGCGTTGCGCTCAGACCGTCCCTATCGGCGGGCCATGGATATGGACAGAGCCATGAAGGTGATGATCGGCGAAGTGAGATATTTTGACATGGGCGTTTTCCTGGCTTTCCAGCGGGTGGTGCATAGATTGAAATGGAGGGGGATCTGAGGATGAAGAAAAAACCAGTGACAGGCATGAGGGACATTTTACCGAGGGAGATGGAGATCCGCAACTACGCCATGGACCTGATCAGGGACACGTACGGCAGTTTTGGGTTCCTCCCGCTGGAGACGCCCTGCGTGGAACACATCGAGAACCTCTCCAGCAGACAGGGAGGGGAAAATGAGAAGCTGATCTTTAAGATCTTAAAAAGGGGTGAGAAGCTGAAACTGGATCAGGCGAGAGAAGAAGGCGACCTGGTGGACGGCGGTCTGCGCTACGACCTGACCGTGCCCCTCTCCCGTTATTATGCAGATAATGCCAACAACCTGCCCATGCCTTTTAAAGCCCTGCAGATGGGGAATGTGTGGCGGGCCGACCGTCCCCAGAGAGGGCGGTTCCGTCAGTTCATGCAGTGCGATATCGACACATTGGGAGAGCCCTCCTGTCTGGCGGAGATCGAGCTGATCTTGGCCACTACCACCTTATTGGGCAGACTGGGATTTGAGGGCTTTACCATACGCATCAACGACCGGAAGATCTTGAAGGCGATGGCAAGATATTGCGGATTTCCCGAGG
>CAJTYN010000026.1:0-7251 GCA_910584115.1 uncultured Lachnospiraceae bacterium
ACACGCTCTACATCTGCGAGATCTTCTGCCGATAGATCCTCCTGAATAAGATCGTCGTCAATATGACGGAAGCGATCTCCGCGATCGGAAACGCCCACCACACGTAGTCCAGTCCGAAGACATGGGCCAGTATGTAGGCGGACGGCAGGAGCACGAAGAGCTGCCTGGCCAGGGACACCCACAAGCTGTAGATCCCGTTGCCCAATGCCTGGAACATGGATCCGATGATGATACAGTATCCGGCAAACAAAAAGCTCCAGCAGATCGTACGCAGGGCCGGGATTCCGATCGCCAGCATGTCCTCCGACGCGTTGAAAAAGCCCAGGAGCGTGCCGGGGATCGTCATGAAGATCACAAGGCCGATCAGCATCAGGCAGACGGACGTGATCACACTGAGCCGTATCGTCTCCAGGATCCGTTTCTTATTGCGGGCGCCGTAATTGTAAGCGATGATGGGGACCATCCCATTGTTCAGGCCGAACACCGGCATGAAGATAAAACTGTTCAGTTTGAAGTATACACCAAAAACAGCCGTGGCAGTAGGGGTAAACATCAATAAGATCTTATTGAACCCAAAAGTCATCACCGAACCGATGGCCTGTACGATCGTAGTCGGGATCCCCACGGAAAGGATCTTGCCCAGGATCGTCTTGCTGGGGCGGAATCTCTTCATATTGATGTTGATCTCTGTGTTCCATCTCACATTCATGAACACCGCCAGGCACATAGCCACGACCTGTCCGAAGATCGTCGCCAGAGCCGCACCGGCCACGCCCATCTTCGGAACCCCGAACAGACCGAAGATCAAGATCGGATCCATGACCAGGTTGATCAGCGCGCCGGTACTCTGGGTGATCATCGTCATGACCGTCCGCCCTGTGGACTGGAGCAGCCGCTCCATCATCATCTGCATATAGACCCCGATGCAGCATATGGATATGATCTGCATATAGGTCACCCCGTATGACCGGATCTGGGGATCCGTCGTCTGCACCCGCAGAAAAAGATCCGCCAGGCTCGTGGAGAACACCGCAAAGATCACATAACAGACCACAGCCAGGAAGATCCCGTTCTTGGCCGCCGCGTTGGCCCCGTCAAAATCTTTTTCTCCGAGATTGCGCGAGAGCAGCGCATTGACACCCACACAGGCGCCTGCCGCGATCGCGATCATCAGGTTCTGGATCGGGAATACGAGGGATACCGCCGTCAGGGCATTCTCATTGATCTGCGCTACGAAGATGCTGTCCACCACATTGTACAATGCCTGTATCAGCATCGAGAGCATCATGGGCAGCGACATGCTAAAGAGCAGCCGGGGGATCGGGAGGACCCCCATCTTGTTTTCTTTCTGTATGGCTTCTTCCATTTTTGACCTCCTTTTCTGTGAAAAAATCGGATGCCCAACCCCTGGCTGGCCATCCGATGACTCTTGTTACTTCCATGTTTTTCTATTTTACGCGGATCTTGCCTCCATGTCAATACCCGATCTTGCCGTTTTCCTGGCAATGAGGTATACTCTCTCGCTGTCCAACCTGACCGGCTGCCGGGTAAACGCGTCATAAGCCGCCACGAAATCAAGCCCGGCCTCTCTTAACAGATCTTGTACTTCCTCCACCGGGTAAGCCCTCTGGATGTGCGTCTCTTCGTACTTCGAATAACGCCCGTCCTCGTCCCGCAGGAAGATGGCCAGCTGATAGATGTTCAGCCTCTTTTCGGTGTCGTATCCATTCTCCCAGATAAAACTGGCCGCGTCCCGGTCCTCCGCGATCGTGCAGTCGCCCAGGATCTCCTCATATTTATAGACAGTGTTCAGATCAAAGATGAAGACCCCGCCCGGATCCAGATAATTATAGACCAGCCTGAATACCTGGAGCAGGTCCTCTGGCTCTGTGATATAATTCAGGGAATCACAGACACAGACGATGGCCCGCACCGTACCATACAGTTCGAATGCCCGCATATCCTGGAGCAGATACAGGATATCCCGGCCGCTCTCATCCCGCTTCTCCACCGCAGCCTGCAGCATCTCAGGGGACTGATCCACCCCGATCATGTCATATCCCGCCTCGGCCAGGAGCTGGGTCATGCTGCCCGTGCCGCAGCCCAGCTCCAGGACGAGCCCGTCTGTGATCTGATGCTCCCGCAGAAGGCTGCATACGTACTCGGCCCACTGCCCATACGGGATGTTGTCCATGAACATATCATAAACCGCTGCAAAACCTGCGTACATCATATCTAGATTCTATCCTTTCCATATGGTATAGTAGATACCATGAATGTAATGGATGACCACGGACAAAAAAAGATCTTTCTGACAAGCCTGACTCTGGCCGCCGCACTCATCGGGCTGCTCGCTCTACTCGCCGCGGCCCGGGTCACATTACCGCCCTGTCTTTTTTTCAGGCTCACGGGGCTGTATTGTCCGGGCTGCGGCGGCACCCGCGCCTTCCTCGCGCTGCTGCACGGGCATTTTCTCGCGTCCCTGATCTATCACCCCGTCGTCCTGTACGGTACGGCGGTCTATGGGATCTATCTGCTGCGCAATCTGCTGGCGCTCTTTTCAGGAAAAAGCTCTCTCAAGAGCCATTTCCTCCTGCGGGGCATGGCCTTTCGGGATATCTACCTCTATATCGCCATAGGGATCATCCTCGCCAACTGGATATCGAAGAATATCCTCCTTCTGGCCTTTCATCTGGCCCTGTGATCACTCGGCCAGACCGAAAGCGTCGTGTACGGCTTTGATCGCGCGCTCCCCTTCGGCTTCATCGATCAGCACAGTGATCCGGATCTCGGAGGTGGAGATCATATTGATATTGATATTTGCGTTATACAATGTCTCGAACATCTTCGCGGCTACGCCCGGGTTGCTCATCATGCCCGCGCCCACGATGGACAGCTTCGCGATCTTCGTCTCACATTCCAGACTCTCGAAAGCCAGACGGGCTTTATTTGCCTCCAGGACCGCCATGGCCTCGTCAATGTCCCCGTCGTCGATCGTAAATGAGATGTCTTTCGTGCCATTTCGCCCGATGGACTGCAAGATCACATCCACATTGATATTTTTCCTCGCCAGACAGTCGAATACTTTGAAAGCGATGCCAGGCTCATCTTTCAGCCCGATCACGGCTATCCGGTCTGCTTTTTTGTCCAACGCAACCCCACTTACCAGCATTCTCTCCACTTCAACATCCTCCTTCACCACAGTTCCTTCTACCTCGTTCATACTGGACCGCACCACCAGTGTCACACCGTATTTTTTCGCCATCTCCACGGAACGGTTGTGCAGCACGCCCGCCCCCAATGTGGACAGATCCAGCATCTCCTCGTATGTGATCTCTTTTAATTTTTTTGCCGTGGGCACCAGCCTAGGATCGGCTGTGTATACGCCGTCCACATCTGTGTAGATCTCGCAGGCATCCGCCCGCAGGGCCGCCGCCAGGGCCACCGCCGTCGTATCGGAACCGCCCCGCCCCAGGGTCGTGTAATCGTCGTATTTGTTGATCCCCTGGAAACCGGTCACCACCACGATCTTCCCGTCTTCCAGCTCCCTGTTGAGCCGGTCGGTGTCGATCCTCTTGAGACGGGCGTTCCCGTAGGCGCTCGTGGTGTGCATGGTCACCTGAAAGGCATTCAGTGAGATGGCCGGTACGCCTAAGCTGTTTAAGGCCATCGCCATCAGCGCCACGGACATCTGCTCGCCGATGGTAAAGAGCATATCCATCTCCCGCTTTGGAGGCCGGGGCGTGATATCCTGCGCCATCTCGATCAGTTCATCCGTGTATTTTCCCATCGCGGATAAAACGACCACCACGTCATTTCCTTTTTTGTAGTCTTCGATGCAGCGCCTTGCCACATTGAAGATCCTCTCTTTGTTGGCGACGGATGTGCCGCCAAATTTTTTTACGATCAACATGCTACTCTCCTTTATCATCAATCTTCCTGAAACAGACGTTTCATCATATCCCATCCATGGGCGACCACGTTCCCGCTCTCTTTCGCCTGGTCCTCCTGGTATCTCCATTCCCTCTTTTGGGGCGCCGTGCTGTCATAGAGCAGGTAGGGCACCGGGGAGGCCGTGTGGGTCCGCACGCGGATCGGTGTGGGGTGATCCGGCATGATCAGCATCCGGTGATCGATCCCGGCCGCCTCCAGCCCCTCCTGTATCAGACGTATGACGCGCTGGTCCAGATATTCGATCGCGCGTACTTTCTTTTCGGCGCTGCCCTGGTGTCCCATCTCATCCGGCGCTTCCACATGCACGTAGACAAGATCGTAACCGTCTTCTGCCAGGGCCTTGACCGCCGCCCGGGCTTTTCCCTCATAATCCGTATCCAGGCCCCCATTGGCCCCTTCCACCAGGATGTTGTCCATGCCGGCGCCTACGGCGATGCCCTTGAGCAGGTCCACCGCTGAGATCATCGCGCCTTTTTTATGATGGGCCTCCTCAAAAGAGGACAGGGCCGGCCTGGTCCCGGCGCCCCAGAACCAGAGGCTGTTGGCCGGGTGCAGACCTTTAGCCCTGCGCTCTACATTCAGCGGGTGTTCCCTTAGGATCTCGTAACTGCGCCGCTGCATCTGCAGCAGCTTCTCATCTTTTGGCAGATATGCTCGGATCCGCTGCTCCAGCACGTCGTGGGGAGGCGTCAGTCCTGTCACGGTCCCGTTCTTCCATATGAGACAATGCCTGTAGCTGGTCCCCACATAGAAACGATATGTCTCGTCTTCCATCTCTTTCGCCACGGCTTCCAGCAGTACGCGCGCGTCCTCTGTGCTGATCTCGTCGGAACTGTGGTCTAAGATCCTCTGCTCATCGTAAGGCGCATCGTCTTCTGTCAGGGTGACCAGATTGCATCTGAGCGCCACATCACTCTTTTGCATCTCTACGCCGATGCTCAGGGCTTCCAGCGGGGAGCGCCCTGTGTAATACTGCTTGGGATCGTACCCCAGGACGGACAGGTTCGCCGTATCGCTGCCCGGACTCATCCCTTCCGGTATGGTATGCACCAGCCCGATCTCGCCTTTCGCCGCCAGGCTGTCCATGGCCGGAGTCCTGGCAAAAGCCAGCGGCGTCTTGCCGTCCAGGGCCTCTATCGGCTCATCTGCCATGCCGTCCCCTAAGATCACTACATATTTCATCTGTCTGCCCCTTTCATTCGCTTCCTGATATCTTCAGATAATGGATCCCCGGCAGCTGTTCGATATTTTCCACCATCGCGCCCGCATCGCCGCTGGCTGGGAGGATATCCACGCTCAGGGTGAGCATAGCGATCCCGTTGATCGGGATGCTCTGATGGATGGTCAGGATATTTCCGTCAAAATGCGCGATCGTCCGCAGCACATCTGAGAGGATCCCCGGCCTGTCATCCATCTGTATGATAAAAGTGATGGTCTTCCCCTTTGTCTCCGCATGGAAAGGAAAGATATCATCCTTGTATTTATAAAAAGAACTCCTGCTGATCCCCACCTTGTCCGTGGCTTCCTGCACCGTCTCTGCCCTACCGGAATCCAGCAGCCTCTTGGCCTCCACCACCAGTATCAATACCTCCGGGACTGCCTTCTCTCGGACTACATAATATTTCTGGCGTTTCTTTGGATCTTCCATTTGCCGCACATTCCTTTGTTTGTATATGAAATACATTTGTTTTTTGACGAAAGATATATTAGCATATTTCAGCCTTTTTCGCAAGCCTTTTTTCCGCAAAAGAGACGCAGCAGCAGAGTATAAACTCCCGCTGCCGCGCCCTCCCTTGGTTCTTTCATGGGATCATGACTGGTCCGCGTGGCCTGTGGCCATAAATCTCAGATATGAATTGATGAACGGATCCAGCTCCCCGTCGAGGACTGCTTCCACATTGCCCATCTCGTATCCGGTCCGGTGATCTTTGACCATGGTATAGGGCTGCATGACATAAGACCGGATCTGATTTCCCCAGGCGATGTCCGAGACCTCCCCCCGGATGCCGGACAGCTTCGCCTCGTTCTCCTGCTGTTTTAACAGATAGAGTTTGGCCTTGAGCATCTGCATGGCTTTATCCTTATTCATATGCTGGGAACGCTCATTCTGACACTGCACCACGATCCCCGTGGGCAGATGGGTGATGCGGATCGCCGATGAGGTCTTATTGATATGCTGGCCGCCGGCGCCGCTGGAACGGTACGTATCGATCCGCAGATCGTCGTCCCTGATCTCAATGTCTAAGTCCTCCTCGATATCCGGCATCACATCACAGGACACGAAAGAGGTCTGGCGCTTCCCCGCCGCATTAAAAGGCGATATGCGCACCAGGCGGTGTACGCCTTTCTCTGACTTCAAGTATCCATATGCGTTCTCGCCCCGCACCTCAAAGGTCACCGACTTGATGCCCGCCTCATCCCCATCCAGATAATCGAGCACTTCCATGGAGAAATCCTTATCCTCCCCCCAGCGGGTGAACATCCTATAGAGCATGCTCGCCCAGTCACAGGCCTCTGTCCCGCCTGCCCCGGCATGGAGCGTGACGATGGCATTGTCCTGGTCATACTCGCCGGACAGGAGTGTCTTCATGCGTATCTTCTCAAAGGACACCTGAAAATCTCTCAGCATCTCTTCGAGTTCCGGGATCACGTCGGGATCTTCTTCTTCGTATCCCATCTCGAGCAGTGTCTCCATGTCTTCCATCTGCCCCTCCAGCTCCCTGTATGTCTCCAGATCGCTCTTGAGATACTTCAGATCCCGCATCATCTCCTGGGAACGCTGCGGGTCATCCCAGAGATCAGGCGCCTCCATCTCCCGCTCTAGTTCTTCGATCCTCTTCTCTTTGCGAGCCAGGTCAAAGTGAATCCCTCACTTCTACCAATGGCCCTGCGTACGAATTTAAGACCGTCTTTATCTGATCTAATCCGACCACAGTTTCACCTTCTTTCCTGCGTACTGCTGATTTTTATTCCTGTCCCCTACGATAACATATTTTACCGGCAAAAACAACTTGCAAGTTCCACAGAAAAAACGTGGATATCTGCGGTTTCTTCATGCTATTTCTTTCAATCTGCTCTTGACCTTGCACAGCTCGCTCTCCAGATAGTTGACCCGGAGCATGGGTATCTCCTTCTCCTCCTCGATCTTCAATGCCTGGTTGAGTTTCCGGTCCAGATCCTGATGGCCTTCTGCGATGATATGGATGCCCTTGTTCGTTTCGTTCTCCAACGTCAGCTCAACAGCAGTCGTCCTGCTCTCTAACCGGGCGACAGTGTCTTTCAGGCTTTCCATATCTG
>CAJTYN010000026.1:7351-25322 GCA_910584115.1 uncultured Lachnospiraceae bacterium
TCCATTTCTGTCCGCAGTTTCGCTACTTCCGCCTTCAGCTCGTCCATCTCGGCCCGCAGTCCGGCTATCTCAGTCCGGACCTCTGCGATATCATCCCGCAATGGCTCTATGGCTCTCGTCACGACCTCCGCGATCATTTCCAGATCTTTTGCCTCTAACATCTTCTCCTCCCCCCTTCCTTTTCTGTCCACCCATCATGCCATATTTCCGATGATATAGCAATAGCTTTTATAAAATGTTCCCGATATTTTGCAGATTTTAATAAAACAGGCACAGTCATAAAGCTCTTCTGACTGCGCCTGTCCCATACGTTGTATCTTATCGCTCTGCACCTTTCTGCACCCGCTCAAACTCATCCAGAATCTCCTGTGAGGGTGCTCTTGTGGCCAGGCTGCACACCACGATCATCAGACTGCTCAGTGCAAAGCCCACCACCAATGAGTAAAGACCTGTGGCGGCTCCCAGTGTCTGTCCGCCTGCCAGCGGGATGTAATCCCATATGATGACGGCGAGGCCGCCGCTCAAGATCCCGGCCACAGCGCCTGCCAAGTTCGTCCTCTTCCAGAACAGGGAGAGCAGCACGATCGGACCGAACGCGGAGCCTAAGCCCGCCCAGGCATTGGAGACGAGTCCCATGATACTGCTGTTGGGATCCCATGCGATGATGAAAGCCAGGATCGCCACCACCGCCACCGTGATCCTGCTGATGCGCAGGACTTTCTTGCCGTCGGCTTCCGGATGGATGTAGCTGCGGTAGATATCCTCAGAGACTGAGGAGGCCGCCACCAGAAGCTGGGAGTCTGCTGTAGACATGATCGCCGCGAGGATCCCGCACAGGAAGATGCCGCCGATAAAAGGCAGCGCCATATCCTTGGTAAATACTTTCGTGATCATCTCGATGAACACGCTCTCCGTGGAAGCCTGCCCCTCCGTTCCTAAGATCACCGGGTAAAGGTATGCGCGCCCCAGGACACCGATGACACACGCCGCGCCCAGGGATAACGCCACCCAGACGATCGCGATCACCCGGGATTTCTTCAATTCTCTCTCATTCTTCACCGCCATGAAACGGGTCAGGATATGGGGCATGCCGCAGTAGCCCAGCCCCCAGGCCAGCTGGGAGATGATATCGATGGCCCGGTACGGTTTTCCGCCGTTTGAGAACAGGTTCAGATAGGCGTCCGCGCCGCCTGCCACCTGGCTCTGTTCCAGGAGGCCCCTAAAATCCCCTCCCACCAATGTCCAAGCCACGATCGGTACGGCCAGAAGCCCGATCAGCATCAATGTGCCCTGGATAAAGTCTGTCGTACACACGGCCATGAACCCGCCCATGAATGTATAGGCCAGGATGACCAGCGCACCGATCGCCAGAGCGACATGGTAATCCAGTCCGAAGACAGAATGAAACAGCGTCCCTCCCGCGGCCAGGGCCGAGGCCGTGTAGACCAGGAAGAAGACGACGATCACGATCGACGAGAGCAGGAGCAGGATCCTCTTCTCATCCCGGAACCGGTTTTCAAAATAGGCCGGGAGCGTCAGCGAATTATTGGCGACGATGGTGTACCTGCGCAGCCGCGCCGAGATGAACACCCAGTTGCACACCGTGCCGATGAACAAGCCGATGGCGATCCACGACTGCCCCGTGCCCATGGCGTATATCGCCCCTGGCAGGCCCATCAGCAGCCATCCGCTCATATCCGATGCCTGCGCCGAGAGCGCGGCCACCCAGCCGCCCAGTCCACGGCCTCCCAGGAAATAATCCTCCGCGTTGCTGGTCCTCTTCATGTACACGGCGCCGATCACGACCATCATGGCCAGATAGATGACGAACGCCGACAAAATGATCAATACTGTACTGCCACTCACTGCTTTTTCCTCCTTCTCTTTCGCTCATCCGCCGGCAGATAGACCCGGCGGATATAGGCAAATGTCCTCTCTTCCCCCTTCTCCGATAACATCCGCAGCAGACCCTCCAGTTCACGCTTCGTGTCTTTATGCATGAACCAGAGACGGTCCTTGTTCTTCAGATAATATTCCAGCGGGGCCGCATCCGTGTATGTATCCCCGCTGTAGTTCCTGCACGCGCTGATCCGGTCCATGACCATCTCCACGATATATCTGCGGGGCATAGGCACCCCCGCGATCACTGTATCCACGCCCAGGGCATAATCCACCCAATACTCGAAATGATGCTTGTTGCGCCCTTTATGATGGAGCCAGGCGGTGGACAGCCCCCTCTCTTCCCGCTCACCATTATTGGGACTCCTGTACCCCTGGTAATATCTGCATCCCACCAGGAATTCCACCGGCGAATATTTCGACAGATCGTGAAGGATCCCCTGTCTGTACAGACCCACGCGGAAACAATAGACCATGACCATCCATTTATGCCGTGTGATCGTCTTCAAATGCTTCCAGGGATGCATGGCCACCTCCTTCTTGCAAAACATCTTCTTCTCCAGCCGCCAGCACCACGATGGTACGGGCCGGCACCAGCACATAGTCCTCCTCGAACTGCGGCGCGTCCTGCTCTTCACCCCCACAGGTCCCCAGGACGGCCCTCCACCGCATTTCTTCCGGGATATTCGGGAGCGCCAGCCGCTGGGGTTCCCAGTACAGGTTGCAGGCCAGGTAGATGAATCCCTGCGCCTTTTCATCCTGCCCGTAGCCCTCATAATACATGATCCCCGCCTGACGGCTGGACGGCTCCGTATCCCCATACCAGGCCCGCTGTCCGTGATAGGATATATCCGGATACCCCAGGCTGCGGTAATCGACGCCCTGGGGCTCCCGGGCCATGTGCAGGACCTTGTGCTCCTTACGGAAAGCGATGACCTCCCGGACGAAATCCGTCAGCTCCCGAAACCGTTTGGCCCGGCCCCAGTCCACCCATCCGATCTCATTGTCCTGACAGTAGGCGTTGTTATTGCCCTGCTGGGAATTGCCGAACTCGTCGCCCCCGTAGAGCAGGGGAACGCCCTGGCTGAGCATGAGCATGAGGACGGCGTTCTTCACCTGGCGGTCGCGCAGCATCCGGACGGATCTTCTGCGGGTCGGACCTTCCACGCCGCAGTTCCAGGAATGGTCGTAGTCGCTCCCATCCTGGTTGTCTTCCCGGTTCGCCTCGTTATGTTTCTTCTCATAACAGACCATATCCTGGAGGGTAAAGCCGTTCTGGTCCGCCATATGATTGATCACCGCATGGTCTTTTGGATTTCGCCGCATCCGGGCCAGGGCATTCCCCATGGATCCCTCGTCGCTCTTTAACCATCTGCGCATATCCACCTTAAAGCCCGCGTTGTACTCCGCCAGATTTTCACCCAGACCTCCGCCCTCGGATATCAGCTTCGTATGGCTGAGGAGCGGATCGGACGCCAAAAGCCCTCCCGGAACACCCGGCCCCACCAGATGGAAACCGTCGATGTGGTAATTGATCTTCCAGTGCCTGACCGCACAGAGCACCAGCAGCGGATCGCAGTCTTCCGGAAAATAAAATTCCATGATGCATTCGATCCCGGCCGCGTGGAGCGCTCTCACCAATCCCCGAAACTCCTGTATCGGGTCTATGCTGTAACTGTATGCGCTCTTCGGGGCAAAATAAAACCCCTGTGTATACCCCCAGAAATTCAGCGGGAATCTCTCTTTCATCTTATACGCATACGCCAGCGGCATCTCCTGGGGCAGCATGATCTCCTGAAACTCATAGGCCGGCATCAGCTCCAGCGCCGTGATGCCCAGCTCCTTCAGATACGGGATCTTCTCCGCAAGCCCGGCAAACGTCCCCTTCCGACGGACTTTGGAATTTCTGTGCATGGTGTAGCCGCGCACATGGACTTTGTAGATGATCGTGTCCTCATAGGGGGTCGCGAGAGGCTCTGTCTCCTCCCAGGCATCGTCCCCCGATGGAAAGAGGCCGCAGCGGATCTGATGGGGCGCCTGTGGATCCGGGAGTTCCCCGAAACCGCCGCATCCGCGCAGGAGCGGCGCGCAGGGATCCGGCGCTACTTGGCCGTCGATCCGGTAGTTATACTCGTCCCTTTTTGGATCCAGGCCTGTGACATGGACCGCCAGAAGGCCGCCTATCCGGTACTGGTCTGTCAGAGGGATCTCCTGCCAGGGCTCTGCCGCGCCTTTCTCATAGAACAGCAGGCTGGCTTCGCTGCCTTTCGGCACAGCCCGGACAAGATCGTATCCCCCTCCTCCCTCCGTAACTCCCAACACCCTGGGGTTTCCCTTCTTCAAGCTCAACATCCTGTCATCCATACGGGCCTCCTTTTCTTGGTCGTTACTTTAAAAAGTCCGCCGCCGGATAGGCGGCATATATTCAGGTCACAGATCCAGCTCCAATCCTATGGGACAGTGGTCCGACCCCATGATCTGGCTGTGGATCTTCGCGTCCTGCAGGGCATCCGCGAGCTTCGGTGAGACGCAGAAATAGTCGATGCGCCACCCCGCGTTCCTGGCACGGGCGCCGTAGCGGTATGACCACCAGGAATACGCGCCCTCCAGATCCGGATAAAGATACCGGAATGTATCGATGAACCCGTGGGAGAGCATTTTCGTAAAACACGCCCGCTCCTCATCTGTGAAACCTGGATTTTTTCGATTGCGCTCCGGATTTTTCAGATCGATCTCCTGATGGGCCACGTTTAAGTCCCCGCAGAAGATCACCGGACACTCCTCTTCCAATCTGCACAGATAGTCCAGGCAGTCCCGCTCCCAGTCCAGCCTGTAGGACAGCCGGGCCAGCCCGTCCTGAGAATTGGGCACGTACATATTGACCAGATAGAACTCGGGGAACCTCAGCGTGACCATCCGCCCCTCCTGGTCATGTTCCTCGATGCCCATGCCGTAACGGACCTCCAGCGGCTCCCGCTTCGTGAAGACCGCCGTCCCGGAATAGCCTTTTCTGCGGGCATAGGACCAATACTGCTCATAGCCCGGCAGTTCCAGCGCCACCTGCCCTTCCTGACATTTGCTCTCCTGGATACAGAAGATATCCGCGTCCGCCTCCTGGAAAAAATCCTCGAATCCCTTTTTCATACAGGCGCGTATGCCGTTCACATTCCATGAGATCAGTCTCATATATGTCCTCCGTTCATGAAATCTGCTCTTTTACCGTAACATTATTATAGTTTTTTTCTCTAAACCTTGCAATCCCCTAATTTATCTGTTAAAGTTAATATCAAGATCTAGATCGATCTTAAATATGAACAGATAGAAACAGAATTTTAGAAACGAGGAAAAGATCATGTCTCAAGAAAATGATAAAGACCTGCCAAACGCGGGCTGCTCACCTGCAGATTGTGCTTCCTGCACGAGTAATTGCTCATCGAATATCAACCAGGGGAATGGCAACACTCCCAGCACGATCACACTGACCATGGAAGACGACACGGAGGTGGACTGCGCCATCCTCACCGTATTCCCGGTGGAGGAGACGGAGTACATCGCCCTCCTGCCGCTGGACGACCAGGGAAAGAACCATGACGGTGAAGTCTTCCTGTTCGCTTTCAGCAAAACAGAGCAGGGCGACCCCATCCTGGCCAACATCGAAGACGAGGACGAGTATCGGGCGGCTTCAGAAGCCTTCGACCGGATCTTGGAAAATGCCCGGAAGGATGAAGAGGCCGGAGTCCCCCTGGATGAGGAGTAAAACAGGATCAAGACAGGAGTGATCTTAAGATCCCGCGCATCTTGCGGGATCTTTTTCATGGACTTAAGACCCTCATCTGCCGGTGGTGCTCCCCAGGCCGCCGTTGCGCACCTCTTTAGCCTCATCGTCCACCGTGATGCCGTATTCCAGGAAGATCCCCTGCATGAACCCGGTCCCCGCGGGGATGGTCAGGGTCTTCCCCTCCTGGCTGTCGTTGGTGATCTTTGCCTGGATATGCCCTTCGTTGTCGGAATAAAAATAATCGCTGTCGATCACGCCCACTGTATTATCAAGCTGCATACGATATTTAAAACCGAGCCCGCTCCTGGGATAACAGGTCAGGACCCAGCCCTCTTCCATCTCGGCCCGGATGCCCGTGGGGATCCGTATGCTCTCCCCAGGCCCCAGCGTGATCCGGACCGGTGCGTAAAAGTCATACCCCGCGCTGCCCCGGGTCGCCCTCTGGGGCATCTGGATCTGATCGTAGATGGACTGTACATCCTCCGCGCCGTCCAGAGGAAAGACCTTTAAGATCTCCTCCCAGTCTTCCCTGAAACGCTGGAAACTCACTTTATAAAATCGTCCTATCCGCCTCATGTCATCCTCCGTTTTTTGCCGCGCTGTCTGTCCACAGGATCACCCGGCCCTGCTCCAGGGTCTTTTTCACATCGATGACCCTCTGGTTGCTGCTGCCGACCCACTGCAGTCCCTGCTCTTTTTTCCCCACCTGAAATTCTCCGTCCGCCAACACGTCCAGATAGCCTACGATCTCCTGGTCCTTGATCTCTTCCCACAGATATCCCGTATAGAGCCAGATGGTCTTCGACGGGTATCTCTGGGTGATCTCCCGGGCCAGGGCCGTGACTTCCGTGATATTGCGGATATGCAGGGGATCGCCGCCGCTGAATGTGATCCCGGAGATATAGTCTTTGTCCAATTCCTGAAAGATCTCCTGCTTTTGTGCATCGGTGAAGGGGAGTCCCCCGTTGGGATCCCATGTGATGGGGTTGTGGCACTGGGGACAGCAGTGGACGCATCCGGACACCCACAGGACCACGCGCAGGCCCGATCCATTTAACATATCGTCTTTCGTGATATTATGGTAACGCACACCCGTCCCTCCTATGGATCTCTGCGATCTTATACCTCCGCAGGGAGATCTTTTATACTAAAGCTGATCCTGCCCATCCGGTCTTTGCCGAGGCAGACGACTTTCACTTTATCGCCCAGGGTCAGCACATCTTCCACCCGGTCCACACGTTTCTTGGCCAGCTTCGAGATGTGTACCAATCCCTCCTTGCCCGGTGCAAATTCCAGGAATGCACCGAATTCTTTGATGCTGACGACCTTGCCCACGAAGATCTGTCCGGCCTCGAAATCCGTCGTGATGATCCTCACCATCTCCGCGGCCTTATCCATGCCTTCCTGTTCCGTGCCGCAGATCGATACCGCGCCGTCGTCGGAGATGTCGATCTTCACTCCCGTCTCGTCGATGATCTGGTTGATGGTCTTGCCGCGCTGGCCCACCACATCCCCGATCTTCTGGGGATCGATCTGGATCTGGATGATCTTCGGCGCATACGGGCCTACGGACTCCCTGGGCTTGGCGATGCATGGCTCCATGATCTCGGTCAGGATGTATTCCCTGGCCTCTTTTGTCCTGCGTATGGCTTCCTCTACGATGGGCCTGGTCAGCCCGTGGATCTTGATGTCCATCTGGATGGCCGTGATGCCGTCGTGTGTCCCGGCCACTTTGAAATCCATGTCGCCGAAGAAATCTTCCAGCCCCTGGATATCCGTGAGGACCACATAGTCGTCATCCGTCTCCCCCGTCACCAGACCTGTGGAGATCCCGGCCACCGGTTTTCTGATGGGTACGCCTGCCGCCATCAGAGACAGTGTGGATCCGCAGACACTTGCCTGGGATGTGGATCCGTTTGACTCAAAAGTCTCTGAGACTGTACGGATGGCATAGGGAAATTCTTCTTCCGAGGGAAGGACCGGCAGCAGTGCTTTTTCTGCCAGAGCGCCATGTCCGATCTCCCGGCGGCCCGGTCCTCTTGAGGGACGCGTCTCGCCTACGGAGTAGGACGGGAAATTGTAGTGATGCATATACCGTTTGGATGTCTCCATCTCGTCCAGCCCGTCGATCCTCTGTGCGTCCGCCAGGGGCGCCAGCGTGGTGATCGTACAGATCTGGGTCTGTCCTCTGGTGAACATGCCCGATCCGTGTACCCTGGGCACGATGTCGATCTCCGCGGCCAGCGGGCGGATCTGGGTGATCTCCCTTCCGTCCGGACGCTTGCGGTCTTTTAAGATCATCTTGCGCACGGTCTTTTTCTGATACTGGTAAACGGCATCCCCGATATAGGGCAGCCAGTCTTCCTTGTCCTCCCAGGCCTGGGCGACTTTCTCCTCGATCGCGCGGATATTTGCCTCGCGCACCTGTTTCACATCTGTGAAGACGGCCTCCTCCATCTCCTGGGCCGGTATCAGATCCATCAGCGCGTCCACCACTTCCTGGGGCACCGCGTAGCTCTCGTATCCATGCTTGGGTTTCCCCACTTCCGCGATGATCCCATCGAAAAAGGCGATGATCTCCTGGTTGACCTCGTGGGCCTTGTATATGGCCTCGATCATCTGATCCTCCGGCACTTCATTGGCGCCCGCCTCGATCATGATGACCTTTTCCCTGGTGGAGGCCACCGTGAGCTGCAGGTCGGAGACGTCTTTTTGGGCCAGGGACGGATTGATGATGAACTTCCCGTCGATCAGCCCCACCTGTGTGGCTGCGCACGGCCCGTCAAAGGGAATGTCCGAGATGCATGTGGCGATGGCGGATCCCAGCATGGCCGGTATCTCCGGGTTGCATTCCGGATCCACGGACATGACCATATTGTTCAATGTGACATCATTCCTGTAATCCTTCGGGAACAGCGGACGCATCGGCCGGTCGATCACCCTGGAGGTGAGCACGGAATGTTCGCTGGCCTTCCCCTCGCGTTTGTTAAAGCCTCCTGGGATCTTGCCCACGGCGTACATCTTCTCTTCGTATTCTACACTTAAGGGAAAGAAATCGATCCCCTCCCTGGGCTTCTCGGATGCGGTGGCAGTGGATAAGACCGTCGTATCACCGTAAAACATCAGGGCCGCGCCGTTGGCCTGCCCGGCCACCCGGCCGATGTCGATGCGCAGTGTCCTGCCTGCCAATTCCATGGAATAACTTTTGTACATATATCTTTTCCTTTCTTGGCTCTATGCCAGAGCGGTCTTCATACACGCTCTAAAAGGGGCGGATCGCCCCGCCCCTGAACTGCACATATACCTTATTTCCTCAGCCCTAACCGTTCGATCAGCGCACGGTATCTCTCAATGTCAGTTTTCTTCAAATAAGCTAACAATCCGCGTCTCTGGCCTACCATCTTCAAAAGCCCACGTCTGGAATGATGATCCTTGTGGTGCACTTTCAGATGCTCTGTCAGTTCCTGGATCCTTGCTGTCAGGACCGCGACCTGCACCTCCGGTGAACCGGTGTCGCCCTCTGTCCGGGCGTATTCCTTCATGATCGCTGCCTTCTTTTCTTTTGAGATCATTTTTATGTCTCCTCCTCATACTCTTCTTATCGGCGCCGCATATCAAGAAATGGTCGGAGAGTCCGGTTTCTGAATATGGGCTGTTTTCATGCTCGTTCAGTATAGCATAGATAGGATCTCTTGTAAACTGTTTTCTTTTTCAGCTCTCCGGCTCCTCCGCTATGGAGAAAGCGATGTTGGTCGCATGGTCGGAGACTCTCTCAAGCCCCGATACGATATCCGAGTAGACCATCCCGGCGGCCGGCGTACATTCGTTCCTGGTGAGCCTGTCCACATGGTCCTGCTGGAGTCTGCGCTCCATCTCGTCTACCTGATCCTCCAGGTCCAGGATCTCCTGCATGTGTTCCTGGTTGTTGTTGGAGAACATATCCAGGGCGTAGACGGTGATCTTCACCACCATATCCAGCATCTCCGTGAGACTTGAGCGAGCCTGGGCGCTCATATCCAGATCCTGTTCGATGCGCATCTTCGCCGCGTCCGCCACATTCTCCGCGTGGTCGCCGATGCGCTCGATGTCATTGGCCACATGGAAGAGGCCGCCGATGCTCTGAGCGTCCTCCACGGGGATCGTGGCCTGGTTGAGGGCCACCAGGTAATCGGTGATCGCCTCATTGAGGAAGTCGATGGTCTTTTCCACCTTGTAGACTTCCTGGATCTTCGCCTCATCCAGGTCCAACAGCCCGGCCATGGCCCGTTTTAGATTTTCCACAGCCATGTAACCCATGCGCTCCAGCTCTTTCGTGGCGTCAAACACGGCCGTCGCAGGGGAGAACACATTTTTCTCGCCGATGTATTCCAGCCGCATCTCTTCTTCCACCGCCTGTTCCCTTCCCGGCACGATCTTGTAAGTCAGCTTCACGATCCACTGGATGAACGGGAACAGCACGATCACCTCGACGATCTTGATGATCGTATGGGCGTTGGCCACTTCACGGGCCGGGTTATGCCCGGAGATCTGCTCGATGAAGCCGGTGATCGGACCTAACGCCACGGTCAGCACCAGCAAGATCAAGATCGAACCCGCGATGTTGAACAGGAAATGGATCCAGGCCGCTCTCTTCGCATCCGGCTTGCCGCCCAGGCTGGCCAGCAGCGCGGATACGCAGGAACCCATGTTGCAGCCCAGGATGATGAAGAAGCAGATCTGGATGCCTAAGAGTCCCTGGCTGGCCAGCAGCAGGACGATACCCACAGTCGCCGAGGAGCTCTGCAGGATCGCGGTGATCACGAAGCCCATCAGGATCGCCAGATAATGGTTTTCCAAAGATCCCAGCAAGTGAGTGATCGCAGGCGATTCTTTTAACACAGCCATGGATCCGGACATGGTCGAGAGGCCCATGAAGAGGATACCGAAGCCTAAGACCACTTCCCCGAAACGGACGACTTTCCTGTTTTTGCAGAAGCTGTTCATGACCACGCCGATCATGATGAACATGGGCGCCCATTCGGACAGGTTAAATGAGATCAGCTGGGAAGTCACGGTCGTACCGATGTTGGCACCCATGATCACCCCGGCCGCCTGCATCAGATCCATCAATCCGGAGTTGACGAAGCTGACCACCATCACGGTCGTCGCGCTGGAGGACTGGATGATCGCTGTGAACACGACGCCCACCAGCATCCCCATAAAACGGTTTTTTGTAAAAAATTCCAGCACGCTCCTCATCTTCGCGCCGGCCACTTTCTCCAGGCCGTCGCTCATCAACTGCATTCCATACAAAAAGAGACCCAGGCCTCCCATGAGCCCCAGGATAACACTCAATGCTGACATGTCTCCCTCCATTTCTGTGCACGATGCACATTTATCATATGGTACCTTTTGCAAAAAACTCTTTTGCCTGTGAAACGTCTGTCCTGAGCAGCTGTTCTTTCAGCTGCTGCAGTGATGCGAATCTCCTCTCGTAGCGGAGGAACCGGTAAAAGCTCACCGTGGACTGCACACCGTAGAGATCCTCGTGGCAGTCGAAGAGATATGTCTCCACCCCGAGGAAATCCTCTCCGCCCACCGTCGGCTTGTAGCCCACATTGGTGATGCCGAGATATTCCCTGTGGGGAAATCTGGAGCGGGTGGCGTAGACGCCGTTGGGCGGCATCAGTTTCTCCTTGGGCGGGATCAGGTTCGTGGTGGGGATCCCGATCGTGTGTCCCAGGCCGCGCCCGTGGACCACCTCTCCTGTAGTGGAGAATGTGTAGCCCAAAAGGCTGTTGACCTTTTCTATATGCCCTTCGTTGAGCTGTTCGCGGATGTATGTGCTGCTGATGGGACGGCTGCCGTCCATCTCTTTGTCCAGGATCTCCACGTGGAAACCGTATTCCTGTCCCATTTTTTTCAGATACGCTGCGTTGCCTTTCCTCTGGTAGCCGAATTTAAAGTCGGAACCCACCACCACCCATCCGGCGTGCATCTGCTCCAGGAGGACTCTCCTGATGAATTCATCGGGCAGCATGTGCATGAGCCGGGCATCCATCTGGCATTCCGCCAGGGTATCGATGCCCATCCCTTCTAAGAGGCTGTACCGCTCCGCCCCGGTCAAGAGCCTCCTAGATGGTGTCTCGAAGGCGCAGACCACTGTTTCATGGCCGGATCTTCCCAGTTCGAGCACCCGCCGGATCAGTTTCTGGTGCCCCCGGTGCATGCCGTTGAATTTTCCCAGGGTGACCACAGTGGGTCCCTGCAGCGACAGTTCTTTTCTTTCCCTCACATATTTCATGATCCTCTCCTGACTACAAGAACATCTTGACCGGAAAGTATTTCCCGGTGCCCTGCCTGACCTGGTAGATCCCTTTGAACATGCCGCTGCTGCCGTAAACGCGCACCCAGCCGGAGATCTCGGGTCCGTGGGCCCTGACCGGGAGCGGATTCCCGTTCTCCACCAGCCTGTCCTCTCTGGCTGTGCAGACGATCTTCGGATACTGGGCGAGCACCTGATCGATGCCGGTCAGATAGTCCCCGATCTGGCCCGCGTCCCTGATCGTCTCCACCTGATCCAGCGTCAGCGCCTGCGCGAGTCCAAAGATCCCTACCCGGGTGCGCACCAGCTCTTCCATGCAGCCGCCGCAGCCTAAGTTCTGGCCGATGTCGTGGCATAATGTACGGATGTAAGTCCCTTTTGAACAGGTCACCTCCATGGTCACCCGGGGAAGGTCTATCTTCTGTATGACGATCTGGCGGATATGGGCGGGCCGGGGTTCACGCTCTACTTCTATGCCCTCCCGGGCCAGTTCGTAGAGCTTCTTCCCCTGGATCTTGCGGGCGCTGTACATGGGCGGGATCTGCATGATCTCCCCCGTAAAGCCCGCGATGCAGGCCCGGATCCCTTCCTCGTCCGCGCTGAGGACTCCTTCTCTTACGACCTTGCCGGAGATGTCCTGGGTGTCTGTCTCTCTTCCCAGCAGGAGCACCGTCCGGTATGTCTTCTCTTTGTCCGTGAGCAGGTCACAGAGCTTGGTGGCTCGGCCTAAGCACACGGGCAGCACGCCTGTCGCGTCCGGGTCCAGCGTCCCGGTGTGGCCGATCTTTTTCTGGCCCAGGATGCCCCTTAAGCAGACGACCACGTCGTGGGATGTGTAGCCTTTTTCTTTTCTGATATTGATGATCCCGTCAAGCATTTAACTGTTCCTCGATGTGCAGGGTCAGGTTATTGATCACGTCGTAGGACGTGCCGTGGATCTCGCAGCCCGCCGCCCGCTCGTGGCCGCCGCCGCCGAAATAGGAGGCGACTTTATTTACATCCACTCTGCCGTTGGAGCGGAGGCTGACTTTGTATTCCATCACATCCAGCCCGTAGAGGAAGATGGCGACTTCCACGCCTTTTGTCAGGCGGAGCTGGGAAACGATCCCGTCTAAGTCTTTTCCCTCCACGCCGTAGAAGGTCAGGTCTTTTTTCTTCAGTACGCCCACGATGCAGGCCCCGTCAAGGAGCATGATGCTCTCCGCCAGCACGCGGCCCATGACCTGGTTCTGGATGTAGGTCTTTTGGTAAAAGGACTCGTCGACGATCTTGTTGTGGTCGATGCCTTTTTCCATCAGGTCCGCCACGATCCGCATGGTCCGCGGCGTGGTGGACTGGTACTGGAGGACGCCTGTGTCGTGGATGATGCCCGTGTAGATGCAGACGGCCGTCTCGCGGCTGACTTTTTGCGAGTCCAGCAGTCCGTACAGCACCTCGGCGGCGGAACTGGCCCGGCTCTCTACGTGGCAGATGTCCGCGTACCTGGTGTTGCTCACGTGGTGGTCGATGCAGACGGTCTTTTTTGCCCGGGTAAAATATCCAGACACGACGCCCAGGCGTTCCTGGGTGCTGCAGTCCAGCACGATCAGCAGGTCTAAGCCTTCTTCCAGTTCCGGGCCGCAGTCTGATCGGACTTCCTCTATACGGGGTATATACGAAAATACCTGCCCGGGCGGCTCCAGATACACGTAAGCGGCGATCTTGGGATGATTCTCTTTTATATATCCATACAATCCCATGCAGGAGCCTATGCAGTCCCCGTCGGGCCGGATATGCCCGGCGATCGCCATGGTCCGCACGCCCTCCAGGACCTCTCCTATCCTCTCCATGCAGTTCCCCTTTCTATGATCTGTGCAGTCTGTGCGGTCTATCTCTTCATCACTTCGTCGATCTTCCTGGACATGGCCACGCCGTACTCGATGGACTGATCCAGTATGAACTGGATCTGGGGCGTGAGGCGCATGTTCAGGCTGCCCGCGAGCTGGCGGCGGATATAGCCCTCCGCGCTCTTTAGGCCCGCCATCGTGTCTTTCTGGGCTTTTTCATCCCCGAGGACGCTGATGTAGGCTCTGCAGGTCTTCAGATCCGGCGCTACTTCCACGGTCACGACGGATGTCATGGGGCTGATGCGCGGATCTTTGATCTCGCTGCGGATGATGTTGCTCAGTTCTTTCTGCACTTCTGCGTTGACACGGATGCTCTTGATGCTGTTTTTTCTCATTTTTTATTTAACCTCGTCTGGGCCGGATCCCTACCTTGGCACTTCGACCATGATGTATGCCTCTACCTGGTCGCCCTCTGTGATGTCGTTGAAATCTTCCAGGACAAGGCCGCATTCGTATCCGGCTTTTACTTCTTTTACGTCGTCTTTGAAACGCTTTAAGGAGGCCAGGGCGCCTTCGTAGATCTGCTCCCCTTCGCGCAGGAGCCTCACTTTACAGTTTCTCTCAAACCGCCCGTCTAATACATAAGAACCCGCGATCGTTCCCACGCCGGAAGCATGGAATGTCTGGCGCACTTCGCCGTGCCCGATCACCTGCTCTTCGAAGATCGGATCGAGCATGCCCTTCATGGCGGATTCCACATCCTCGATGGCCTGGTAGATGACTTTGTAGAGACGCAGGTCTACGCCTTCCTGTTCTGCGATAGCCTTTGCCTGGGCGTCGGGCCGTACGTTGAACCCGATCACGATCGCGTTGGAGGTGGAGGCTAAGGTCACGTCTGATTCGTTGATCGCGCCCACGCCGCCGTGGATCACTTTGACCACCACTTCTTCGTTGGTCAGTTTCAGCAGGCTCTGTTTTACGGCTTCCACGGAACCCTGTACATCTGCCTTGATGATGATCGGCAGCTCTTTTAAGGTCCCGGCCTGGATCTGATCGAAGAGATCGTCCAGGGAGAGTTTTGCTTTCGTGTCTTCTAAGAGATGTTTCTTGTTCTCCGCCACGAAGGTCTGGGCGAAGGATTTTGCCTCTTTATCGTTGTCGAAAGCTACGAGGATCTCGCCCGCATTCGGTACATCGCTCAAGCCTAAGATCTCCACGGGTGTGGACGGCCCCGCGCTCTTTACGCGGCGTCCTTTATCGTCCATCATGGCGCGGACTTTGCCGGAGCATGCCCCTGCGGCGATGTGATCGCCCACATGGAGGGTCCCTTTCTGTACCAAGATCGTGGCCACCGGGCCTTTGCCTTTGTCCAGCTCCGCTTCGATCACCAGCCCTCTGGCCTGGCGTTTCGGGTCGGCTTTCAGTTCCGCCACTTCCGCTACCAGGAGCATCATCTCTAAGAGGGTATCGATGCCTTCTCCTGTATGGGCGGATACGGGAACGAAGATGGTGCTGCCGCCCCAATCCTCCGGGATCAGTTCGTACTCGGAGAGTTCTTGTTTTACCCGCTCGATGTTGGCGTTCGGCTTGTCGATCTTGTTGATCGCTACGACGATCTCGATGCCGGCCGCTTTGGCATGGCTGATGGCCTCTACGGTCTGGGGCATCACGCCGTCGTCCGCGGCGACCACCAGGATCGCGATGTCCGTGGCGTTGGCCCCGCGCATACGCATGGCCGTAAATGCCTCGTGGCCGGGTGTATCCAGGAATGTGATCTTCTGCCCGTTGACCGTCACGATATAGGCGCCGATGCGCTGGGTGATCCCGCCGGCTTCTTTGTCGGTCACGTTGGTGTCGCGGATCGCGTCCAGCAGGGAGGTCTTGCCGTGGTCTACGTGGCCCATGACACAGACGACTGGAGGACGGGGCACCATATCTGCCGGGTCTTCTTCTTTTTCACGCAGGAGTTCTTCGATCACGTCTACTTTCTCTTCCGGCTCGGCGATGATGTCGTAGCCCAGAGCGATCTCCTGTGCTTTTTCGAAATCGATCTCGTGGTTCACGGTGACCATCATGCCTTCCAGGAACAGTTTCTTCACGATCACGGAGGGCTGCATCTTCATCTTCTCGGCCAGTTCACGGATCGTCATCTTCTCCGGGAGTGTGATCTCTTTGATCTCCGGCTTCTTCTCTTCGGCTTTGTGCTGGTTGGATGGCTTCTGCAGGGCTTTGGGCAGACGCATGTTCGGTCTTCTCCCGCCGCTCTGGTTTGGACGGCGGCTCTGTGTCGTGTTCTTTGTATTCTTGCGATCCCGCTCTTTCTTGCTCTCTTTCGGATTCTTGGACTGGGCCTCTACGGAGATCATATCCCTGTCGCGGCGTTCCTGGCCTGGACGGGATGAGCCGCCTTTGCCTCTGTTAAATTGCCCGGAGGAACGGTTCTGTCCGGATCTCTGGGAATTCTGGCCGTCTCTTCTCTGGCCCTGATCGCGGCCCTGATTCCTGCCTGATCCCTGGTCGCGCCCCTGACCCTGGTCACGCCTCGGACCACGGCCGGAGTCTCTCCTCTGATCGCGGCCCTGGCCCTGATTCCTGCCTGATCCCTGGTCGCGCCCCTGGCTCCTGCCTGCGCCCTGATCGCGCCCCTGACCCTGGTTCCTGCTCTGACCGTCACGGCCCTGACTGCGGTTCTGGCTCTGGTCGCGGCCCTGACCGCCGCGTCCGCGCCTGGGCTGATCCTGCCGGGGCCGGTCGTCGCCCGCCGGACGGGACTGCTGCCTGGACTGATCCTTTGGCTGGTCCTTGGACTGTTCTTTGGACCGTTCTTTTGGCTGGTCGCCCTGGCCGGAACGGGAGGACCTGCGCTCCCTCTTTACCGCGTATTCTTTTCCCCCGTCGCTGGCGTTCTGAGCGCGGAATACACGTATGACTTTTTTCTTCTTTTTCGGCGCTTCACCTGAAGAAGAGGCTGCCGGGCCTCTGCCCAGATTTTTCCTCACATCCTCTGCCTGTGTCTCGTCGACCGTGCTGGCATGGCTCTTGATGTCGGCTCCTTTTCCTCTCAGATATTCGATCACTTCTTTATTTTCCCTGCTCAGTTCCCTGGCTAGTTCATATATCCTCATTTTTGGCATACACATTCCTCCTTCTTCTGGTGTTGGCCTTCTGCATCCAGCATGGCCTTGGCAAAGCCTTCGTCCAATACTGCGAGACTGGCACGAAATCCCCTGCCGACGGCACTCCCCAAAACTTCTCTGCTCTCTATGGACAAAATGGGCACTCCATAGTAGCTGCACATATTTGTAAACTTTTTCCTGGTGTTGGCCGAGGCATCTTCCGCCAGGATCACCAGATGCCCTTTCCCTGTCTTGACCGCTTTTTCTACGGAAAATTCCCCGCTGGCGATCTTCCCGGCTTTTGCCGCCATACCAGCCAAAGATAATATCTTATTTCTCTTCAAATGCTTCCCACTCCCTTTCAAGCCTCTCGTAAACGTCCTGGCTGATGCTCATCTGGAAGGAACGCTCCAGGGCTCTGCTCTTTCTGGCTTTCGCAAAACACTGTGGATCTGAGCAGAGATAGGCCCCCCGCCCGTTCTTCTTACCCGTAGGATCCACTGTCAGTTCTCCTTCCGGCGTCCGCAGGATGCGCAGCAGTCCCCGCTTCGGCTTCATCTCCCTGCACCCGATGCATTGGCGCATGGGGATCTTATTGCTCTTCATATCAAAGATCACCCTCCTCCAGTTCCAGGAAGGCAAGGTCTGCAAAATCCGATTCCGGGTCGAAGCCTTCCTCGTCGTCATACTCCTCGTCGTCGAGATCTTCAAGAGCGCCTGCGTAGAGGTCTTCGTCCGGATCGGAGTAGATCTGCGCTGCGGCTTTCTTGGAGTCCTCGGCGCGCTGTTCTCCTTCGGACGCAGGGGAGGTTTCTTCCGGGGATGCCTCATCCTGGGATGTCTCTTCTGTGGGGCCTTCTTCCTGGGGATGTTCTTCTTCAGCTCCCTCCTCTGGAAGATCTTCTTCCTGGTGTTCTCCGTCTTGAAGATCTTCGATCGGGATCTCTTCCTGAGTCTCTTCGTCGGGGTTCTCTTCGTTCAGGAACTCTCCGTCCGGGGTTCTCCCGTCCTGATCCTCTTCTTCCGGAGAGATCACATCCTGGAGTCC